>JABMOS010000067.1 GCA_013203185.1 Fidelibacterota bacterium | reverse complement strand
TCCTGAGCAGCATCCGCTGGAACAAGCTGTGCAATAATTTTTCCGTGGGAGGTGATTTGAATTTGCGCCCCATGTTTAATTTCTTCTAAAACCTTCATCAGATTTGCCCGTAATTCACTAACTGCGATGGTTGTCATATTGATTCTCCCATATAACTTGTACAATTATACTGTACAGATTGATGAATTCAAAGAATTATGTACACTTTATTTGTACGTTCACGAGGCGTTACAGGATATCATGTTTTAAGCTGTTTCTCGAGAATACATCGCTTAGCAAGTTAATAGTATCTGTCCGCGCCATTCTCGCCTGGTCGCTCTAACTTTTCACTTTTCATTTTTAACTTTTAACTTTTTCTTCATCTCTGCGGCATTTCGACAGGCTCAATGCAACGCTCTGCACACTTTGCGAGAGACTAAAAATACGAGGCTAACTGGTTCCCAATCTTTCCTGGTCGTAAATTTTCTTCTCTTGTAATTTGGTCCACCAGTCCCGGTTTTCAAGGTACCATTGGATGGTTTCTTTGAGGCCGGCTTCGAAGGTGTGGGAGGGGTTCCAGCCCAGTTCAGAGCGGATTTTGGAGATGTCCATGGCGTAACGGACATCATGGCCGGGTCTATCGGTAACATAGGTAATCTGCTCACGATAGCTGGCACCAGAAGCATTGGGCTTGATTTCATCTAGAATGCTGCAGATGGTTTCTACCACACGGAGATTGGTGACCTCCTCTTCCCCACCTACCAGATAGGTTTCACCAAGGGATCCATTCTCAAAGACATTATAAATGGCTTCACAATGGTCTTCCACGTGCAACCAGTCCCGGATATTCAGTCCATCACCATAAATGGGCAAGGCTTTGCCTGAGATGGCATTGATGACCATGAGGGGGATCAATTTTTCAGGGAATTGGAGCGGACCATAATTGTTAGTACAATTGGTTAAAAGAATGGGAAAACCAAAGGTGCGTCCCCAGGCTCTTACCAGATGATCAGATCCGGCCTTGGAAGCTGAATAAGGTGAACTGGGATCATAGGGTGTATCAATTCTGAATAATTCATCAGGACCCAGGGAGCCAAAGACTTCATCGGTGGAGACATGGAGGAATCTAAAATTTTCTTTTTTTTGTGCCTCAAGACCCTTCCAGTAATTGTGCATTCTATCCAGGAGGATGGCAGTACCCACCACATTGGTCATAATGAAGGGAATAGGTCCATCAATGGATCTGTCCACATGAGATTCAGCTGCAAAATGGATAATACCATCGGGCTGAAAGTCATCAATAACCGTCTGAACCAGGTTGGCATCGGTGATATCCCCTTCAACAAACTGATATCTCGGATTGTCTGCCACGGAGACCAGGTTATCAAGGTTTCCAGCATAAGTGAGAATGTCAAGGTTGAGGATGTGGTTATCGGTTTCGGCGATTTGCTTGAGGATGAAGTTGGATCCAATGAACCCCGCGCCGCCAGTGATGATTATTCGTTTCAATTGAATTCCCTGTCTTTGGCTAAAATTAAGCAGTTGAAATTAGTCAAAGGTCAATGGTCTCAAAGTCGAAAGTGGGAAATATCGTCTTTCTGTGACCACTTTGATATAAGAGATTAAATAACAATATGAGGCACTTCGTTCCCGACTTGAACATGAAAAGTGAAATGCAATGCGAATTATTTAATCCTGATAGCTGTATTTCCCCAGCCATATCATTTTATCACCGTAATATTCAATCGCTGCTATGAGCGTGAAATTCAATAGGTCGAGGAAGTCATCCGATGCGCCGCCCTTGCGTTTGTAAGACCTGCTGGTAACGTCATCATTGTAATGGGTGTAAACATTTAAGACGTCTGTTAAGAATTCTGTTGAAGCATCAACATTTGGGAAGGTGAAACGACCAGCGCGCAATTGATTAAAGAGACGATCCAGACTCTCAGTTTTGGGGATGGAATATCTTTTGGTATCGCTCTTCCAGGTTACTGGATGGGATCCAGGACTATATTCCACCTCCACCAGGAGCTTGCCAATTTTCTGCTTTAACCTGTTATTCTCCTTGTTTCCAATGCGATGGTCAGCAAAAACCCAGTCCACACCAAATGCAGCCACAAGCCCTTGAATCTCATCAAGGACTAAATCTGGACCATTTATACCATCATAATAGGGACCAGAGAATCGTTTCATAAAGAGCATCTTGATGTGATCGCCTTCCACTTTGGCGATGCTGATGATCGTATGAGAAACACCCAAGATCTTTGTATTATAAGCCCAATCAACTGTTGCAATAATGGCCTCACCCCTTATTTCCTCCATGGGGACATTGTCAGGGTCCATCATTGGCCTGTCCTCGCAAAATGACTCCAATTCTTGAAGTGTGATCAATGCCTCACCGTGGATACTTGGCAGTGCCATGACCTCATTTAAAAACTTATCTCTTGAGTAGGTTTCGTACTTATCCAAAATGCCATCAGCTGAATTCCTCCAGACCGTGTTCACTTCAATTAAGCGAGGCATTCTGTAGCCTACCCGTTTACACTTGGGATTTTGAGCAACCCAGTCCCCATCAAGCGTATTTATGGGCTTTTTACAATGTGAACAAAACAAATATTCACGCTCCAGGTCTAGATGGGTCATACCAATTGGTGGATTGTTCTGTTTGCAGGATGCACACGGAATTATCCACTCAAACTGGCACGTGTCTAGAAATAATTGGTACATATTATTTTGATCATCTTTGCACGTCCCAGTAAAGCGGTATTTCGAATCCTTGGGAAAACTTGCAGCACTTTCCATGATGACATCCAGATTGGCGCGTGGTATATCCTGTACTTCATCAGCAATGATGGTACTAGCACTAGAACCTCGAGCTGAATCCGCAGTTGAACCAATGTGTTCTAGATGAAGCGTTGAGCCATTGCTCAATCTCATCATTTTTGCGTTATTAATACTAGCTTTACCCAGGGCTTTTCGCATTAGCTTCCGATTACGAAATATTTGAGGTAACAGGCTTCTATGTCGAAATTCATTATTCTGGGATTTCTTGGCATTTGCAAATAGGATGGATGCATTCCGGGTTGCCAACATTTCGTACAATATTCGGATCGCCTGAAAAGTAGATTTCCCGATCTGGCGGCTGGTCATTAATACCATATAGCGACTCTCATCATTATAGATCTGCTTCCAGTGGGGCCGTGTTTCAAAGTCAAGTCGATTACCCTCTTTGTTGCGAAAAATGTGGCTGATTCGCGTTACCAGGTCTAACACCCATTTATTTTTAGTCATCCACGCCTCCAAAATCACCGAAGGACAGGAAGTCTTCAGGTCCCGACCCATTTCCCTCCTTATCCTCATGATCGCTGAGATCTGACTGTATTTTTAATGTGCTTTCTAAAAATTTCGTGCTCAAGTGGTCTGATTCTGTTGTATTTATCCCTTTTGAGTCTTCAAATAGCGCAATGCGGCCATTTTGAATAGTTTGACTATTCAGGGCTCGTATTTGCGGCTGACGCAAAGGGATATCATAAATCTTTGCAAGCTCCAGGGGCTTCAGATCGCCCCAGGCCCCTTCCGCAATTGGCCGAAATGCACGTCGCAAGCTATCACTAGCTCGCAAATGATAAATTAAAGCGTTTCGTCTTTTGATTGAGTAGCCTTGTTGTGTTCCAACATTCCAGTATTGATAAAGGAATCTGGCAATATGCTTTTCTTTATATATCATATTAATGGAGTGGTGCTTCAGGTTAGTGAATATCTCCACAGAAGGGGTATTCAGCCAGGACAAACCGGCGATTCGGAAGAATACGTGCAAATCAGCCATAATTTCATGGGTGTGAACGAGTTTATCTCCATGATCTTTTAGCTTAAAACTTTTGATTTTGAAGGATCCAGTAGGTGCTTGTATAACTTCCAGAATTGAAAGGAATAGTTCTTTTAGCGGACTGTTCGGGAGCATTTCAAGCTCTGATCTTATATATGCTCTTTCTTCCCGCCCAAACGATTGATACAGGTAGGTTTGGTACATGACTAGCGGGTACCCCCAATATGTTGCCAAAAGAATATCGAAATACTTGCGTGCAGGATTATCATCCCAAAGAAGAGGGGCACTCATAATATGCTCAATTCTACCGCGTTACAAATTATGGTGAATACATGAATCCTTGGAAAAAAGTTTTGGATGGAATAGTGAAAATTAGGTGTCAGGAAATTCGAGGTGGGTTGCATTGCACTGTGAACCGATCATTGATTAAAATGAGTAACGAACTGCGCATTCAGTTCTATCCAGTTTTAATCACTTTCCAGTAGTGCAGCCTCATGCCTGAGAACCACTCGCTTCCTGGCCTGCGGATCAAAGTGCCTAGTAATATAAGGACTAAGGCTTTAAAATAAAAATAAAAATATCATGCTATTATGGGAAAAAGGAAAGCGATGCTTTATCCCGTTATCTATTCATTGGTTCAAGCACAATCACTGGCAATTCAGTTATTAATCCTGGTCCTAATGTGTGGATCACCCGACGCACGGTAAATACAAGGTTTTCTTCTTGTCCTTCCAATGTGTCTTCCACCAGAGTGATGGTTTCACCTACTCTAGGTATTACAACATCATCAATTAATATGTTGGGATGTCCGGTGACATCAATCCAATAGCCCATTTTCTTCTCCTTTTTATTTCAAACTAATTTCTTCACATCGACAACCACTACTCACTGTCATGCCACGTTTTTAGATATCAGGCAAAAAAATGATGCAGCCATCACCCACTTGTAATGGCTGCAAATTTACATCGTTGTGTTATTCCGACTTTTCAACACGATCTCCAGTTTCAGAAAAGTCCTGACTGACCACTCGGGTTTTTATCCGGCTTATACCCAGTTGGGCTTCCTTTGCCATAGCCAAGTGCTCCCGGGAAACTATACCACGGATACCAACATTCGCTCTGGCCCAGCGGAACCCATCACCAATAGTATCCTCTAAACCAAAAGTTGTAACCACTGCCACAGGGGGTAAACCACTGCGTTTCAACCTTAGCTGATGTTCTCGCCAGGGTTTGATGCTGGTGGGTGACAACGACAGCACCATGGGTTGCATCTCCCTATTTTTTATTAGGGGCAATACAAATAATCTCACCTTGGGCTTACAAGCCCCAAACCCTGGAATTGATTCTGGACACTGCTCACAACTTGGTGACATGGGTTCAGTGCT
>JABMOS010000066.1 GCA_013203185.1 Fidelibacterota bacterium | reverse complement strand
GCGAAAACATCTTTACTCACGAGTCCTCCTCGACTACTCTGTCGTAACTAAACCCTCAATGCGGGTATATATTTTTTTTCCAATCCCCTTAACGAGGACGATATCTGATTTATTCTTAAATGGACCATTCTGATCCTTATAAGCTTTTATTCTTTCAGCTTTGGCCGGGCCGATGCCGGGCAATGCAGCTAGTTCTTTGACTCCAGCAGTATTCAAATTAACAAGTTTGACTTCTCCTACGATGGTTTCTGGCATCATCTCCAAAACGACAGAATCTGGTGTGGAAATATGCTTGTCAACAAACTGGAGAGAGTCAGAATTCATCTGCTCTGTTATCTTTTTGAATTGGTGATCCTCTTCATAAAAACGATTCGGATTCAACCGGTTTTCAAGACGCTGATTTCTTACAAGCCTGAGAACCGCCCCTACTCCCAGTGTGACCACTAAAAAGTAAATTACGATTCGTTCCTGGCGGGTAAAATTTAGCAAGTTTCCTGCCTCATCATAGTAAGGATTTTATTTTTCTAAAGATACTGCGCTTACCTTTTTGTGCACTATAGTATTCTGCAAGTTCTTTATACAGTTCTTTCTCTTTCTTGCTGGGCTTGACAGGTGTTTCAATCTGTATCTTTACCATTTGATCACCAACCATATGGCTATTGATACGAGGAATACCTTTCCCTCTCAGTCTGAGAAGTTTCCCTGATTGGGAGCCAGCAGGAATTTTTAAATTGACTTTACCAGTGAGAGTTGGGATTTCCAATTCTGTGCCATTAACTGCCTGGGCCATATTAACACCCAACTCAAGATAAATATTGTCCTCGTCTCTGATAAATAGTTCGTGTTCCTTTTCATCAATGAGAACAATCAAGTCACCCTGTTGACCGCCACGTCTGGCTGAGTTCCCCTCTCCCTTAAGGGTCATATAATTGCCTGCATGGACACCAGCAGGAATTTTAGCTGAGACAACAGATTCTTTTCTTACCCTTCCATCACCGCTGCAGGTGGGACAAGGGTTAGAGATTACCTCACCGGTTCCGTCACAATTTGAACAAGGTTGAATATTTACGAATTGGCCGAACATTGATCTGGAAACTTGCTGTACTTCTCCACGACCATGACAAACGGTGCAGTTTGTCTTGCTGGTCTTATCTCTGGCTCCTGTGCCACTACAATCAGAACAAGATTCGAATCGTTTAACTTTCATCTTTTTAGTGACACCAACAGCAATTTCTTCAAGGGTCAGCGGCAATTTAATTTTTAAATCCGCCCCTCTGGCGCGACTACGGGAGCGTGAACCACCGCCGCCACCACCGCCGAATCCATCCATAAATATTCGCAGCGCATCTGACAGATCGACGCCAAATCCACCACCACCGAATCCGTCGAAGGGATTCCCACCCATTCCACCTTCTGGTGCGTGACCAAATTGATCATATTGAGCTTTTTTTTGATCGTCATTTAAGACTGAGTAGGCTTCGGCTGCTTCTTTAAATTTTGTTTCAGCTTCTGCATCACCAGGGTTTTTATCTGGGTGATACTTCATGGCAATCTGCCGATAAGACTTCTTTACGTCAGCTTTACTGGCCCCCTTGGATAGGCCAAGCACTTCATAGTAATCGCGTTTTGCCATAATTATTGACTAACCACTACTTTTGCAGCTCGTAATACGCGATCCCCTGATTTGTAGCCTTTTTCAAAAACTTGAATGATGTTACCAGGTTTGTGTTCGTCAGATGGTTGCATCGCCATGGCCTCATGCAGATCTGGATCAAAAGCTTCTCCTAGAGGATCGAAGACCTCAACATCATCAGTATCTTTTAAGAACTTTTTAATCTGCTCCAATACCAGAACAACACCCTTGGTTGAATTCTCAGAATCAGCACTATCCTGTTCATATTGAGCTGAACGTTCAAGATTGTCAATAATTGGGAAGAGCCCCATAAGAACACGATCCTTGGCAAAGACAAGGGATCTTTCCTTCTCTCGCTCAACCCGCTTTTTTCCGTTCTCATACTCTGCAACAACACGCAACATTTTTTCTTCTGCTGCTTGTACGCGAAGTTGTTGATCCACCAATTCATCCGTGAGCTTATCCACAGTTTCTTCGAGCTTCTCAATCTTCTTGGTTAATGATTTCTCTTTGGCTGTCTGCTTAGACTTTGAAGCCGCCTTTTTTGGCTTGGCAGGTTGTTTTGTATTTTTTTCAGTCATGTTATTTTGTGTATTTCGTGTTTATTAATGTTTCAATTTTATCTGCAGTAAATTCTGCAAGACCAATGATACGCTCATATTCCATTCGCGTTGGTCCTAAAATATGTATTTCCCCGTTACAATTGTTCCCCTTATAGGCAATTGAGACAAGGGACATATTTTGAAAGAATGTCTGCCCTAATTCTCCGCCTATGAATACGCTTGGCTTCCCATTATATAGGGGTGCTGGTAAATATCTTTGGAGAGAATCAGTCTCTATAGCCTCCAGTAAGCGCTCTAACTTTGCTGGATCAGCAATTTCGGGATAATGCAATAGCTGATGAGTGCCATAGGTTCTATAATCATTGCTGGAATTAGATTCCAGTATGTTGTTAAAACTTTTCAAGATGTGATCGATGATGGGATTCTTTCGAGATGCCTCATCCGTACCCTGTTCTACCTGCATTTGGACATCATCAATATCTCGGCCGGCAAATAGATCATTTAAAATAGTTTCTGCTTCCTGCATCACAATTCGTGAAAGTTTACTCTCTAATTCAAATGCAACGGTCTTCACTTGTTCAAGAGACATGTGGACTATGAGAAGTATTGAATCCTTATCCAGTTCGTGGAGGGCAATTGAACGTATTCGAGTTGCTCTTTCCTGAGGGCGAGACATGACCACAAGAGCATGGGACATATCACCCAGAAACTGTGCAGTGTTTTTGATCAATTGATCTAAATCTCGACTTAAAGTATCTAGACCGGACTCATAATCTCTGGTGATATTCTGTTGAGGCTGTTCTAGCTCCATGAGTCTGTCAACAAAATACCGGTACCCCTTATCCGTAGGAATACGCCCTGCAGAGGTGTGAGGCTGCAATAAATAGCCTCCTACTTCAAGATTGCTCAATACGTGACGTAGCGTTGCAGAGCCAACCTTAAAATAATCCATGGCAACCAGACGGGAAGATCCTACTGGAAGTCCATTCACTGCATAATCTCTCACCAACCATTTGAGGACATTTTCCTCACGGTCCTTGAGTTCCTGAAGCGTTTTTGTAGGCCTTAGATTCATAACCGAACATAATAATTTTGGGGCCCATTTAATACAAGATTTTAAATAGGTAAAGAGTTGATATATAAGGCTTGGAAGGAAATGTTCAGGATTGGTGAATATGTACTGTTATGCAACAAAACGGAGCATTTTTCTCACCGCTTTTAAAACACCCAATGAAGAGAGGCTGACGCCAAAAAGAATCAATCCTAAAATGACTTCAGGATGATGAATGATCTTAATGGGCAAATCGATATGGACATAGACTTTCATTACATATTCAGCCAGGATGATCAGTAGTACTGAAAAACTGGCGCCAAGAAAGCCTAGAATTCCCCCCTCCAGGAAAAAAGGTGCTTTTATGAGGAAGTCACTGGCCCCAAGCAGGCGTACAGTTTCAATAAATTCGTATCGAGCCAGGATCATCAAACGGAGATTATTTGCAGTAAGAAATACTGTGGATAAAATAATGATAAATAAGGTAACCGTGGATACGGTGTAGACGAGTTGCATGATACCTTGAACCCGATTGAATAAATCCTTTTTAAAAATGACTTCATCCACACCAGCCAATTCATTCATATTGTGAATAAATGTTAAGATATAATCTGCTGATCGATGATCTTCTTCAAAAGTAATTCGAAATGAGCTGGGCAATGGGTTGTCATCCAGCAAAGACAGAACATCCTCGCCAAACTCTGCATTGTAAAGAGCTGCAGCATCTTCCTTGGATAAGTATTCCATTCTGAAGACTCCTGGATAATCCCTTACGATGGCTGCCAATTCTTGCTTTTGGTGGGTGGTCGCTTCATTTTTCAGAAATATTTCAAGATCATAGTCAGCCTGAAATTCACCTAAATATTCAAGACTGTTGTCAACTGCAAGAACACCGAGACCTACAACCAGCAAGGCAATGGTTACTGAGAAAACAGATATCATGAAAGGCATACGGGATCTTTTGATGCCAATAATACCCTCTCTGATGATATAGCTCAGTTTCATCATGGTATGTCCTTCACCACTTCTCCAGCAACAATGGTCATGGTTCTGGCTGGATCCTGTTTGAGAAGGATCTCATTGTGGGTGGCGAAAATGACGCTGGTTCCTGTTTCATGAATTTTCCAAATGTACTTCAAAACATCTGCTGCAGATTTTTCATCAAGATGCGCGATGGGCTCATCAGCCAATAGAATATCAGGGGAAATTACCATGGCACGCGCAAGGGCTACCTTTTGTTGCTCACCAGCAGACAACTCATGAGGGTAATGTGATAATCTGGAGCGGATACCCAACTCATCAGCTTTTAAGGATACCTTGCTCCGAACCACGTCTGCTTTCAATCCTTGTAGCTCAAGGGGAAGAGCAATATTAGAGTAGATGTCCCTATCAGATAATAAATGGAAGTTCTGGAATACCATGCCAATCCTCTGTCGAATATTGGCAATGTCCCTCCGCTTAATATTGTTGGAGTCAGATCCCAGCACATTAACAGATCCAGAATTGGGAAATAAATCTAAATATATCATTTTGAGAATAGAAGATTTACCACTTCCTGAATCGCCATATAAATATACAAACTCATCCTTTTCAATGGTGAAATTCAGATCGCGCAGTGAAATGCCCGTATCATATCTCAAGAAAACCTTATCGAATTGGATCATGCCGTCTTCCTTAGCATGACGATAAACCGTTCCGAAGCCTCAGTTGGTTGCTCCAAGGTTTCATCATCAAGTATTTTCCACCAGTTAAAATCTGAGGCAGTGCAAAATTTCTCCACATCACTCTGTTCATAGGCCTTCTGAATATGTGATTCAACATCAACAGTGTCTTTGCTATCTGTTTTCAACGTGAACAGTGATTCAGCCAATTGGGAATTTGGATCATAATTTGTGTATCGTTCATACCCTCCATGTTCATCATGGAATATCTCCCGATATCCACGAAAATGCGTTTGGCACAACAAGGGCGTAACCACGTCGAACAGTAATATGCCTCCAGGTTTAAGGAGCGTAAATGAGTTTCGGAGAAATAACTCAATATCAGAGCTCTCCAACAGGTAATTCAATCCATCATGGAGATTGATGATGACGTCAAACGCCTTGGTTGAAGTATAATCGACCATGTTCCCTACATCAAACTCGATGTGAAGTTTCGCTGCACTTGCTTTATCACGAGCAATATCTATCATGTGTTCACTCAAGTCAACAGCAGTCATATTAATCCCACGCTGTGCAAGTCTGATGGCCATTGAAGCAGTTCCACAGGAAATATCAAGCCATGTATTCTCTGGCTTATAGGGTGCCACCAGGTCCTGTATGTCATCAACCCATATGTCATAATCGATATAATCCATGAGGTTATCGTAATAGGCAGCAAGACGCTGATATGGTTGAATCTTCTGTATATGTTGCTTGTCAGGCAAGAGAGGTGGTTCCTGTTAAGCTCGTCCATAGAAGAGATATACATAAAAACTCACATAACCCAGAACCAGGATAGTCCCAGTAAGTCGTCCAATTTTATGGCGAAGCCCTAAGGGAATAAGAACCAAGCCGAAGAGCATCATGATGATGTATTGAGCATGAGGAAAGACTTTCACGACTTCCCCGGCAATAGTACGGGTCTCAAGGACGTCAAGTGGTTTTATGAATCCAACGCCTCCCATGATAAAGAGGATGTTAAAGACATTGCTGCCAATAATATTTCCAACAGAAATCTCACCATGCTTGCGGAAGGCTGCAACCAGTGAAGTCGCCAGTTCTGGTAGGCTGGTACCAACTGCTACGATTGTCAAGCCAATAACCATCTTAGGGATATCAAATTCTTCAGCTATCCAAACGGCACTTTTCACAAATAGCCAGGCACCTACAGAAAGGGCTACACTCCCAGCCAGTACCAATAAAAGGTTTTTGGATCTGCTTCCAAATTCACCATCAAAGCTTTCCAGAGGAACTTCACCTGGGTTGCGATACAAATAGAATACATAGCCAATAAGGACCAATACCATAATAATTCCATCTGTGCGCGATACAGAACCATCCAGTGAAAGGACATAGAGCAAAATGCTGACCACCGTCAGAAATATTAACCCTTTGTAGGTTTGCTTAAAGTGGATAGTTATGGGAAAGATTAGTCCGCTGACACCGAGAATTAATCCAATATTGGTCACATTGCTTCCGATGATATTTCCGATTGCAATCGTGCTCGAATCTTCAAAAACATTTGCTATCAAACTGACAACGAATTCTGGCATGGAAGTACCAAAAGCAACGATGGAAAGGCCTACAATGAGCGGTTTTACCCCCATTTGCTTGGCGAGTTGACTCCCTCCTCTTACCAGCCATTCTGCCCCAAAAAAGAGGAGGGCGGCGCTCAGTGCAATAATCACACTATTCCCACCCATTCCGATTGAAGCAATCATATTATCCATTATTTACTTCCATAAAGTTTATTGTTTTGAATATACTCTGAAACAACAGTTGGAACATAAAATCTTGTCATACGATCCGCGTTAAACCTCTCTCGGATTTCCGTACTGCTAATTTCCATCCTGGGTAAATTTAAAAATTGAACCCGGTCAATAATATCAGCATCAATGTCATTTTTTTCGAACCGGGGACGGCGAGCTACGATCACCTGACTTTCATCAAGGATTGCTTCCCAGTCCTTCCAGGATTTGAATGCAGCAAGGCTATCACTACCAATGAGGAAGTGTAAATCTTTTGAAGCAATATGCTTCTCCATTTTCATCTCACGAATGGTGTCGATGGTATAAGAAACACCCCCGCGGACAATCTCAATATCGGAATACTCAAATTGGGAGATATCGTTAATACAGAGCTTTAACATAGCTATTCTATGTTCAACTGGAGTAACAGGTTTGATCTCAAATTTGTGGGGAGGTTTGTAAGCTGGAATGAATACAATTTTATTCAAATCCAATGATTCTCGAATGGCTTCTGCAATGATGAAATGTGCATTGTGGGGTGGATCAAATGTACCGCCAAAGAGACAGACCTTCACGGGCTTTAACTCAATTCTTTGGTGAATCGGTTTCTGCGAGGACTTTTTCACCAAGGCTACGCATCTTCAGCATTTCTTTTGGAGTCAGATCATTCTTGCCATTCAAGGCAATAGAATTCATTAATTCTCTGGCTTCAGACCAGCGACCCAAAGCAACCATATCCCCTGCTTTACCCAGTCGCGCTGCTGCATATAGACCTGTATTTGAATAATCATTGATGACATTGTCATAGTAATAAATAGCTGATTCATATTCTCGCAGCGTATCATACAGTTTTGCACTCTCCAGGAGTTTTTTGGCGAGTTTTTCACGCATTTCCAGTATACGTGCCTGTGCCTGGTCAAGATATTTGCTCTCAGGATAAAAATCCACAAAGTCATAGAGACTCCGTAAAGCTTTATCAGTCATATCTCTGTCCAACCGATAGTCTGGAGATAGCTCGCAGTAGGATTCTGTCTTTTTCCAGAAAGCATCTTCAACAAAACTTGAGTTTTTCATCCTCCGAATGAGGCGATCATACTCGCTTATGGCCAGCAAATATTCCTCTCGTTCAAAATAGGTTTCCCCAAGTTGAAACTGAGCGTCGTCGGCATAGGCTCCACCTGGATCATTATAGATAATGAAGGTGAAGACTTCTTCTGCCTTGAGATAATTTTTCTTCTCAAAATACTCTAATCCACGTTCATAGGAATCGGCAATATTGGCAGCATCCAGGTCGCTTTTCTGGCTTGCACACTGTTGCAAGAATAGCCCCATAATAAGAAGACCAAATACAATAAATCTATTTCGGGTAGAGCGTTTAATCAAAATGTTACCTCCATCGTGATGCCTCTTGAGACACTCAGCGGATTAATATAGAATTTTCCAGCGAAACTAGTTGATTCAAATGATGTCAAATCTGTACCCAAAGCAGCGTCAAATGCACTGATCAAATGATTGACCATAATGAGCGATCCTACAATTTGGGCATTGCGATATAATTGGTTGGATAAAGTCCGCATTTCAACATAGGTCTTCTTGTTGGGAGTTAAATCTTTGTCATCCTTCTGTGAAATATCATCCCAGCCACAGACGAATTCAGGATATTTACTAATATTCTCATAAAAATGGTGATCCCGGATAGGTTGTACAATCCCATCTGAGTCAATATATGTTGGCATCGAATGGGTTCTGAGGTTTCCGCATGCTGTCTCCCCATTATCACTAAAGGACCAAACGGTATAATTCCAATGATCATCTCCAAACACTTTAAACTCTGCCGCCTTATCATCCCCAGCCTTAAAGTTTGACTGATACCCATAAATGCCTGCTACCTCAGCAGTAACATACAGAATACCACGGAGCTTATTTCCATTTTCCCATTGACCCCATCCTGGAATAATCAAAGACTTCACAAAGTTTTTCAGCATACGCCTGTCAACCTGATGCCTCGCTGGTGTTTCCTGACCAAAGCTGAATGACACCAGCAAAAGACTGAGGAGCATACCAACAGTATTTTTTTTAATTCTACTCAAAACCAAAGAGTACTTTCCAGTAATAACGCCATTCTTTTCCATATCTAATCACATCACCTGTACTTATTTCAGAATCAACATCATCAAGCCCATAGTATGCGCCAAACTCAAAGGCGGTTGGAAAAGCATAGTATGAGTTTAGGGCCAAACGTAGATCCACTCCTACATCCCGTACCAAGTCAATCCGATCACCTTCATGTTCCATCCAGGCTGACAGGTCATCAGGGGTAACCATATCTGGGTCCGCTGCCCATACGGCTCCAAATTGACCATGAAAGCCAAGATATAGGTCACGAACTGTCAAATGCCCCACTTTTCTATAGCTATCACGAAATATTGGCAATCTTAGGGTTGTTGATGAAACAATTCGACGAGTACCTTTCATCGAATAGAAGGGATAACCCTTAAGCCCAGGCATTCCCCCACCAAACTCCCAGAAAAAAGGATCAATGAGATTATTATCGATGAGATTTAGCTCAGTGGTGTTGGATATAACCATATTCCCCGGGATGGGTAGCATATAACCATAGAAGGTCGATGCATTGATATTTAGATAATTATTATCACTAAATTTGCTGGCATCCCTTGCAGTGAGATCCTCGAGGAACTGATGATGGTTTGTTCTAAGGGCGAGGGTGCTTTTAAAACCGGAAGGATTTATACCTCTCTCCTGCCTAACCTTAATGTTATGAACATCCCATTTTATACCCCAATCCCAACCTTTGAAATAATCGTAACTAAAACCACCGGCAGGCAGGCCGATTACTGTATGGGACGCAATTGCTGTATTATAATTTGAGGCTGATATATCCAAATTGACAGTGTGCATGGGAGGAACTTTAATATCTGCCGATAACACACCCTGGGTGAGACTGAAGGTCACATCAACATCACTATCTGCAGTATAGACTTGATCAAAATATCCTAATTCTTCATTGGTGTGACGAAGCATCTTATAGATCTCAAAAGTGAGTGTAGGCAAGAAACCTTTGTATTGAGCCGACAGGAATAAGTCCATATCAAGATTGGGAGCTAAGCCAAAACCACCAATCATGGAATAATTGCTGATGATTTCATCGGAAAAGAAGTAGAAGCCAGGTTTAAAGAGAACATCATTTTTCGATTGATCCATTTCAATCTGGAGACGAGGTAATAAAAAGAGTGGTCCAGCACGAAATACATATTCAGTAGCACTTAACTGGCTCTTATGTCTGGTCCAGGTTGGTGCAATTATTCTGTCAGTTGATTCACTCAGGGGTGTACTCTGCACCTCGATAAGTTCGGATTCATCAAGCACTGCAATGTTGAAGCCCAGACTATCATACAACGAATAATAGAGCTTATCTGATTGCCATTCTGACTGAAAGGCTCCTCCAACAACGTTGGTAACACGTGGGTTATCCATGGTCTGTAGATCATATTTATAAATATTGAATACCCCAGTACGATCATCACTATAATAAATGGTGGAATCACCCCTGAACACTGGGTCGCGTTCATCCCACACTGATGTGAGTAGGGGCTCAATTGCTCCACTCGATAGATGATAAACAGCAATATCACGATTGCTTCCTGAGGTATAGTCGAAAATGATCCGATCGCCTTGAGGTGACCATTTTGGAGCATAAACTTGGGTACCAGGATCAAAAAAGGTTAGCTGATGAACACTATCGGGGTACTGCGGGAAAGCAAGGCAAAGGTTGTTGGTGCCGTCTCGTAGATTCACAAAGGCAATTTTATCCCCTTGTGGTGACCAGGTG
>JABMOS010000065.1 GCA_013203185.1 Fidelibacterota bacterium | reverse complement strand
TCGACCCTAAATAATGGCTCCAATGCTCACGGATATAGGCGAGTTGTCTTTCTATGGAATCTGGGGCAGCGAGGATGGGCTCCATGAGGAGATCGATGACATTTTTTCCAGTGCTCCCAAAACCTGCGGATCCAGCCGACCATTTGTTAATGCTCTTCAATAATTTGTCGGAGCTCTTGATGGCCTGGTGAAATTCTTCTTTAAAAACCACATCATATTTATCGAAGGCGGGGTTGTTCAAGGCCAGAATGTGAACCAGCAATTCCTCAACCACAATCTGGGTGTTGGGTACCGATTTCGTATGGCCCTTTAGGTAGTTCTCAGTATTGTCTGATGATGCTTTAAAACTTTCTGAGGGCAGGGCCTCCAGGTAATTACTTAAAAGATCATTTAAGATGTCAGGGCTTAATTCTTCTTCCAGAAAATGGGTGAGATCCTGGATATATGAGGGGTTAACCTGGTTGCGATACAAACGGATCAATTTATGAGAAAGGAGGGACAATAATCCCATCCCATGGAGCTCGCTGGCCATAAACCCGCGGTCTGGTTGGAGTTCACCCAGTCTATAAATCAGGTTTTGCAGTTCGTGGTAATCAATCTTGAATTTGCCACTTTCCAGGGCAAACACGGGCAGGTTAAGATTGTAGGTTTGATCCAGGGCTTGTCTGAGATGGAATTCCAGATTGGGATAGCTGGGAGCATTCTGATTGGCCATTTTTTCCTGGTTTGATTGCTTCAGCATATGTCTTCCTTTGGCTCCATTTTCAACAACGTTGTAATAACATATAAAAACATACCCATGCCAAGCACAAACACAGGTGGACGGGAGCTAAATAACCCTAATTCATTTACCAGGAAAGCTGTTCTTTCAAGCGCAGATGTTTATGGGGACCGACTCTATATTAAGTTAAAATAAATCTCCTTGACAGATTGGTAACATTTATATTAGGGCCGATTATTCGACAAGAAGGGAAAACGAGACATGACTGAAGATTTCATGGATTCACCTGAATTTCAGGCACTGATAAAAGAATACTTGAACTATTTAAACACAGCTCTCCCAGGAGTTAGAACGAACCTGGACGACAAGCTGTACGCTGATGTCTATAAGTTTGGTCACAATATTAAGGGGACGGGGACCAGTTATGGCTATGAGAATCTCAGTGATATTGGTGCTGAGATTTGCAGCAACATCAAGGATGAGAACTACTCAAATCTGGGAGCCCTCCTGGACAAAGTAGGTGGCATCCTGTCCGAAGCACTGGCCTAGTTCAATATTCAAAAATTTAGTGGAATAAAAAAAGAGGCTGTCTCAGAACCTGAGGCGGCCTCTTTTATTTTTGCCACGGATTACCACAGATTTTCACGGATTCATCTAAAATCAGTTCTAAAACTTTATATCTGACGTCAAAGAGCTAAAATTAGGTCACCAGAGTCAGATAAATCACCTCGTATTCTTTCAGCTAGCCTTTTCACCCATAATTTCATCAGATTTTGGGCAGTTAATACCCACCCTCGCTCATATTTCGCTTATTCAAGACCGAGGAGCGTGATAGGCATCGTTTTAATCAGATAGCCCAAGTGGGTCTTTAGTATCCACCTTTCCAGGGTTGAGGGAGTCGCGACTTGTGTTGTTGGTGTTGTGAGTAATCTCTGAAACTAGCTTATAAGGAGTTGCCCCCATAATAGACAACTTTTTCATGGGAGGTCCCAAAGGCTAATATACGCTACCCTCCTCTATACCCCATAACCCTTATATCCCTAGCCCCCTAAATTTCTTTCTCGTCCTACAAAAAAAAAGACCGCCCCATTAGGACAGCCTCAAAAAAATTATTCCCTCATCCTGATTACCAGATGAGATAAAGCAGGATGGCTCCAAATATTATATAGGCAAATCCAAACGGGACCCGCTTGGTATAGACTATGCTCTCAACATTATATACTCGATTAAAAAGTTCCCCCGCCTTAATCAAGGATTTGGGTGAGGCAACAAGCAGCAATCCTGCAAAAAAGGAAATAACTGCAACAAAATTTATATAAACAGCATATGATTGCATATGATACCTCAGATCCTATAGGGTTGTGTAGACCATAAATGCGCCGGCCACCATTAAACACAGGCCAAACACATAGCGATTGCGATATATAAGCCCATCAATGTTGTAGAGCCGGTTGCTCTGCTCACCCAATTTGACTAATACCTTTGGAGCTACCAGAAGAAGTATTCCAATGAGGATTGAAATAAAGGATAAAATAATACCGAATTCTCTCATGATTTACCTTTGCTCATATTGTTCCAATATAATAAACGGATGAGGGGCAATTCCTATATTGCGCATTCAAAATTCCAATAAAGACTGATCGATGACACCAAAATCAAAAGTCTTGAAAAAATCCTGATTGAAATAGTGGTTCAAGTTCAGTGTCCCTCGATTAATTCTATTGGTTTGAGTCCCAACGAATTTGTTGGCAAAAATGGCTCCTTCAAGGTAGGCACCAGTCTGGTTGATGGTAAACTTATCCGGGGCATAAACAATGCCATAAGATGATCCATCGAGGCGAATATCATCAGTGGAAAATGTTGAGCTCCATGCCACAACATCGTCATCTATCATGATATAATCAAAGCCATACATCATGTTGAAAGTGACGGGGCGATCCTCTGGGGGATCACCACTCCAGTCCAAACCAAATTCTGTGGCATCATACAAATATATATCATCGTCTGCAATGAGCACCACATTGTCGCCAAAAGTCGTCTCATCCCCCGATCGGCTCTCAGCAATAATGTCTGTTTTGGCCACCAGTACAGCTGGTCTGGTGGTATCGCCGCCAGTCACAGTCACCCCCTGGAGAGTGATTTTTCCATTGACATAAAGTGTGCTATCTGCAAAGGAATTAAGATTGAGGGTTGTGTTGCGGTAGCGTTTGTTACCCCGGATTTTATTGCCTGATGTGGAGGTGATTGCCCCAGCGATTGCGATCATGCTATCATAAGGAACAGTATTGAAGTCAGGACTGAACAACCATTGGCGCGGGTGTAACCCAGAGGTGTAATTCGTACCTGATGCAGGAGAGACTGATGTGGTTGGGGGAGTATAAAGGTGGGTGTGAACACTGGCACCGATAGTTCCTCCTGAAACGGTAACATTTTGACCTATGTAGAGAGAGTCATTGATGGTAACCGTCCCATCAATGGTAACATTACCCGTTCCCTCAATGATGGACACATCACCCCAAACAGCTTTCATTGATTTTTTTGAAAAAAAGCGCAGATCTGTGTATGAATCAGCAAAACTCCCCCTTGAGGTAACCATATACCAGAAGTCAGGAAGAGATCCACCACCCGTGTTTGTTTCCAGGGTATCAATGATGATCGTGGAATTGAAAAAGGGGTAGGTTCCACTCACATCGGCCTCGCCCAATTCTGATTTGAATAACCCGAATTCAACGCCAGATAGCGCAGCCCACCTTGCTTGACTGGCACTGTACATGTTTTGGTACTGAAGTCCCTGGGTTGAAATTTGGCGCATATATATGGAAACTGCCAGACCCATGATCACGGCAATGGTGACGGCAATAAGGGTCACACCAAATCCGGACTGCGAATTTGATGCTGGTCTTATAGGGGATATGGGTTTGATATTCTGCATATTTAGTGGTTAAACACTTTAAAGTTTTCTGGATACACCATAGCCATGAGGGCTATGCCATTGCCATTATGATCCATGACCAGGTCAAGTTTAACCAGAGTGACCAATCCGCGATTGCCACCGCTGAGAGGTGTTGACGATAAGTTTGAATTATCCTGGGCATAATAGGTAAATTTTGAATCTGCATTAATAAGTGGAGAAGCGAGAATCTGGGCGCTGCCAACTCCCACTTCCTGGCGGGTCAATTGATTCCCTGAAATGATATATTCCCATGTATTGCCGTAGGCATCATTAAATTTCAGCTGTTGATCATCTGCAATTACAATATCATCAGTGTTTTTGAGCATACCCAGTTCGCGTTGAAAAAGATTGATAGCATTCATGCCACGGGTTATCAACTTTTTACGGTCAGAGACATCGGTCATCACATTAAAATTTACAGAGATAATTGAAACCAGCACACCACTGAGTAAGCCCAGAACGGTCATGGCAATGATCATTTCTATAAGCGTATAAGCTGCCCGGGATTTCATAGTAATGTTATTCATCTGTGACGCCTGCCATGAGGCTGGAAAAGACCAGGGGTGATTCCAATTGGGGATGATTTACACTTACAATGATGCGTTTAAAACTTAATCCTGTTGCCACACTATCCAGCCAACTCACGTCTTTATTGATGCAAAACACTCTAGATGTCACGATATACCCGGGGAAGCCGTCAGCGCTAAAGTCCCATGAAGCACCGGCATAATCGTCAATATCGTCATTATCCACCAGGGCAGATTCGCCAGAATCCTGTCCCAAAGTAGCTGACCATGGAGGAAGACTGTTTTCATCAAAAGGATGCATACGAATCAAATTCATCACTGAGTTACCCAGTGAGATGCCTCTCAGACTTATTTCTACCTGATTGGACATATTGATGTAATTATTTTGGGCGATCTGTATTCCTACGATGGCTATAGCTAGTATAGACAGACCCATGATCATATCAATGATGGAAAAACCTGCCTGTGAGGCGTTAAGGCGTTTCATGGACCATTCCTGTCTCGCTAACAACTGTAATAGTTCGGGAACTATTTAGAACGATGCTGCCACCAGATGAGGGGGTTCCCCACCAATTGAAGGATATTTCACTGCCCCCACCAAAGTTTACTGAACTGATGGATATATTGTTGTAGGCTGAATCCAGATCCAGAATAAAGGTGTCACCACTTTGGGGGTCTGCCAGGAGCACACGTGACCCTGCATCAGGTCCAACATAGAGTCCGTATTGATTCTGAGCCTGATTCACCACCATCCAGGTGGTATCGTGGCTACTCACTGCCAGGTTGCGCAGGAAACTCAGATCTTCAATAATTCGTTCAGAGACAGCTTTCTCATTTATATCACTGATAATATTTCCAATTTTAGGAACGGTGATTGCCGACAGAATACCTAAAATCGCCATCACCAGGACCAGCTCAATAATTGAAAAACCAGTAGTTGATTTAGGACCCAGCATACGCCACGCCTTATGGGCGAAAACTAACTGATATCCCCGTATCTGGATCATCGATGCGGAAGCCAGCCTGTTCCTGCTCTGTTTGAGGTAATAGATAGTAGAGAAATGGATTCTCATATGGATTGTAAATTATTTTTGATCCACTATAAAGCTGTGCCACACTTCGCCCATCATAGAGAATTGTGGCCTCTGACCAGGCATGGGTCATTTTGTTATCAGAGGGTTCATCAGGCCACACATCCTTCTCATCCTTGAATAACCCTTCAAAATACAAATTGGTTAAGCCCTGCTGAAGTTGAGTGGCTCCAGCCTTGGACATGACGAGTTTGGCCTGGCTCTGGGTGTTTAGATAGGTAGGGGTAACAACGGCAGCGAGGATGCCCATAATACTGACGGTAATAATCGCTTCTAGAAGTGTAAAACCCTTAATAGAACTGGCTGTTCTGGAAAGGGGACTAAATATGATTCTGGGAAGTCTCATCTTTTTTTGACAGTAGAAAGTCTGCTCCCATCTATCATCCAGTTACCTAATCTGTATCCAATCCATTCAGGCTGACATTGATAATTAGGGTTTGGGTTTCTTGGCAATCAGCAGTGGCACATTGTCTCCACTACTCAATCCATATAAAAAACAAAGCTACTATTAATCCTGATACTTTCGGAGGTCGATACATCGACCTCCGAAAGTATTCCTAATGGATAATCAAGAGTTGTTATTAATCCTAAATCTCGGTAAGGGTTCCAGTCGTTACATCATATTCATAAGCAGTGGCATCTGCGTCGTAGGTCAATGTATCGCTATTGGCGCCATTTACACCTGAATAAGACCATCCCTCTGGGATTTCATCAAGTACAGAATCAAGCATTGATGTACCATGCGCAGGGAATGATCTTGTCCCCGTTTTTACCAGCTTGTTAGCAGCAAATAACTGTAGACCAGACTTGACGTTTCCAACTACTGCTTGTTTATTCTTCTCATGAGCTTGTGTTGTCATTGAGAAGAACTTTGGTACTGCAACTGCAGATAAGATACCCAGGATTACGATAACCATGATCAATTCGATTAGTGTAAAACCTTTGTTGTTTGTTGTTTTCATTTTCATATCCTCCTGATACGGTTTGTTGTTAATATTTAAATCTTAAAGTGTGTATTTTGCTAGAATCAAAGGCTGGTTTTTGTCTCTGATTTTGAACATGGGGTGACTGGTCATAATGAGCTCAGGTGGATCTCCACCCCAGCTGGCACCACCTACGGAATCAGGTGATACTGCTATTTCCCAACCTGCACCAAAGGGGGACTTGGGAACGCCATCTTTAAATAAATCAGTAACAAGAATAGTAACTGCACCTGCTCCACGATCATAATTAATCAATTCCGTAGCATCCAGGAGAGGGATATATGTGTCTGCACCTCCCGTTGACACCAACTGAGCCAGCGCACTTGCACCAATCCCATAATGGGAGACCGATGTATACTTGTTCACAATAGCCGAGCCTATGGTATTCATGGTTTCCAGGGCTTTATTGGCTTTACCATTTTGTTGGGCATCCAGATATGCCGGTACGGCGAAGGCTGCCAGTGTGCCGATGATGGCTACAGTAACAACCAGCTCCATTAATGTAAAACCTTTTCTATTCCTGTTCATTGCGTTTCTCCTGATATGTGTTTCATCAAACATGACTACCACTATCGCAAAGGCTGTGCCAAATCATAAGTGCTTGTTTTTTATGGCCTATTTTTATTGTGGCGAATTTGATTTGTAGCATTACGAAACAGGTGGTGTAACTGAATGCTACACTTCCACCACAAGAAAAAACTTTATCCAAATGTAAATTGCAGCTGCAAAAAGAACCATTGCAACCGAATAGAGCCAGCTTGGATAGGTGCGTTGGAAGAACTGATAACGAAATCCCTTTTGTGGTTTTGAATCATTCATATCATTTTTCTCCTACGTTACTACCCCCCGTATTAACCAAACTTCTAACTTCTAACTTCTAACTTCTAACTTCTAACTTCTAACTTCTAACTTCTAACTTTTAACTTTTAACTT
>JABMOS010000007.1 GCA_013203185.1 Fidelibacterota bacterium | reverse complement strand
TCACTTCTTAGTTACGCTTAATATATCCTCCAATTATGGCGTGCATAGTACTTTTTAAATCCCTGAAATGTTTTCTTCAAAAAAGCCGGATTCTTCGTTTTCCTTTCATCAGGCTAAACGACACAATACATTGCCGGCCATGAAAAAATTCACCACTCTGATTACACACTATCCCAAAACCATCATTTTCATTAATCTGCTGGTGATTACCCTTTTATCTTTGCCCATTTACAAGATTCACATCAACCCTGATCTTCAAGCTCTCATCCCCTCTGATGACCCCGATGTCATCCGCATGGAAGAACTTGAAGAAGAATTTGGCGGTTTAGATGTCATTCTCATCAGCTACCATTCTGATGATGTCTTTGCCGGTGAAGGGCTAAAGATGATCGACAATCTAAGCTATGACCTGGATGCCCTCCCTGAAATCGATCACATTATTAGTCTGACTAACTATGAATCTATCCTCAGCGATGATGAATCCATGACAGTAGCTAAATTCATTCAGGGGTTCCCAGGGACTCAACACGAGAGTGACTCCCTTGCTCAATCTGCCATTGCAGATCCCATGCTGGGTCGATTGCTTGTTTCTGAGGATCGTGAGTATACAGCAATTATCATATATTCAAATCCCGATTCTGATGAAGTCACTACTGTGGATGCAATTAAAAATGTTCTGATTCCCTATCAAAAAGAGAACCATGATTTAAGATTGGGTGGTATGCCAGTCATCAGAGCCCAGATCTCCGATGATATTGGGCATGACACGAGCACCTTCATTCCCGCAGGTATGTTACTCATTGCCATTTTGCTATATGTCAGTTTTCGATCACGTCGTGGTGTAGTACTTCCCCTACTGGTTGTTCTTCTATCGATCATGGGGACGCTGGGACTCATGGCCTGGTTTGGGCTCATGCTGTCCGTGATTTCAAGTATTATGCCCATCATGCTTATTGCAGTAGCCAGCGCTTACGGTATTCATATTATTACTCGTTATTTTGAGGATTGTGCTGAACTCCCTGAAGCGGCTGATAGCAAAGAGATTGTTACCAGTGTAATTCAACATATGCTAAGACCCTTGTTCCTGGCGGGTCTCACGACAGTGATTGGGTTCCTAAGCCTCCTGTCCCATATTTTACCAGCTTCCCGTGAAGTTGGTGTATTAACCGCTTTTGGTGTTGCCCTTGCATTTGGAATATCGATCACCTTAATCCCAGCGGTTTTGGTATTGGCCAAGAAACCCAGCTCTGGCAGACAGGATAAGAACACTGCGAATCGATTACTCTCAAGGATATTGATAGGAATAGGACGATTTGTTTTCCATCATCGCAACATCATATTTGCCGGGTTTGCACTTATTACCATCATTGCAGCCTTTGGCATTCCAAAAGTAGAATTAGACAGTAATCCACTCAATTACTATGGTCCTGAGTCAAACGTTCGGGTTATCAACAACATCATTGAAGAACGCTTTGGTGGAAGTACCACCATGTCAGTGGTGGTTGAGGGGGATATCAAATCACCCGAAGTCCTGTATCAAATCGATAAAATTCAAAAATTTCTTGAAGATCGTGATGGAGTCGGCTACACACTGGCTATCACAGATTTTGTAAAACTAATGAATCAATCAATGAATGGCGGCGATCCAGACTACTATATCATTCCAGATTCCCGGCAACTGGTTTCCCAGTACTTGTTATTATACTCATGGGAGTCCAGCGATGGATATCTAGATTCGTATGTTGATTATGATTATCGCAATGCCCAAATTGTCGTTCGGCTAAACACCATGGATGTGTATTACATGGTGGATCTTCAAGAGGAGCTCAATCAATTCCTAAACGAGAACATCCATGTTGATAACCAGCCCAAGAGTGAGGGTTATGCCGTACTCCTTGGAAACTTGATGCCCATGATGGTGAAGGGTCAGATTCGAAGTCTCGTCCTGTCTGTGATCCTGGCAGCTCTGGTCACGGGCCTGGTTTTTAGATCATTATCAGCAGCCCTTATTAGTGCCATGCCGCTGGCATTTGCCATCTCTGTTGTCTTCGGCTTGATGGGATATTTGGGGATCTACTTAAACACAGCAACTTCCATGTTGAGCTCAATTATGATTGGTATTGGTATTGATTACACCATCCACTTCCTATTCCGTTTCAGGACAGAGATAAGGAATGGCCTGGGTGACGAGGAAGCCATTGTTAAAACACTGAGCACTACTGGCCAGGGAATCATCATTAATGGTTTTTCTGTCATGATGGGCTTTGCGGTTTGCATGCTGTCCACGTTTATTCCCATCTTTTTCTTTGGGTGGCTAATATCGGTCTCTATTTTTATGTGTTTGATCGCAGCCCTTACCCTGCTCCCACTGGTACTGATTCTTACGCGCCCAAAATTTATTTTCCATAGATAAATTGTATAAATCTTGCTTGCACAGGGAATAATTTTATCTACATTGGAAACGCATGACACAGAAAACGTTTCCATCGGACCCCACCACAGACACTCCCCAAGAACACATCCTGGCGCATGGGCTGCAGTCGCTCATTAGTGAGGGCATACGAGGGTTTACCGTAGAATCTCTGGCCAGGGAATTGGCCATGAGCAAAAAAACCATCTATAAATACTTTCCTACGAAAGAGCGATTACTGAGAGAAATATTTAATTTTGTCTCAGGCCGAGTCACTCGGTGGATACAAGAGTTGGTGAATCGCGATGCCAACCCTATCGATAAATTCGAAGAGCTAGTCCTTACTGTAACCAAGAACCTCACATTGGTTAGCCCCACACGCTTTTCTGATATTAAAGCGAGACACCCTGCTCTCTGGCGAGAGATAGAGCAATTCAGGTTGGATCGACGCGATGATTTCCTCATCCTCCTTGAGGATGCCCAAAAACAGGGATACATCCGAGAATCACTGGAAGTTGAGCTCACGGCAACGCTCTTCATGAATATTGTCAATTCAGTTTTTCAACCAGAATTCTTTGTAAACAACCGAGTCACACCGGCCCATGTTGCTGAAACATTCCTGGATATATTTTTGAGGGGACTCATGACCGAGAAGGGTCTTAAACACATAGAGGATAAAAAATGAAACAGTGGTATATCAATCAATCTGTCCACCACCCCAAACGTAGTATTATTATTTCAATTGTACTGACCATTCTCATGGGAACGGGTATCACGCATTTTGTTGTTGAAGACGACTTTATGAAAATGCTGCCCCAGGATATTCCTTCCATGATAACCTGGAATGAACTCAAAGATGAATTCGGCAGCACTGACCTGATGTTTATGGGTTTTGGAGTCCGTGGTGTGGATGCCCTCAATCCCACGACCTTGGCGGCTCTCTGGGATGTATCCCGTGAATTAGAAGAGCTTGAAATGGTCGATGAGATCATGAGCATTTCTACCATGGATAAAATGGAGAGTATTGAAGGATTTCTGGAAGTCTCAAGTCTGCAGGAATATCGAGAATTAGACAAAGCTGAGATTGAGGTCCTCCGGGCATACCTAAATGAAAACACAAAGGTAAAGACCAGAAGCCTGGGAACTAAGGGAGACTACCTCAATGTGATTATTCGCCCAACTGTCGATAGGCAGAATGATGTCCTGGTCAGTGATATGCAGACGGTTGTGGATAAACACCTTGGCGATTATGATGTTCACTGGGGCGGGCAAGCATATCTCACAGGCGCCCTGCCAGTGATGATCCGCACCGATGTCATGAGCCTCATGCGAGTTGGGATCATAGGAATGCTGCTCATTCTTCTATTCAGTTTCCGAAACGTATCCGCTGTAGGCATTGTCTTGGCAACCATCATTCTTTCAATGGCCTTCATGCTGGGATTCAATGGGTGGATGATATATCTCACTGGGTCTGACATATTCTTGTTTGGCATCCTGAATACTTCAATGCCCATCATCCTGCTTACCATAGCAAACTCGTACGGTGTACATGTTATCACCAAATTCTTCAGAAAAATGCGCTCCAATAAAGATGCCCAGGCAGCCGTGGAAGCAAGCCTCAATTCTCTTATTCTACCCATCTTCCTGACTGCCATCACAACCATTGCGGCATTCTTGTGTATGATTTTCGCTCCCCTGGAACCCCTTGTCGGGTATGGTATCACAATTTCCATGGGTATTGTTTGGGCCTGGGTACTGACCACCCTTTTCCTCCCCTCCATTCTGGTTCTAAAAAAGTGGAATCCTAATTCAAGCGCTGTATCACATCCCAGCCATTTTGAGCGATTTATTGTGGCTTTTGGTGACAAGGTTATCAGGCATCCCAGAACAGTTCTCGTCACGTCTGTCATCGTAGTCCTCATTGGAATCGTGGGTATTTTCAGCCTCAACATCGAAGTAAATATGAAGACCTTCTTTAAACCTGACAACCCCATCAGGCAGAGTCTTGAATTCATGGACGATGAAATGACGGGAACCATGGATTTACAATTACTGGTAAATGCGGATCTTAAATCGCCGGAGGTACTGAAAAAGATATCGAGTATTCAGGCATTTATGGAAGCGCACAGTTCGGTCACCATCTCGATCTCTATCGCAGATGTCATCAAACAAATGCATCGCATGATAAATGACAACGATCCCGCGTTCGAAACAATCCCAGATAGCCGCGACAAGGTCAATAACCTTTTCACCATGTATAGCATGTCCGGTGATCCGGAAGACTTCAGTTCTCTGGTAGATTATGATTACCAAAAGGGCCTTGCCACATCAATGATGAGGTCAATTTCTACTGAAGAGGTCATTGTTTTGGTTGAAGAGATTGAAGCCTTTTTGCAGCAGGATGACTACAAAGATCTCGACATTACCATTTCTGGTATGCTCATCATCTTCCGGGATTTGGTAAGTCTGATCATTCGAAGTTCATTTATCAGTATATTGGCTTCAATTGTTTTAATCGCTCTCATAGCTGCTTATTTCTTTAAGCATTGGATCTGGGGCTTACTAGCAATTGTACCCCTAAGTTCAGCTGTAATCCTGAATTTCGGGCTCATGGGAATTTTCGGGATAGATCTAAACCACATCACGGCCCTGTTGTCTGCCATTATTATCGGTGTAGGTGTGGATTTCGCAATTCACTATATCAGTCAGTTCAGAGTCCATCTTCTCAGGGATGGTCTAGATAGTAATCTAAGCATGGAGACCATGCGAGATGTTGGCTTCCCCGTCATCCTTGACGCAGCATCCAATATGGCCTTCGGAGCCCTACTTTTTTCTGTATTCATTCCCATGATTCATATGGGTGGTCTCATGGTTTTTGCTATGGTGTCTACTTCAATGGGTACCCTAACTCTCCTGGCTGTATTGCTTGAATTAAGTAAAAAGTATTTAGCCCGTATAGAAGGCTTAACAGTTACCTCATAATTGTTTGAATATTTTGAAAGGATATTGACATGAAAACTTTAATCCAGAAAGCAATTCTTGGGCTGTTGATTGGTTTGCCCATGAGCCTTATGGCTGAGACAGGATATGAACTAGCCAAAGCCATGGAAGACAAAGCATCACCCAAGGACATGAAATCCAATATGACCATGACCCTGACAAACAAACAGGGGAAAACCAGGGAATCAACCATCCGCTCAATAACAGCTGATGACAATCGAAAACAAATCATATGGTTCCTGGCTCCCGCTGATGACGAGGGCGTTGCCTTTTTAAAAATTGAACATGCCCAAACAGATGACGAGATGCGACTATGGCTGCCTGCCTTTAAGAAGGTTCGACGTATTAGTTCAAAGAAAAAGGCCGATTCCTTTATGGGCTCTGATCTTAGTTATGAAGATATGACTTCCAGAGAATTAGATGAGTATACATATAAAATACTGGGTGAGA
The DNA here is from genome assembly GCA_013203185.1 of Fidelibacterota bacterium. GTDB lineage: Bacteria > Fidelibacterota > UBA8477 > UBA8477 > JABMPR01 > JABMPR01. The sequence continues at coordinate 9,579 of JABMOS010000007.1, read as the reverse complement.
AGGTCGTTGATGGTATTGATTGCCACATCCTGGAGAGCACTCCAAAAGAGGGCGTTTCGCGCACGTATAAGAGATTTGTCACATACGTAAGCAAGGCGGATTTGGTCGCAATATTGGATGAAGCTTACGATACCAGAGATAATCTGCTGAAGCAACGGGTGATGAAATATCGTGAAGAAAAGGGCTATGACCTTCCTGTTGAAATATTCGTGGAAAATGTTCAGAAAGGCACCAATACGCGTCTTGTCTTCAGTAGTCAGGAAGTTGATACCGGTGTAGAGGAAGATCTCTTTCAGGAAAAGAATTTAAAACGGATGCCCAAATAGGAATAAGCGATGAAAAAACTAATATTTGTCCCTACAATACTGGTTCTGATCCCTATGGCCATCTTTGCTCAACTTGACATTTCAGGTGACTTGACACCATCGGGCATGTTAAGAATAAGCGATGCTTCCCTCATCGATCTCCCCTTTCGTCTGGGAAATATCGCAGTTGATTATGGCTATGGAGATTTTGAATTGAAGACCGTCACTGCTCTGGAGACTCGTTGGAAAGATCCTGAGATTAACGCGGATATGTTTAAACTTCGAGAAGCCTATCTCATGTGGTATCCCAACTTTGGTGAAGTAAAACTGGGCAAAATGATTCATGCCTGGGGTGCTGCAGATGCCAACAATCCCACTGACAATATCTCTCCATATGATTACTATTATATGTTTCTGACTGGAACAGACAGGAAGCAGGGTTCCTTGAGTCTGGCCGTGAAAACCTATTTAAGCGATTTTCAAATAGAAGTGGTTACTTTGCCTGAGTTTGCGGCTAACCGTTTTCCCCTGAATGAGCCGGACTTTCCCATAAATATTCCCATTCCCGAGGACGCACGATACTTTTATCCGGAAAATGAATTCGAATTTGGTGCACGAGTACAATACATCATGGGAATCGGAGATCTGTCTGCCTCCTATTTCAAGGGCAATGATCGTTCCTTCTCACCTGCTGGCTTGAAAATAGATCCGATATCTCTAGCTTTGGGCGGCTCACCATTTATCAGCCACCTCACTTACAGAGAAACCGATGTCTTTGGCATGGATGCCGTACTCTTTCCGGGGAACTGGACCCTGAGAGGTGAGTTCGCTTACTTTCGGACCACTACGCCGGACATTGATTATGACATGTCCAAATTCATTTATGATGCAGAATACCTGCAATCTGTAGTTCAAGTCGAATATGCCTTTCCCAACACGGTGCAACTCATGGCCCAATTTATCAGTAACAATACCCAGAAATTGGAAACGTCAATGGAGATGGAGATGATGCTCCAAGATACAAGCAATCATTCCTTTGATCCCATCAGAGCACAGCTCTTGCAAACAGGCGTTCCTGAATTCTCTGCAGGAATGGGTACACCCTTCGCCTTGATTGCAGATCAGGTCATCATTCTTTCCTCCATGGTAACCTTGTTTGATAACTCGCTTGAGTTAAAGGGAATGTTCATGGTTAATCTCGAACAAACAGGGTATATGGCCAATATTGGCTCAACATATTCAATCATGGAGGGAGTCAATCTAGAAACAACCCTGGGTTACTTCATCGGTGGAGACGAAGAGGGCAACAAATTCAAGCAACTCGAAGATTTTTCGAATCTTAACCTTGGAATCAGCTATAGCTTCTAAGATATTGTCCTCATAAATGAATAAGTTTGATCGAAAATATAAGAAGATCGCCAGGAGAATATCACCCCTGGATCTCACCAGCAACTTTTCACAAGAAGATCTGAGTTGGGATGATTTTTTTACGGACAGATCTGCCTCGAATTCCAGCTCACTCTTCCTGGGAAAATACTCTGAGGATGGAATCAAAATTGTCATGGAGCGCTTCGGTCTGGCTCAGCAGGCCCGTCATTTAGGGCTCAGGCATCTCGATGTTGTTGTAGATACAAAAGATCCATATCGACACCGTTTGACTATTTATAATGGTAGGCACAGGGACAAAGATCATATCGTCATGGAATTTGTTGCCAAGTACCAACATCTGGTTCCAAAGGACATCGATGCAGAGAATGAGTATGGGCAACAATTAAAAGTTTTAATGGTAGAATGGCTGCTGCTGCAGAATCCCAAGGCTGATTTTTCACATAGAAGACACCAGTTACCTGGTCAAAAATATCCAGGACTCGGTTTAGGTGATCAATTGATGGCTCTTTTTACCCTTATGGGGCGCCATCTTCAGGTAGATGGCATAATTAATGTCCCTGAGTACTTTCACACTGGTCTCATCTTCAGTAAACGCTTTGTGTTTTTGAGCCCAAATGTGCAAGCCCTGGTTCACCAAATTGCCCAAGATTTATGGAAAAAATATCGGCTGGCAATCATTGCCTGGGCCAGTGCTACAGATTGCATCATCAATATTGAGACAGGTCAACCGCAAATTTGGGAACCCCGCCGACAAATCATTCCACTACATAGTCAATTGCGTCAATATTTTAAATCAGATGGGTACACAGGTATTGCACAGGGTTTGAAGGATGAGAGGGTCTTCACCCTGGACGAAGAAAAACTACGGGAGGCCTTTTCCAAAATGAAACGGCCTCCTTTTCTGTTCTAAAAATTACTTAACAAAGTTTAAGGTAATTTTACGACAGATGATTCCCAAGTGGTCTTCTGGGTCTTGGGGGTTCCCCCCCTGGTACCTGAAGGTATAATATTCACCAGCAGAATCGTCGTCATCAATGCTAGCAAGGTGACAATTACTTGAACGGATGCACTTTTCCTCTGCCTTTCCCCACGAAATGATTTCATAGACTAAACCATTTTTCCTTTTCTGCCTTGATCATCAATCTTTCAGCCAGAGCCTTCTCATAGAGATTCTCAGGATAGTATGGCAGGTCTCGATTGGGCGATGCGGTTACAACCTTTGTTAAAAGACTGTAAAAGAGATCTTTATCCTTAGTCTTAGGACAGTAATATTGAGCCATGAGTGTATAATTCCCCAGATAGTCTGGTGAAACCCTGATGGCTTCATCAAAAGCCTTTCGCATACCAGTTGTATCGTTTTCTGTCTTTGGATCTCTTCCGAGTAAGGCACCCTTATACCGATAATAAGCGCCGTAGTAAAACGTCGAATCCAGGTCATGGATATGTTCTAAAGTTGCCCATATGAGCTCTCGCTGACCCAACCGTACCAAGCTACTCTTTGTGGCAAGCCATTGCCCATAATTTGCCAGTCCCCAGTAGAGAGACTCAAGGGAGTTTTTGTCAAGTCCCCGAACTGCCATCCCCTCATCCCCAGTTGAAAAGAGCAGTTTTCGGTATTCACTATTTTGCCTGAGTAGGGTCTGGCTGACTTCGTAGCCCCTTAAAAATAAACTATCCTGCATCGATGGAGAGTCAGTTAAATATTGGCCACAAAAATAGTAGGCCCTGGAAAGCTTTGCCCAGAGAAGCACAGAAGTTGAATCAGATTCTGACAACTGTTTGAAAAGCGCTAACGCCAATTCTGCATTTGCTTTGTCAGCTCTTAACGACCAGAGTGAATCTGCATTTTCAATAGTGGCGTCTATTGTGTATATGGTTCCAGGCGTCGCTGGGATATCAGGAGGAGTGCAAGTGATTAAAATGGTTGATAAAATAATTAAAACAAATTGTCGCAAAGCGATTTAACCTTCCCCATTCGAGTTATACCTATCCTGAAAAACGGCCAAATATAGCTTGCAATACTTAACTATTACAAATGCTGTTTAAATTATTTTCTGTGTATTAAGGGAATGGTCTTTCAGGGGGATCGATGGGTGATAAATTCAATATTTCACCTATTGCTCGAGAATTAATTCTACAAGAATAACCAAGTCTCTGACGTCAATGAAAGTATCCCCATTGGTATCAGCTAAGGCCAGGAGCTCATCATTTAGTTCAACATTCCATATGATGGATTCTAACAGGAAAACAGCATCCGATATATTGATTTCACCATCTTGGGTCACATCGCCCAAAACAAAACCTGATCCCCACCCCAGAACTGCAAGATTATCAACGCTGAAACCGTCCCCTTCAATATAGGTATCACTTACCAGTTCGAAGGCCAGAGTGAGAGATGAGACCCCCTCAAATTGGAACATTGAAAGTTGGTCTACTATCCAATCCTGAGTGCCATGATATCCGTGTTCACCCTGCGGCTGTACCGAACTTCCATTTCCAGGAGTTGTGAACTCACCTCGCAGGGCTGTCCAGGTCATTCCGTCATCAACAGAGGCTAACACTTGACAAAAATCCCAGCCAAATTCAATATCCCAACTGGCATCAAACTGAAGGACTGGATTACTATAGCCCCGAAGATCCAGGGGTTCACTTAGAACGACAGTTGAGGTTGTACCAGCATCATAATTACCTGACGGAGAATCGGTCATATATCGCCTTAGCCCATGGGCTCCGGTTTCAACCCCCCAGGTTTCAGAGGACCAGTTTGATATGTCTGTTTCAAAATCGTCAAAAAATAAGGTATCTGGACGCCCAATAATCCACTGCATTGTATCTATCCTAATCTCATATCCTGCCATTTCCATGGAAAAAACAAGGTGGGCAATCTCACCAGATTGCGCGTTGATCTGGAAACTTAAACTATCGCCACCAAAGTCATGCATGGCTTGAGAGCTTAGACCTGAAACATCAATGGAACTAAGGGATGGGGTGATGCTGCTATCTGGAGAACTAATATGGAGGATGGCAGTCGTAGTACTTGAAGCCAGACCCTTGTTCATGACATTTAGTTCGCAATTAACAATATCACTCTGCTCCAGGGGACCATCTGAGATAAACTTAAAGTTTTCTAACTCTATCCAGCTCCCGGCACACCCGGCAAGACGAATATTCATGGCCATATTACCCTCAGCCATTTCAAATATCAATTCGGTAGGTGGCCAAAATCCTCCATCGGATCCTGCTCCGACCTCAGGCGTGTAGTTAATAATACCCAATTCACCATACATGTAATCTACAGCATCGCCGTTCACTGTGTAGCCTACGGTTTCGGTTCCAGTTCCATATAGATAATTGTTTTCTTCAACAAGATCTGGACCCATTTGGGCATATATCTCAAGGTCTGGAGTGGGCAGTTCAACGGATTCATTATAGCTGTATGGTTTAATGAGTAAATTGCCATAGCTGTGATAATTAAAGGTAGTCTTAAAATCGTGGGCAAGGACAAAATCCCTTACGACTTGTGTCTCTGGTTCAGAGAAGGGATCGACACCTCTGTAGGTCGTGCCGCATTGGTCTGGACTGGAGCCCAGGTCATCATAACCCCACTGGAACCCCCAATTTCGATTCAAATCCACACCAGGTGAGCTTGTACATCCAGGACGTCGGTTCTTGCGGTGCATTCCCCCACCATCTGGATTGGTTAGTTGATTGTAGATATAACCATCTGGATTGATCACAGGCACGAACCATATTTCTCTCTCATTCACCAGATAGGTCAAGGTTGGGTCAAAATTGTAAAGCTCTGCCAGAGACCAGGCAAAATGCATCAATGTCATCATAGCTGCTGGTTCACGTGCATGAATAAGGGAGTTGTAGAATACTTCCGGGTCTCCCCCAGTCGTGTCAGGAGTATCTGAGATCTGGAAAGCCCATATTTCACGACCTTCAAGGCTGAGACCGATACTTTGTTTGGCAGAAACTATTTCCGGATATCTTGCATGGAGTGAATCCATACTGGCCACTATCTCATCAAAGGTTAAATAACCACCCATACTCCCAAAACCCAGTTCTCTGGAAGCGCCCTGAATCAACCGTGAAGCATAATAGTTACTAACATCCAGGATCAATTCTTCAGTAACCAGACCCTGACTTATCACGTCAATCTTTTCAACCTGATTTACTATGGCATCAACATACACACCAGGGCGAACATCTAGACCTTCTGGATCCACGCCAAGCCGAAGGAGCTCAGAGATAACCACAGGGGTATCATCAGACCAAACTCTGATTTTATCATAGGTTTCCTGGGCTATTCCAAATTGAATTGCACAACAGAGAAAGAGCAGGATGTATAATTTTTTGATCATTTGTGGTTCCGTAAATTTCTTTAATTAGATATGGAAAAAAGCCATTGATTCGAATTCATGGTGCTAACCCATTCAGCACCTTCAACCCTTAAAATACCCAGCTCAAATTTCATATGAAAGGGACGAAACCATGTCGAAATCCAACTATTACGCTCCCACTTGGGCCTGTAATTGATTGCAAATCCCACATCACCCACATTGTCCCAGTTTTTGGCATCATCAGATAGTTGTCCCACATCAAAAAATATCCCAATATCCATGGATTTTGGTAGATATGGTACGGTTCTAAAGGTCAGGTCTAAATTATTGGACCAGATAAAATTCATGGGTTGATCTAAGGAGTCTGTGTAAGCACGCATTCGCCCCCCTCCTCTGAGATAATAATGTGAGCCAATCATCTCTACATCTTCAATCCTATAAAGACTACTTGCTCCTCGATCCAAGTAAACGGATCGTAAATCCGTGGATGCCACCCTGCTTTTAATGAGGGTCGGAGTGCCCTTTGAATTTGCCAGGAAGTTTGAGCGATTGTTCAATCTGAAATAAGAGAATGATCGGTTCCAGTTGCTCATGAGGGATATCTGTGTGAAATCAAATCCATAGCCTCCCAATTGACCTGGAGAGGTATAAATGGTCCCATTAAAGCCATAGTCTCCAGAGAATAAATCATCCTGCAATTCATAGGTAACCCCCAGGCGCGTAAATCCTGTTTGATCTACGGGAGAAATATCAGCATTCGCAGCATCCGTGGTCTCAATTTTTAGAGTTAGAAAATGTATGGGATTTCTCCAAAATTTCTGTGCCCAATTTATTTCGTAAGCCAGTGAGCCAAAAACAATAGAACGCCATACTTGAGCCATACCAGCCCAGGTGCCCTTAAAGGGCAAACCGATTTGGGTATACTTGAAAGCAAGGGATCCATCTAGATTTCCTGATCCAAAATTCTCGTCCAGACTGAGTTGGATATAATCCCCTGGGTACCTGTATACCCGTTTAATATTGATTCCCACCCCCAAACCAGACGAGTCACTGTAACCAAACATTGGCTTCCATAGATAAAGATTTCTATCATCGGGATAGTCGTCCCACCCCTTATAGTCATAGCGCAACGACCATTTTCCATTACTATCATTGTCTCGTCTATCCACATCAAGAAACACATCCTCACGATCTATAAAAACACGAGCTGGATGAAAATCCGATTCAACCATAATGGTTCCACTATCTCGATACCGAAATTCCTTAAGAGATGCAGAAGCCATTTCTCCTGCTTCACCATAGACGGTTGCTGTTATGGGAGCAAACATACCACCCTTATTTTCTACATTTATCTGAGTAATAAAATGATCCTGATCAATCTTTTCAATTGACCAATCACTTAATTTGTAATCAACCCAATGGCTCGTGTGCAGCCATTGATCAAAGAACCAATCCAATTCTTCGCCACAGACATCTTCCATGACCTGGATAAATCTTTCCTCATTTACATGTTTGAGAGCCCACCTGGAATAATACAACTTCATCCCAGCCAGAAAGCGCTCCTCTCCCAGATATTTTTTCAGAGTATGCAGCATGAGGGCCGGTTTTTCATATGCATTGTAATTGTATGAATTGTAGGCTTGAAAATCAAAACTGTGCCTTGCTATGGGTTCATTTGCAGGAGAAAGCATATATTGTATCGTCTTTTTTAGATCAGCTTCTCGAAGACTTTGAAGTGGCAAATTATCATATTCAAATTGGGTGATATACTCCCTTGATAGATAGTAGTCATTGTTTGGATAGTGATCTTCAAGATACCAACTCGTCTGAAAAGTGGTAAAGCCCTCATCCAACCAGGCATCATCCAATTCATCATTCCCAAATATTCCAAAAAACCAATTATGACCAATTTCGTGCAAGACCAGGCTTTCACTGTCATAGCTATCCATGACCAACATGGGATATTCCATACCACCACTGAGGAGAGCCTGGATAATGGTAATCTGTGGCCATGGATACGCCCCAAACTTTTCGGATAGCCACTCCAGGGAGTTTTGACCCCATTTCACTTCATTTATTGTCCAGTCTTCTCCCTCTTCAGGGTCAAAAAGCACATGGACATCAATTCCATTCCAACTGCCGTGCTCGTACACATAATCCTGTGAACAGGACCAGGCAAAGTCATGAACGTCTTCTGCGAGAAAACTAACTACTCGTCGCTCCGTGCTATCCAGAGCGGCCAGGGAAGCATCCCTTTGTTCAGTGAATTCGTCGACCCAATCCTCCCAGGCTCTTGAGGTATCAACGCGAACAGATTCCCAGCCTGGGTCCCCATCTATGACGAAACCAGTCGCAGCAACTATTTGCCCGGCCGGCACATCAACATTCACAGTATACTTTCCAAATTCACCATAAAATTCACCCCAATCCCCAAAAGGATCGTCATGCCATCCAAGCTCATCATAGACCACAAATTTTGGATACCACTGGGCAAAATCAAATTGTTTATCTTCCCAGCCACCACGATCAATATGGGGATGGATAATGGATAACCAGTCCAAGCTGAATACCAGGGTATCCCCTGGAAATAGGAGTCGCTCAAGTTCTATTTCTAAAATGGTATCATCGCGAATAAGAAATGATAGGTTTGCTGAATCGCTGACTGCCTTTTCAATACGGATCCCTGTCCAGCCCTTCTCCAGGTCAAATGATTGACCAGCTGCACGCCATACTTGTTCTGCGATAGTGCCTGCATTGAATGCGTTGGGGTAGAGATGCATGAGGATGTGATTGAGTGTATCAGGGGAATGGTTAACATAGAGCAGGTCAGAATTTGCATTGAGTATTTTCTCTTCCGAGTCCAAATATATATCCATACTATACTCGACATATTGTTGCCAATAATCAGCTATGAGTGGCATGTTTAGGAATGACAGAAATAGTATTATCTGAATGGATTTACGTCTCATTGAAACATCCCCTGTTCATCAATAAGGTTATCATATGGTATTTCATTTCTTTGATTGAGGAATCTATACAAGACAAACCTGAAATGTTATACAAAATCAAGCATTTTAATGGATCTATTAAAGCTGATTCTGCCCTATTGAATCACTCAACCAATTTGATATGGAGTTCCTTGAGCTGTTGAGCGTCCACAAGGGAAGGAGCTTCATCCATCAATGAGGATGCTGACGTCGTCTTGGGAAAAGCGATAACGTCGCGGATATTCTCTGTACCAGCCAGCAGCATAATCAGACGATCAAATCCGAAGGCAATCCCGCCATGGGGTGGTGCGCCATACTTGAAGGCTTTGAGTAGAAATCCAAATCTGGCTTGAGCTTCTGCTTCATCCATACCGATGAGCTGGAACATCCGGCTCTGCATTTCGCGGGTGTGAATTCTGATTGATCCCCCTGCCACTTCATAGCCATTAATCACCAGATCATAGGCCTGGGCTCTCACATCTCCTGGGGCAGTCTGCATTAATTCAACATCCTCAGGATTGGGTGATGTGAAGGGATGATGCATGGCGATAT
>JABMOS010000064.1 GCA_013203185.1 Fidelibacterota bacterium | reverse complement strand
GGCTCGTGTCAAGCCTACATAAAAAAGTCTTCGCTCTTCTTCTAGGGCCTCATTATCATCAATTGCACGCTGTAATGGGAAGAGGCCATCTTCCATTCCTGTTAAAAATACGACTGGGAATTCAAGGCCTTTAGCGCTGTGTAGGGTCATTAAAGTGACCTGCTGTTTATCCTGATTAAACCTGTCAATATCAGTAAGTAGAGCGACTTCTTCCATATAGCCAGTTAAACTTGCCTCATCGGCTCGCTGGGCATATTCAGATATTGCAGAGAGCAACTCATAAATATTATCTACCCGAACCTCACTCTCTGCCGTCCCTTCTTCCTTGTACTGTCTCACAAACCCCAACTCGTCAACAAAGACGCGAGCCCACTCTTCCAGATTCAACTCATTAAGTAAACTAGAATATTTACCAATCAACTGGACAAACTCTATGACTTTATTGAAAGCCCTGGAGGTTAAGCCGTATTCCTGGGCACGGGTGGCAGCGCTAAACAGGGAAATACCCTGGTCGATGGCAAAGGCATTGATGGCATCCTGACTCGTTTTACCAATACCCCGGGTAGGTTTATTGATAATCCTCATAAAACTTATATTATCTAAAGGGTTAACGATGAGCCTAAAATATCCCAGGACATCTTTTACTTCCATGCGATCATAAAATTTAGTCCCTCCAATGATCTGGTAGGGGATGCCACTTCGACGCAATACGTCTTCCAGTGGACGGGACTGAGCATTGGTTCGATAGAGCAGGGCAATATCCTGGAAACCATTTTTGTTGCGGCGACAAACTGACTGGATCTCATCTACAATGAGGCGACCTTCATCCAGCTCATTGCGCCCTTCCAGTACTTTGATGATATCGCCATCACCACTTTCAGTAAACAACTCTTTTTCTGCTCTCTTTTCATTGAGCTTTACTACAGCCGAAGCTGCCGCCAGAATTGTTTTGGTAGATCGGTAGTTCTGCTCAAGTTTAAACATTTGAGCACCAGGAAAATGCTGCTGAAAATCCAAAATATTTCCAATATCAGCGCCACGCCAGCCATAAATGGATTGGTCATCATCACCAACAACACACAAATTCTTGTGCTCATGGCTTAGAGCCTCCACAAACAAAAATTGTGCTTTGTTTGTATCCTGGTACTCATCAACCATGATAAATTTGAACTGATCTTGGTATTTTTTTAGAATATGTGGATTCTTCTCAAATAGCTCCAGTGGCTTCAATAATAGATCATCAAAATCCATGGCACTGCTATTTTTGAGCTCGGATTGATATATCCCATATATTTTAGCCACAGTATCATCAAATGTTGACATGGCCAGGTCAGTGGCTTCAGCAGGGAATATCATCTGAGATTTGAATTGTTTAATATTGTAAAACACTGAATTAGGCTTGATTAAATCAGTTGATATTTGAAGGTCCTTCATGATCTTTTTGACCACTTTCTGGCCATCTTCATCATCATAAATGCTAAAACTCTGCTCGTATCCAATATAGAGTGCTTCTCGTCTGAGGATTCTGGCACAAATGGAGTGAAAAGTACCCATATTGACATGTGACTGCTGGGCACCAAGCATGTGTTTTATACGCTCACGCATTTCCCCAGCTGCCTTGTTGGTGAAAGTCACAGACAGAATTTCATGGGGCTGGGCCGTCCCACTATAAATCATGTTCGCTATCCGGTGCGTCAATACACGGGTTTTGCCACTACCGGCACCGGCAAAAATGAGAACCGGGCCTGTTAAGGCTTCAACTGCAGCTTGTTGTTGAGGATTTAGTCCAGCAAGGACGTTGTTCATCGAGAGGATCTCCGGCGTTGATAGCGATTCACTTTATTATTGTGCTCGCGGAGGGTTTTAGAAAAATCGTGAGCACCAGTGCCATCATTTTTTCCGACAAAATATAGGTAATCCGTTGTTTCAGGGTGGAGTGCCGCGGTGATGCTGGCCAATCCAGGATTGGCAATGGGACCAGGGGGAAGTCCGCGCTTTAAATAGCTATTGTATGGATCATTGATTGAAAAATGTTTACGCTGAAGATTCCCATTCCATTCTCCCCGTCTCACAAGCATGTAGATCACCGTTGGATCACAACCCAGAAGCATATTTTTCCGAATGCGATTATGATACACTGAGGAAACCAGTCGTCGTTCATCTTCCCTGGCAGTTTCTTTTTCCACCAATGAGGCAAAAGTAATCAACCGTTGAAGATCGAAGCCCATGCTATCTGCCCTTGCAAGCATTTCTGGTTGAATACTATTTTTGAAATGCCTGACCATTTTTGCTAGAACCATAAATTCATCGCTATTCTCAAGAAAACGATACGTCTCAGGAAAAAGAGTACCTTCAAGATGGAAAAATCCAGGTCCTGCGATGCTAAGTAAGGTAGAATCTGTAAGAAGATTGATCATTTTGAGCGAGTCCAGATTTAAACGTTGGCTAAGAATGCCGATGATTTCATCTGAACGTAGCCCCTCTGGAATGGTGATGGTGATCTCAATTGCTTTTGCATGAGCTAGTGCTTCTATGGCTTCTGTATTGGTAAGGCCTTTTTTGATGGAATAAGCGCCAGGATAGATTGCGCGCGTACGCTTGAGAAGTTTTGCAGCCACCTTAAATGATTCCGGCGAGGAGATTATATCGGCTTCGTAAAGCTGTTGTGCAATGGAGCTTAATGAGCTTCCATCATGAATAACTATCTGAGTCAGTTCATCACCGGACTTGTCTGGTCTCGAGTCAAAAACAAGATAAAGACCAGTGATGCCCGCCAGACATAGAAAACCAAGAGCTATTAGGGCGTAGCGCAGAATCCTTTTCAAGCACAATTTCCTTTCTTAAGTCTATCAATATAGAAGGGGTCATTTATCATGTCAACGAGTCTAAATATTTAAACAAATAAATGATTTTTATTTGCGCACCTATTTGTCACCATCTATATTCGCCGCGCTATGATAAGTGAAGGTAATAACGGCACAAAACACTGGCTCTCTGAGTTACCTTTTACGCGAATAAACTATTTTCTTTTCATAGCCGGGCTTTTTGTCATTATTCTTGGATATGTTTTAATGGGTACAGGCGAATTAAACAGTGTGCAAGCGCTGTCAGTATCACCCATCGTTTTACTCATCGGTTATCTGGTAATTATTCCAGTGGCCATCCTATACAGGAAAAAAGACTAAGTCATTTGAAATTTTTGGGATCGTAGTTCAGCTTGGTTAGAACGCCGGCCTGTCAAGCCGGAGGTCGCCGGTTCGATCCCGGTCGGTCCCGCAATAAAATCCTGCCTCTGGTGGGATTTTTTGTATCACGATCCTTCCCTACTTTGATTAATTGAAAACCAAGTTGGAATGCTTATGTTAGGGGC
>JABMOS010000063.1 GCA_013203185.1 Fidelibacterota bacterium | reverse complement strand
TGAATTCCTCAGTGAATGTGGAACGCATGATGTATGGGATGAAGCCCAAGCCGCTATGGCAAAGGTCCTGCGCTCAAAGAATCTAACAGATCTTACCCGATAAACGCACACAGGTTATGTATAGAAAGATTTAAATGAGGGAAGCATGACACTAGAGGCTAGCAAACCGCAAATGACAACAGAACTTTATCCCAAGTGGGAAAAAATCAAGGATATGACGGATCAACTGATTGACATCATGCTCAATTTGAGACAGAGTGGTCATCCAGGAGGTTCTCGTTCCAAAGTACATATGATGGTAGCTCTGTTTTTAGGTGGTCCAATGCGCTGGGACATAAGACATCCCCAAAAACGATGGGGTGATAAATTTATCCTATCTGCCGGTCATGTTGTACCCGGGACGTATGCGCTCATGGCAGTCCTCAACGAAGCTATGCGTCGCAAATATGCTGAAACCAATGATGAACGCTATTATCTGGGGTCTCAAGACCGTGTCCTTACCTGGGAAGATTTACTTACGCTGAGAAACAAGGGTGGATTGCCTGGACATGCAGAGATGGCTGGAAAGACCAATATCTTTAAAGCCAATACGGGACCATCTGGACATGGTATGCCAGTGGCTGTTGGCGAAGCCATGGCCCTGAAGTATGCAGGCGCTGAAGATGTCCGTGTATTTGCTGTTGAGGGCGAAGGTGGCTTGACGCCTGGTGTGACCCATGAATCCCTCAATTCTGCCTATGGATTGGGTTTGGGAAATCTCCATTTTCTCGTCGACTGGAATGATTATGGAATCGATAATCGTCCTTTCTCTTCAGTTGTCTATGGTACACCAGAGGACTGGTTTGCTCCTCACGGCTGGCGTGTATTTGGAACCGAAAACGGTTCTGAATGGGAGGGTGTCAATAGCGCTCTTCAAGCACTGGCATTAGATGAAAACCCAGAGGGTGCTCCTGGAATGGCCTGGTTTAAAACCCGTAAGGGTCGCGGCTATGGCGTTTATGATAACAAGTCCCATGGCGCTGCCCACAAATTCAATAATCCTACTTACTGGCAGACCAAACAAGAATTTACTGATAAATACGGTATCCAGTTTGATGGAATGGGCGAAGCAGGACCAGATACCAAGGCTGAGCGGACAGAGCAGGCTCGCATCAATATGGAAAAGGTGTTTGAAGTCTTTAACCAGGATCCTGAATTGCTCAACTATCTGGCAGATCGCCTGGTAGCGTTGGGAGAGGCAGTTCCAGAAGACAATGAAAAAGTATGGATAGATACTTCAAGAAACCCACTGAATGATCCAGTATTAACTGATCTCAATGCTTTACCCTCAGAACTTTTTGTAAAACCGGGTGAAATCGCTCCCAATCGTGGTGGTTTTTCCAAATATGCATCCTACCTGAATGCCTATGTCCGTAAAAATTATGGTCGTCCTTTGGTGCTGGCCATGTCAGCAGACCTGGCAGATTCCACCAACATCTCCGGGTTTGGAAAAGACTTTGGTGAAACTCCGGGGTATGGTTTTTTTGACCGCAATGACAATACCAAAGGGACGATGCTACCTCAGGCTATAACTGAATTTGCCAATGCTGGCATCTGTACTGGAATAGCAGCAACAAACTTTTCAAAAACACCTGAAGAAGATTTTAACGGATTCTTTGCAGCTTGTTCAACCTATGGATCTTTTTCCTATTTGAAATATGGTGCTTTCAGAATCTTTAGTCAGATGGTCCAAGACGCCGATGTGAAATTGGGCAAAGTCATCTGGGTAGCTGGTCACTCTGGACCGGAAACTGCTGAAGATTCACGGACCCATTTTGGTATTTATTCTCCTGCTGTCACACAGCTGTTCCCCAAAGGCAAAGTCATTAACCTTTATCCATGGGAACATAATGAAGTTGCTCCCATGATGACAGCCGCACTGGCCACGGATATCCCAGTAATTGCCCTCCATCTTACTAGACCTGGTATTGAAGTGCCAGATCGTAAGAAGCTCGGGATGGCTTCCTATATGGAGGCAGCCAAAGGCGCGTACAAAATTCGTGATTACAAGTCTGATCGCCCAAAGATGGGTACCATTTTTGTTCAGGGAACTGCCACAACGGCAAATTTACTCAAATTATTGCCAGAACTGGATAAGCGTGGTCTGAACGTGAAACTTGTTGCCGCTGGAAGTCCGCAGTTGTTTGCCTTGCAGTCTGAAGCCTATCAGCAGGATACAGTAAGTGAATCGGACTGGCTGAACTCTACATTCATTACAAATGGCTCTGCGGTGGCCATGCAGGATTGGACCGGCAATCGGCTGTCAATCGAGTATGCCATGACAGCTGACTGGGATGATAATTGGAGATCTGGTGGATCTCTGGATGAGGTGATGGAAGAAGCCCATCTCTCTGAGCGCTGGTTACTGGAAGGCATTGAGCGTTTTGCCAATGATCGTGATGCTCGGATGAAACGTCTGGGAATGGTTTAATTCCCATCGATTATTTTTATAGGGGTTGTAAATAAATGAGAAAATTTGCCAATCGTTATGGTCGTCTGGGGACAGAGACCGCTTTTGCAGTAGGAGCCGATGCGGCTGCCTGGTCTGCCAAGGGAAACAAGGTTTACCCATTTCATTTAGGTGATATGAACATCACCACGCCAGAGTATATCCGAGATGCAGCTACGAAAGCTGCCCGGGATGGCAAGACAGGTTATGCTCCAGGTCCTGGCATTATGCCCTTACGTGAGGCTCTGGCCGAAGATATTGGAATGGCCCGGGGGCTAAACTATACAGCAGAGAATATTTCTGTTCAACCCGGAGGAAAACCGGTAATTGGTAAATTTTTAGGGGTGCTCCTGGAAGAAGGTGCAGAAGCTCTATATCCCAATCCCGGTTATCCAATTTATGAATCTCAAATTGAATACCTCGGAGGCAAAGCCCTGCCATATGGGTATGTGACCACTCCTACTGGTTTTGCTATCAACAAAGAAGAAATTGAGAACCAGATCACTGATAAGACCACGGTTATTGTTTATAATAATTATCAAAATCCTATTGGTGCTGAGTCAACTGAAGCTGAGATGAAGTGGATAGCAGACCTGGCCATAAAGCATGACCTGTGGGTGCTATCTGATGAAGCTTATTTTGAAGTTCGTTATTCAGGTCGTAGTAAGAGTATTGCCTCTTTGCCTGATATGGCCGAACGTACCGTCATCCTGTATACTTTTTCGAAGAAATTCGCCATGACAGGTTGGCGCTTGGGTTGTGCTGCTGGGCCAAAGGATGTGATTGAAGCTATCTCAAAATTCAATACCAACCAGGAATCTTGCTCCAATCATTTTGTTCAGATGGCTGGAATTGAATGTTTGAAGGGACCCGCAGGACCTCAGAATGAGATTCTTGATCAATTAAGGCTTCGACGCGATGCCCTGGTGGATGCCCTTTTAGCAATTGATGGGGTGAAGGTTTCAAAACCAGAAACCACATTCTATCTATTCCCTGATGTAACAGACATCTTTAAACGGAAGGGGTATGCGGATTCTTCGAAATTCCGTTTGGACGCCCTCTATGAAACAGGCGTATCCTTTTGCTCCCGAGAGCACTTTGGAAGACCCTTGCCAGGTGAAGAGAAAGTTTTTATTCGATTTGCATATAGTGGTATTAATGTGGATCAGATTCAGGAAGGACTGGCAGCTCTAAAAAGCTTCTGGGAGTAGCCCTAATATTAGCCGTAAATAAAATGAGTTTTTTAACCAGATGACATCTTCTTAGGAGATGTCATCTTGATTTTGGATAGGTTTATATGATTACAAAGAAAGATGCCCTCGATTATCATAGCAAGGGAATCCGTAAGGGAAAAATTGAAGTCACGTCCACCAAACCTTTTGCAACGCAAAGGGATTTGAGCCTGGCATATTCCCCTGGTGTTGCTTACCCCTGTTTGGAAATAGCTAAAAATCCTGCACTTGCAAATGAATACACTGCCAAAGGCAATCTGGTTGGTGTTATCTCCAATGGTACTGCCGTTCTGGGTTTAGGAAATATTGGAGCTCTGGCAGGGAAGCCTGTCATGGAAGGCAAAGGGGTTCTATTTAAAAGATTTGCAGATATTGATGTTTTTGACCTGGAAATTGACACTGAAGACCCAGATGAATTTATCAATGCTGTCAAATTGCTGGAGCCCACATTTGGGGGAATCAATCTGGAGGATATCAAATCGCCAGAATGTTTTGTTATTGAGAAAAAGCTACGGGAAGAGATGAATATTCCTGTCTTTCACGATGATCAGCACGGAACTGCAATTATCTCTGCTGCAGCCCTTCTCAATGCCGTCGAAGTAGCTGGCAAGAAGCTGGAGGATGTCCAGATTGTGGTTTCAGGTGCCGGAGCCTCAGCACTCTCATGTAGCGAACATTACATCCGCATGGGTGCTCGACGTGAGAACTTGATCATGTGTGACTCTAAGGGAGTTATTTACAAGGGGCGCACTGAAGGAATGAACGAATATAAGCTTCCCTTTGCCAATGACACCAAACATAGAACCCTCCAGCAAGCATTGGATGGAGCAGATGTGTTTATTGGCCTCTCCAAGAAAGACGTCATTGTTGGCGATGATTTAAAAACCATGGCTCCCAATCCAATTATCTTTGCCATGGCCAACCCTGATCCTGAAATTTCCTATCCCGAAGCTATGGCTGCTCGTCCAGATGCCATCATGGGAACGGGTAGATCAGACTACCCCAATCAGGTGAACAATGTTCTGGGTTTCCCTTTTATTTTTAGAGGAGCACTGGATGTTCAAGCCACAACCATCAATGAAGAAATGAAGGTTGCTGCCACCCTGGCGTTAGCTGCTCTCGCAAAAGAAGATACGCCAGATGAAGTGATGAACATCTATGGTCTGGAACAACTTGAATTTGGCAGAGATTATCTCATTCCTAAACCATTTGATCCCCGCGTATTGCTCTGGGAATCTGTAGCAGTTGCCGAAGCTGCCATGAAAACGGGTGTAGCTCAGCGTAGCATTGATCTTGATCTTTATCGGGAGGAACTTGAGGCTCGACTTGGAAAAGGCCGTGAGTTCATGCGTACACTCTATAATCGCGCCAAGGCGGCTCCTAAGCGAGTGATTTATCCTGAAGGTGAAAACCCTCGGATCATTCGTGCCAGTTACTTTATTCTACAAGAAGGGATAGCAAAGCCCATACTGGTAGGTCGTAGAAAGAATATATTGGCCAAAGCCAAAGAGTTGAATATTGATCTCAAAGATGTTGAAATCGTCGATCCTCTGAAGTTTACGCGGCGCGAAGAGTTCATTGAAACATTTTATAAGATGCGGCAGCGGAAGGGTGTGACCCTCAGTGGTGCAAAACGATTTATGGGCCGCCGAGATTCTTTTGCCGCCATGATGTTGCACATGGGTGAGGCAGATGCCATGATTTATGGTATTTCCCAGCAATATCCAGACGCGCTTCGTCCAGTGCTTCAGATCATTAAACCCAGAAAAGATATGAAGCATGTTGCAGGATTGTTTTTGCTCATCTTCAAGGACGGGATGAAAATATTTGCTGATGTCTCTGTCAATATTGATCCCACAGCTGAAGTGCTTTCAGAAATTGCACTCATGGCTGCTGAAGAAGCCAGGCGATTGCGTATGACTCCCAGGATTGCCATGTTGAGTTTCTCAAATTTCGGATCATCCAAACATCCTTATGCCCAGAAGATGCGGGATGCCGTTCAATTGGTACGAGAGAAGGACCCTGACTTGATGATAGATGGGGAGATGAATGCTGACCTGGCCATTATGCCAAACATTCAAAAAGAGCATTATCCATTTAGTCAATTGAAGGGGTCGGCCAATGTGCTGATATTCCCAGACCTCCAATCCAGCAATATTAGTTATAAACTTGTCCATCGGTTGAGTGGGGCAGAGGCTATTGGCCCTATCCTGGTTGGTATGGAGAAGCCGGTACACATTCTCCAGGTAGGCTCGACCAGTGTTCAGGATGTCGCCAATATGACTGCCATAGCCGTTGTTGATGCTCAAGAGCAGGAAAAACTTTCAAAGCAGGCAAAATAAAGCTGCATATTTAAGTATTACATTTAATGCTTTAATCAAATATTGTGGCATAGAGATTGCCACAGCTGGGTCTGGGAAAACAATGGGAACCATTACCTGTTAATATGCAGGATTCGGTTCTTGAAGAGACTTGGAGTACCGTCTATATTGGCACACCAATATTGAAAGAAAGGGCACTTTAGAGATCATGCAGGAACATTACGGAATCGCCTTAGCCTTTGGTGCTGTTGCCTTCGGGCTTATGTATTGCGGCTTCATTATTCAGAAGCTCATATCCCCGAAAAATTCGACTGAAGAAAAACTAAATACCTATGAGTGTGGTGAGGTACCAGAAGGAGATGGTTGGCTTCAGTTCAACATCCGCTTCTATGTCGTTGCACTTATTTTCATCATTTTTGATGTTGAAGTTGTTTTCCTGTTTCCCTGGGCGGTCGTGTTCAAGGAGATGGGATTTCTCACCTTTGTAGAAGTATTCGTTTTTATGCTGATCCTGATTGTGGGATTAGCTTATGTCTGGGTCAAGGGGGATCTTGATTGGGTAAAAATGAAACTAAAATATGGCACCGGTCGCTACTCTGCGT
>JABMOS010000062.1 GCA_013203185.1 Fidelibacterota bacterium | reverse complement strand
TACCAAGTCTCTGGCTAAGGAAGTTGGGTCAAGAGGAATCACTGTGAATGCCGTTGCACCTGGTTATATTGCCACCGATATGACAGACGCGATCACAGATGAGGCCAAGGAAAAACTGTTTGCACAAATCCCTCTGGGTCGTATTGGAGAACCACAGGATGTTGCCAATCTGGTAGCTTTTCTAGGGTCTCAGCAAGCTGGATATATCACAGGTCAGGTCTTCAATGTTGATGGCGGCCTGGTCATGCAAGGATAGAATTGAACGTTAGGAGGAAAGAATAATATGTCAACTTTTGAAAAAGTACGTGACGTAATCGTTGAAAAATTAGGTGTTGATGCAGGAAAGATCACCGAAGATGCATCATTTATTGATGATCTAGGTGCTGACTCATTGGATACTGTCGAGCTCATTATGCAGTTTGAAGAAGTCTTTGATATTGAGATTCCCGATGAAGATGCTGAAACCATCACAACTGTTGGGAAGGCCGTTCAGTACGTTGACAGTAAGCTTGGATAAGCTTTAGTCAAAACATTCTGAAATAAAACTGGGTTCACTGGTGGGTCTGGAGTTGAATCCTGACTTTACAGTGAATCCAGTTTTTTTGTAAAAGGAGTAGCATGAAAAAGCGTGTTGTTATCACCGGGATGGGGGTTGTTTCACCGCTGGGGAATGAAATCGATAAGTTCTGGAACAATCTAGTTGCCGGAAAAAATGGCATTACCACTCAAGATTGGCTCGTTGAAGAAGGCTTTAATGCCACGGTGGCTGCCACAGCAAAAGATGAAATCCAAATCGATGATGTCGTCGATTTTAAAGAAGCTCGTCGCATGGATCCTTTTACTCGCTATTCCGTTCACTCAGCAAAAGCTGCCATTAAACAAAGCGGCCTGGACACAGCAAATGAGGATCCCACTCGTATGGGTGTCATCATTGGAAGTGGTGTAGGTGGACTGTATACCTTTGAAGAACAACATACCATGATGATTAAAAGGGGTCACCGACGGGTCAGCCCATTTTTTATTCCCATGATGATTCCAGATATTGCGGCAGGATATGTTTCAATCATCTGGGGACTCAAGGGTCCCAATTTCTCAGTAAACTCAGCCTGTGCAACTGCTGCTCATGCTATTGGTCTAGGTATGCGAGCCATTCGTTACGGTGATGCCGATGTCATGG
Source organism: Fidelibacterota bacterium (assembly GCA_013203185.1). GTDB lineage: Bacteria > Fidelibacterota > UBA8477 > UBA8477 > JABMPR01 > JABMPR01. The sequence continues at coordinate 22,064 of JABMOS010000062.1, read as the reverse complement.
TTTGCGGTGGAGCAGACGCTGCACTCACTCACATGGGTTTTGCAGGGTTTGCAAATATGAAGGCACTTTCCTTCAATCCTGATCCTGATTCAGCCAGCCGTCCTTTTGATAAGGCTAGAGATGGCTTTGTCATGGGTGAAGGCGCTGGTGTTTTTGTGCTTGAGAGCCTGGAGCATGCCCAAGCGCGCGGTGCCAACATTCTTGCCGAACTTTCAGGCTTTGGAATGACAGCAGATGCCTACCATATCACCAGCCCTGCCAGTGGTGGTGAAGGAGCAAATCGTGCCATGAAGATGGCCCTGTCAGATGGTGATTTAAAGCCCACAGATATTGACTATATCAATGCCCATGGTACTTCCACACCAGCCAATGACAAAAACGAATCCATCGCCATTAAAAATGTCTTTGGCGACCATGCCTACAAACTTTCTGTGAGTTCAACCAAATCAATGACCGGTCACCTACTGGGAGCCTCTGGTGGAATTGAGTTGGCTGCTCTGGTACAGACTGTTATGACAAATACCATTGCGCCTACCATTCATCATGAGAACCCCTGTGAGGAATGTGACCTAAACTATACCCCTGGTGTATCTGTTCAACGGGAAGTTAGAGCAGGAATTAGTAATTCCTTTGGCTTTGGTGGTCACAATGCCGTGCTGGCAATAAAGGAATATAAGGCCTGACCTGACACTTATGAAGTTTTTGGGGAAACTCTTCACGAAGAAAGGTTCCACGCCGGTGGTCTCGGATCACTTTGCAAAAAATCTTTCTGCAATTGAAAAAACTCTGGGCTATTCTTTTAGTGAGCCTCATTTGCTGGAGCGTGCCCTCACTCACAGTTCCTTTGCCAGTGAGAACAATATTCGCTACTCCTATGAACGTCTTGAATTCCTTGGAGATGCTGTGCTTCAGCTGGTTGTATCTGATTATCTTTTCAAAACCCATCTCCATTTAAATGAGGGAACGCTTACCAAATACCGAACCATCCTGGTGAACGGGAATTATCTCTCAGAATGCGCCCTGAAATTGGATTTGGGAAAATGGATTCTCCTTAGCGACTCCAGTCGCCGTGGGGGCCAGCGAGACAACGACTCCATTATGGCAGATGTGATTGAGTCACTCATTGCGGCTATATACATGGATGGTGGTTTTGAACCTGCTGCCCTTTGGGTAAAAAAACATGTCATTGCCAGTAAATCCGATTATGCGGCAGAATTACAGTCCTTTAACTACAAAGGTCAACTCGCTGAAAAATGCCAACGCCTGAAAATGGGCAATCCTTCATTTGATGTCACGAAGACTACCGGGCCAGATCATGACCCGCTGTACATGATCCAGGTATCCATTGATGGGACTGTTGTTGGTTTTGGGGAGGGCCGCAATAAGAAGGAGGCCAGTCAGCAGGCTTCTGAAGATACACTTAAAAACTGGGACGTATTTTTTTCAGATAAACAATAGGGTTTAATCTTCGGAGATTCAACGTGTTCCTTTCCCACTCCCCTTGCCCTAGCCATGATCTTAAAACCTTCCATTTATCTTTTCTACTCTTTGTAGGTCCTAGAAATAGCACTATATTTCTAGACTTGCCATTATATAGGAGTACTTAATTTTTTTCAGGATAATCATATTGTGCCATGAACGAAGGAACCATCAGGAAAAGCTTATGACTAAAATGCTTCAATCCATCTTCACCCTGCTTCTCCTCGCCAGTACACTCATGGCAACTGACCACCATTCCTATCAATTTGAAACCATTGATATTAACCATGGTCTCTCTCAAAACAGTGTCATGACCATTGCCCAGGATAAAAATGGTTTTATGTGGTTTGGTACAGAAGATGGTTTAAACCGTTACGATGGTATTTCCTTCAAGCAATTTCGTCATGACCCTATGGATTCATCATCTATTAATTCAAACTCTATCTATTCAAGCCTGGTGGACAGCAAGGGTAATTTATGGATAGGCACCTATGTTTCCGGTCTAAATAAGTACATAGATGATACAGAGTCCTTTTTTCGCTACCCCCATGATCCACAGGATAGCCTGTCCGTGGGAGAAGGGACGATTTGGGGATTGCAGGAGGACCCTGAAGGATATATCTGGATTGGTACTGCTGGAGGAGGCGTGGTTCGATTCAACCCTGAAACAGGCTTATCCACGCCTATTGAGGCACTTATCACAAATGAAGATACTCTGGCGGATCCTGTTGTTTATGGTCTTTTTCTGGATCATGAAAATCAACTCTGGATTTCAACCAGGGATGGCCTGAATGTCCTGAATTTAGAAACCTTTGTCATACGAACCTACCTCTACAATGAGGATGATCCATCATCGCTTTTCGACAATAATGTTAACTATATCTATGAAACCTTTGATGGCGAAAATTATCAAATATGGGTGGGAACTACCTGGGGTGGTCTGGATTGCTATAATCCTGAAACCGATGCTTTCATTCACCATGGGTATACCTCGGCCATTAATCCTGAATATCCAGAAACCAGTGTAAGCCGTATGTTGCAGATGGGAGAAGATCGCATCTGGGTTGGTACAGATTCAAAAGGAATTCTGATCCTGGATTTACAGGGCAATCTCATTGAGAGAATAGGCAAGAAAGTCTATGACAATACGGCTCTGAATGATGATGCCATTCAATCATTCTATGATGATGGTGATATTGTCTGGGTGGGGACATCTGTTGGTGGTGTCGGCAAATATGTTCGCAATAGAAAAAAATTCTACACCCTGAGTTATGATCCCCTTAACTCTGAGGGCTTACACGATAATCGCATCCTTCAAATAGCTAGCGACAGCAGCGGGAACCTCTGGATAGCGACCTGGTCGACTGGCCTTACCTACTATAACACCACGACAAATTCATTTAAAAAGTATGCCCATGATCCAGATGACCCAGGAAGTTTGAGCGACAATGGCATTCAGGATATCCTTGTTGATCGAGACAACAATCTATGGGTCATCAGCGCCAGTACGAGTCTTGATCTCCTGAAAAACAATGCAGATGATTTTATACACATTAATCCTGATATGGACAATCCCAAAGGACTTCAAAGTGAGTATCTGCTGGTCATGCAAGAAGATCAGGAGGGCAATATCTGGCTGGGGAGTTGGAATGAAGGTCTTTTTCGCCTGGACCCAGAAAGCATGGAATTTGAAACCATTCGAACACCTGGAACTGGTGAGATAAATCTTGGCAATATTGCCTATTACGCCATGTTCGAAGATTCCCGGGGAAGATTATGGATTGGGGCCGAAAACGAGGGTTTGATCGGATTTGATCGTAATAGCATGACCATTAAACAATTCAAGGCCTCCCCTGGCGACCCAACGGCTCTGCCAAATAATGATGTGATGTGTTTCTTTGAGGATGAAGATGGATACATCTGGTTAGGGACCTATGGTGGCGGGATAAGCCGTTTTAATCCACGCAATAGTACCTTCGAAAACTTTTCCACTGAAGACGGACTACCCAGTAGTGCCGTTTACACTATTTTTCAGGACACCCATGGATGGCTGTGGATGAGTACAAATAATGGTCTTGTGCAATACCACCCCAAGAAAAAAATACTCAAAACATATGGCATAGCTGATGGTGTCTTGAGCAAAGAATTTAACCCGGCAGGATGCCAGCTTGATAATGGATGGCTGTACTTTGGTGGTGTCAAAGGAATAACCTATTTCCATCCTGATCAAATTCGGGAAAACAATCATATTCCACCTGTGAAGTTTACAGAATTATCCATCATGAATGTGCCCATAGGTATCAATCAAAAATTCAAAGACCGAATCGTATTGGAAAAATCGATCACCACCACCCCCCTTTTGGAATTGTATCCTGAGGATTTATTTTTCAGCCTCAGTTTTGCCAGCCTGGACTATTACCATCCCCACAGCAATAATTATGCATATTTCATGGAAGGCTTTGATGATCAGTGGCGGCAACTTGGTACACAGCGAGAGGTAACTTTTTCCAACCTCCCCCCTGGGAAGTATACCTTTCACCTCAGAGGCAGTAACAATGACCAGGTCTGGAACAATGATGGTTCTGATATTAATTTGATTATGCATCCTAAATTCTATGAGACCTGGTGGTTTATACTATCCTGGTTTCTTTTTCTCTCTTTTGTTGGCATCCTATCATTTCGACTTCGAACTAATTTTCTGGTTAGAAGGGGCAAAGAACTGGAAAAACACAATATTCAGCTCAATGCACAAATAGAATCTCGACGCAAAGCCCATGTTAAAGCCAGCGAAAGAGCAAATTATTTCCGTGCAGTAATTGCCCAGTCACCTATTCCCATGGCCATCCATAATTCTGAAGGAAATATTACCCATCTTAATTCAGGGTGGGTTGAACTCTGGGGCGCTGAAAATGCAGAATCAATAATCATGGATTATCATGTGGAAGAGGACCAATTGGCAAAGCAATTGTCTCTGGGGAAAAGTTTTAGAAAAGCCGTAGAGGGAAACATTATAGAGATTCCAGAAGTAAAATTCAGGGCAGAAGATGGAAGTATAAAAGTGGTTCAAATGCTCCTTTACCCCCTGAAAAATATTGTGGGAATGACAAATCAGGTCATGGTATCTCTGGAGGATGTAACTGAGATTGTACGCCAAAGAAATCTTCTGGAGAAATCAATTGTGGAAAAAGACTTGCTCCTGAAGGAAGTACATCATCGTGTAAAAAACAATTTACAACTTGTGGCCAGCCTACTTGGATTGCAAAAAGCTGGGACCAAAAATGAGAAAACAGCCGAAACCCTTGATGATATTAAAAATCGAGTAAACTCCATGGCCCTGGTCCACGATGCACTTTATAGATCACCAGAATTTGATAATGTTGACATTTCCAGCTATATAAAGGATCTTACAGATACCCTCCATGCAGCCTTTGGACGGCATGCGGTACCCATCCAGATAAAGACCAATATTCCAGAAATTAATTTGCCTGTGGATATTGCAGTGCCCTGCGGCTTAATGATTAATGAAATGGTGACCAACTGCCTGAAATATGCCTTCCCTGATCCTGACAAGGAGGATAAACACATCCTCATCCAGTTCACTGAATTTGAAGACGATAATATGCGACTGGAAGTCATAGACAACGGCATAGGACTTCAAAAACCCGTTGTATGGGATTCAGTCAATTCTTTGGGTTTATATCTACTTAAAATACTGTCTGAGCATCAACTTATGGGAAGTGTCAAGTTGAAGGATGTTCCTGGTGCACATTTTGTGATAGAATTCCCTATTCATCCAAACTTTGATGACTAGTGGTGGGTGACGCTGAAGATTCAGTTCTATTTATCGGGGTCTAAAGGACCAGACCACAGGTCGGTGATCAGAAACAACTGAGCTATAATCGCCAAACACTTCATCCAATCGAATTGTTGATATACTGGATTGTCGTTCCTCATCAAAGAGTGATCGACTGATCAGGATATTGTCTATAAAGCTACCATAGCTGGGATAGGAAGCGTTCCGTGAAGCCTTTGTTGCAGCAAGGCTATCGGTGACAAAGCGGAAATTATCGCTATCATTGAGAAAAGCTTCAAAACTGTATTGACCTGACTCATCTGCATCATAGATATCATCATTCCAATCGCCTGGTATCACAAAATTGCTATCTCCCCAGGCCATTTTATTGCTCAAATAATCATTGAGCAGAATGGAAGCCTGGTGGCGGCGCTCCACTCCATCATTACAACATTTCATGTGGACATTAATGAGATTTAGCATTTGTTCGCTACCACCATACTCATAGAGAAAGCTAACCAGGAGCGGTGGTCGGCTGGCGAAATTGTAATCATTACTGGCGTAAATATTCTCAGTGAATATGGGCAGAAAAGAGTCCTGCTTGTAGACAATGGCAAGATGCATAAAGGAAGTCTCATCAGAAATAATCACTGAGTACTGGTCGAGTTGATCAACAATATCCTCAAGAGCACCTTTGTCTTGGATCTCCTGCAAACAGTAGAAATCAGCATTGAGGGAATCCAAAATTAATTCAACTCTATCTGTGGTACGGGTGCCCTGCTGGGGGAAATTTTCGATATTCCAGGTGACAATGCTAATCGTCGCATCGCTATCAATGGAAGGGACCTGAGGTCCAGTCGGAAGCGTTGAATCAACTGGTTCTGCACAGCTGAATAATAAGAGCGCGATGATTGCAGCAAAATTTAAGAAGAAGCGTCTTCGCGAAGAAGCTCGCGACTGCGGCCTGCCTGCGCGGAGACCGACTTCGGCATAGGCAGGCGATCTCGGACTTGAGATTGCTTCGCTGTGCTCACAATGACAAGTGAAGGATTTTTGAATCATCAGTGGGTAGGTCAGTGTGACATATTGAGCTGCATCAGCACTGGACGATGATCTGATATGAGTAGCTCATATTCTTCCCAACTACCTAACCAATCAGACACAGGTAGCGTTTGTATCGTACTGTTATTTTCAAATTCATCGAAAAAGCCCTTCCCAATGAGAATATGATCAAGAAAACTGGGCCACGTTGGATAAGATGCTTGCTCCACATCCCCGGCAATACGATCCGTAGCAAATCTAAAATTGTTTGGATCGTCGAGAAAGGCCGTGAAACTCTGGATCACACCAACATCGTCGATCTGGTCATTCCAGTCTCCCAGGACAATAATATTTTCCTCGCCCATCTCCATGCCCAGACTCAAATATTCATGGAGCTCTGCCACTGATTTTTTGCGACGCTCGAGACCATTGCCACAACACTTCAAGTGTAAATCGATAATTGAAACCGGTTCTCTTTTTCCGTCTACTTCCCATACAAAATCCACACGCAATGGTGGTCGACCAGCGAAATTATAATCGGAGTGAGCAAAGGGTTCTTCCCTACCAACATAAGCCAGCACACTTTTTTTGTATATCACTGCCTGGTCAAAGAAACTTGATTGTCTCGTGACCTGAAAACCATAGGTAGGTAACAGATCCATCATTGCTGCGAATTGCTCAAGACTTCCAATTTCCTGAACAGCATATATATCTGCGTTCACTTTTTGCATGATTTCTGCCACAGCAGTGATTGTGCTATCATTAGATTTTGGGAACCATTCCATATTCCAGGTCACTACATCGAGATAATTATCCCGATTAAAGTTGGGGACATCAAATTGCCACCTTTCAAGTTTGGTTGATTCGCCTAAAGCAACGCTACTCTTGGCTTTGCTAAAATCACGCTTCACCACAAAACTGCGTGCCTTTTCAAGATCGATGAGATGTTGTGCAATTTTCTGGTCAGGTTGAATGTCATCTGTGCTCAGCGTAAACAACACGCCTCTGGCAAATGGATTCTTATAGCCTGCCAGCGTGCCAGTTTTGCGATGAACATAGAGCACGATGTGCCCGATATTACTTGCACCCCCGTAACCCTGGACGATGATAGTATGTGTTTGTGGATCCTCCCAGGGTGTATTGTAGCCAGCATTGGTACCACCAGAGACAATAAGATCAATACCTTTAACCAGGTGACCCAATTCAAGATTTGTTATCACTCTATCACCAAAATCGCTCTCATCTTCATAGGTGTCAACAAATTCAGCAAATTCGTCTTCACGTTGATAGGGAACTCCCAGATGAGACAATCCGATAATACAGTTAACCCCCTGATTTCTGAGGGTTTGCACCTGAACTTTAGCAGAGTGAATCTCCCGTGAGAATTCAACTCCTCTTGTTTGCTCAGGCAGTAGTTTGCTTGGTGTATTGGCAGTGGTTAATCCAAAGATTCCAAGTTTTACTCCCTGAAATGATTTGATGAGATTAGGCTGTGGTGAATAATTGTCACTGCTGAGATTAGCGCTGAGGAAAGGAAATTGAGCCTGTTCATCCAGAGCGGCAATATTTTCAATTCCAAACATGAATTCCTGCAAACCTATAACAGTTGCATCATATTCCATCAGGTTCATCCAGTCAATCATGGCTCGACCTGAGTCTGCCATACCCAGGGGTGTCCCCTGAAAGATGTTACCACCATCCAGCAACAAGACTTCAGACCCTTCAGCTGCCGCCTGCTCGCGTATCTCTTTCACATATGTGAACATGGAAGCACCACCACCCAGGTCAGGTGGAAATTCTGGATTCATGAACCAGGCTTTGGAAGGAGCAATCCCACCATGGAGATCATTTGTAAAAAGCAGGTGAATCTTCAGATAATCGGGTGACTCGAATTTTTTATTGTAAGTAGAGGTCTGGGCATCCACAATATCTGGCTGCACCAGCACCAGCATCAATGCGACAAATAAGAGACCCAGTATGGGAAGCCGTTTCACAGGGTGTAACTCACAGAGGCGGAATAAGTGGTTTTGGATTCACGGACATTCTCATAGGAGTTGGCCGACATCCCTACGGGAACAAAAATATCATAGTATCTATACCCCACCGATGAAAGCTGAATAGCAACATCAAATTGAAGGGGTCCGCTTTTCCACCCTGAACCACCGCTGAGAACTGCCTGAGAGAGCTCACGATCGAGAGGAGACTCCACCCATTTAAAACCAGCTCTAAAGGGTACGTTTTCATTCACCCAATGCTCGATGCCACCACTTAAAGTGAAAGCTTCCTGCATGGGGTATTCAAATGGGGAATCAGCGTCCATGAGTGAATCACCATAACTTACTTCATATTGGGTCCAGTCCTGATAGGCCAGAGACAGATACACAGCTGTTGGCAAGCTGTTAGAAGGTTTCATTCGTAGGCCAAGCTCCAGACGGGCGGGAATAGAAATGGTGGAACCAATGGAGTCAGAAGTCCACTCTAGCAGTGGTAAATCCAGTGTGGGATCGTAAAAAGGGTTGGCACCCTGACGCGTTGATTCAATTGAATATGCGGTCTGATAACTTGCACTCACCCTCCAATGCAACCCGAAATCTTTGATCACTCCCATATTTACGATGAAAGGTGTATTGTCTAACTCCCAACTCTCTGCTTTTAAGAGGTTGGATCCAGCTGCCAGGGCAGAAACATCTGCACTATCCAGAACTGATATACCCCACTCATTTTCCAGACCAGCACCGTGAAGAAGGCGCATTCCAAGACCCACAGACAAGGATCTGAAAGCTGTCCCCATACTGACACCGCTGGATTGTACAACACCCGCTTGATTCAGGTGATGGTAGCCAAGGAGAGGATCTCTATTGATGTTTGGCGAATAGAGGCTACCTCTGATCTCTTCTTTAAATGCAAATGCAGGAGTCAGGAAGGGTGTAGAAGCCAGGGAGAGTGACAACTGCCCCCTACCCCATGTAGCGCCCCCGGAAAAGGTGTTTTGTATCCCTTTAGAGACCACATAGATATTATTGGTAACCACATCCCCAAATTGATCGATAGCTGGAAAGGATCTGTTTTCGTTGGTAGTGATCGCACCGACGGAACCACTTAGTTTAAGTCCAACAAAACCAGCCTGATTAGCCGGATTGCTGAAAGTACTCATGGCCGAGCTATAATCTGAGGTGTTTGCTCCGGACAAGGCCACATCTCGACTGTGGGACAGACCCAATTGATTCATAAGGAGTGGATTAAAATAGCTCTGAGCAAAAAGTGTGGAGCTTATTAATAGCAGCACAACCATGCTGAAAATTCGGGTGGGTCTCGTAGCATCCATAGGGGTCTTCTTATCATTCATTTTATGTAATTTTATCATATTCTCACCTAGAAGGCATAATCCAGTTGAATTCGGAAATCAGTAGCCTCTGTGAAATAATTTATACCTGTCTGAGGTGACCTGGTTGACGCAGATGGTGCGCCGAAGGCATAGTTGGAAATAGCAGATCCTTCATCCCAGGTGAGTTTAGCTCTGACTGCCCAATGATTCCCCAGGCGGGAGAAGGTTGTCAGGTACCAGCGTATGGCTCCATTGGGTGAATCAAACACCTGGAAATCAGTATCTTCAAAACTCCAGAAAAAGCCCTTATAGTAGGCAACATGTCCGATGAGCTTGAAGCTTTCAGTGAAATTATGGGTCACTGTGAAGCCCAAAGCGTTTCCAGGACTGTAAGCCTGTCCCACTGCAGAGTTATTATTTGCGCCGGTGGCCAGATCAATGGTCAATCGTCGACGAGGATCAAACTGTGTCCCGGAATTGGCATAAATCACCTCAAGCTGATCATACCCGGAAAGTCTCATTCTGGCTGTAAATATGGTTTCACGGTTTTCATAACCTGTAGGTGCGAAAATATTGAATCTTCCCCGGGCTTGCCATTTTTGTCTTACCCGAAAACGATAGTTAAAGGTCGGTCTATATTCTACTGTGGCCACAGTACGGAAATATCTGGATCCATCGGCTACCCGTGTCCAGGTATCGAAATTTGTGGTCAACAACCAGGCACGATGCATCTGATAGCGGCTACTGACATAAATCCCCTTCTCGGCTTGAGGTTGCGCAGCTCCTGCATAGAGAAATGAGAAAGCGGGATTTTTCAAATAATAATAATCTTCAAAAATACTGCTCTTATAGCGTTGGTAGTTTGAAAAACTACGCTGATAAGGATTGTCAAATCCCAGATCATAATCACGATACAGGACCATGAAATTGAAGTTGTCAAACTGTAGATATGCATTGGCTACAAGTGCTCTTGGGTCATTTTTAACTGAAAGTATATCACTATCCTTATCCAGAACTGCCCATTCAAGCTGAAGTGCCAGATTGCTGATAACCGTGCTGAACTCAAGTCCTTGTACACGTCGATTAGATTTGGCCGCAGCCCACAAAGAAGAAGCTGCTGATGAGGCATGCATGGCTGCTACTTCCGTATCAGCGCCATTCCCTGAGGAATTCAGAAACAATCCTGTATTGGCTGGGAGTATCAGAGTGAGGAGTGGATCTGGTCGCAATTCCTTGTCATAGAGACTTTCATAACTTGAAATTCCAAAAAAGGTCCCTGGCGTAAATTCATAGCGCAAGTTACCACCATAGGTCACTTCCTTTACAGCATTCAGCATACCCAGGGTATCTTGCACAAAGTAGTCCCAGTCAGCCCGTGGATACATGGTGATCAACGAGGTAAATGATTCGCCATCCGAATTGAGTATCGCATCTCTATCATTTTTTGACGCGAAGGCCATGAGCTTAATCTTGTTATACAGGGAACCCTGAATACCAGCACCCTTCAGTGCATACTCTTGGGTTCGACTGAGATCTGAAAAAACACCATGAACACGTTTGTTCCAACCATAGCCGGAATAGCGTGGTGATCTGAAATCTGTTGACTGCATCACAAGCCCCTGACCAATGGTAGCAGAATAGTTGCCCAATACCAAACGATCCAGATGCAGGGGGCCCAAATCGTAATCTGAAACCGTAAATGATAGTTTTACTTCTGGAATATCACCCCCCTCAAAATAGCGATGGGATTCGCCAAGCTGACGATTGTAGGATATACCAGCTTTCCAGTGGCGGGAATTGGTAAAAGATAGTTTGTGGAGAATATCTGGTCTTGACGCCGGATTGTCAAGGAGCTCAGAATCCGCCAGATTCAAGAGGAGTAGTGTTGTTCCTACAGCCTCTTCCTCAGAATTAGTCGTCGGGATGGATTTCATGACCATGTTATACCAGATGTGCATTTGTCCACCCTCTGGTTCACTGTAGGTCACGAATTCCCGCAAATTCCGGTATCCATAATATGACAAGCCCACAGCGTTCCTGAGCCATCTCGCTGATCCAATGGAATCAACTTCATCACGTAGTTTTAATACGGCTACAGCGTCTATCTGACTCACATTCTGAAAGGATACAAGGTCATCATAGGTGGCGGTATTCACATTAATGGGTTCCGCCAGGCGCTCCAACCAGAGCTCCATCAAACCTTCACTGGCACCTTCAGTGGATGTCCAGTCCTCCACCTTCCTGTACTGGTCCTGAAGACGGGTATTGGTTGAGGCATTTTCATCTGGTTTTAAGATGAGGAGCGGCTTTAATGTTTCCATATCACTGTGTTTCAGCTCGGCAACATTTACCAACTCGTAGATACTTTCAAGGGGGCCATGATATTGGACATACTCATAGACAGCCGTCACTTGTCCCTCTGTGAGGGGCAGATCCCGAAGCTCTGAAAGCGATGCATTATTGATATCCACAGGTTCTGCAAATATCACAGTCAGCGAGAAAATGCCAAGAGCGATGACACGACCCATTTTGGTGAATATCTCTATCTTTCTTCTATTCATTCCAAAGCCTAGAAAGGATCAACAAAGTCATATGCCAGCGAGAGTTGATGTGTCGCAGGCAGAACAGGATGGGTTAATAGAGCGTAGTCTAAAGCAATCCCCTTTGCCTTGAAACTAAAGCCAGTTCCAAAACGATTGGGTTGTGATTGAATACCGGCACGCAATGTGAAAAAGGTGTTCAAATTGTATTCTAGACCCGCATGGAGTTCAGTATCAAAACCGGGACTACTCACCAACATAAAGCTGGTGACCACCTGCTGGGTAGGTGCATAGGAAAAACCCGCCTGAATGTCACGATGGAGATTAAAAGCTGCACTTCCAGAACCAATCATGGGACGATTGATATTATGCGCAACCACACCAAGCCAGTGTCTCTTTGAGAGCGTCGCTTGAAAGCCCAAATCAACGGCAAATGCAGTAGCGCTGCCCAGATCCATCCCATCAGAGCCATCGCCAGTCACACCGGCTGATTGGCCATAATCAACAGACAGATATTTGAGGGTATACCCCATATTCAAACTTGAGATGCGATCTTCACGCAAGTTGAAGGCATGGGACAATCCCAGGGCAGTTTCACCACTGAGGGTACGATCCTCATAAGCGACCGACATGGATTCAAAGCTTAAGCCAAGCTTTCCCATACCACTGGGGAGGTCCAGGACTGTCGCCAGCACACTGTGAGGTAAAAAGGACTGATTATAGATGCGTTGCGTACTCGCCAGAAGTGTTCCATCTTTAATATTTCCAATGGCAGCAGGATTAAGAAGCAGACTGCTTCCATCGACGGAATAGGCAATATTACTTCCCATCAAGGCACCCATTGCGGCTGACTTATAGGGTGTGTCAGTTGTCACCTGGCCAAAGGACGGACCCGTTAGAAGCAGTGCGATTACAATAGTAGCAAAACTGTTCCTGAGCAATAAATGGTAAGTTATAAATGGTGAATTATTTGTTTTCATATTTTCCGACTTTTTGAAGTAATGATGATGGATGCTAATAATTTGTTAATTTCACTAATATCGCTGGATATAGACTCATAAGAAGATTTGTTAATGTATTCTGCTTGGTAGAGGAGCTCGATCCAATAATCCGTTTCATTGGCCTCTTTTTGAGCGATGGCCATTTTGTGAATAAAATCAGCCTTACTTTCAGCATGCTCGGCTTCTCTAATCAGGGCTCCAATCGAGGTTCCACTTTTGAGTAACTGCCTGCTTAAGACATATTCTTTTTTCGCACTCAGTAATTGATTCAGCTTGATGATTCTGAGTGCAAAGGCAAAACTCTTGTCTTTTACAACATTATCACTCATAGCTCACCATTCACAATTCATAATTATCGACTCCCGATGACTACAGGAGCCATAGCTGTCAAAATTTCACCTGTTGAGCGATTTACAGTTTCCAGATGCATGATGTAGGTACCTGGCGCTACAACCTGATATATCTCATTGCGACCATTCCAGGTTTTGGTCACCTCAAGTGACAGACTTCGATAATCTTCAAACAAGGTGGTTACGATGTGCCCGGACATATCAAATATTCTCAGTGTCACCCGTGAGTTGGAAGGAAATTTATAGGTGTATTGAATCTTTTCTGCCAATTGGGGTACAAAGGGATATGGTGCAACCGTGAGACTGGTTCCCCCATCACTGTCCTCACCCTCCTGATAAGCTTGAACATCATTGGCATAAGCAGCCAGGAGCTGACCATCGCCATTGTATTGACTGGCAATACCAAAGACCTGGACCAGATTTCCTACTTGGAGTAAACTATCAGCAGTGGGATCGTCCAATAAGTGTGTTGTATCCCAAATCCTGATGGTGAGCAGACCGTCAGCGTCTTCCAAACCTACATTGGAGCCACCACCTACACCATCGCCTCTGGATTGAACTGCACCCCAGACCCTGACAAAGCTACCCTGATTTGCATCAGCGGCCATTTCAGCACTGGTAATTGTTCTTATTCCAGGGACAGGTCTGCTGGTAGCAATGGTGGTACTTGAAAAATTAATTATTTGTTTGGTCCCATTGTACTCAGAGACTTCACCTGTGAGACTAATAGAATCACCCTGTACCAATGCTGGATTCAACAATCCAGTGGCTGAGAGCACAATACCATAACCTGATTCATCCTGAACATAGGCTTCGGTTCGGTCTGTTCGTGTAATTCCTGATCCAATGGCTACCACCACATTCAAATTGACTATGGTTCCAGAGTAGGTGCTAAAATCATCCCGAATTGCCTGAATAGTTACTGGTGGAGGTGGATCGGCAATGGTTATTCCTTTTATAGCGCTTGTCCTTGAGAGACCACTGGTGTTCTCCGCGACGATATAATAGGCCATTGTCCCCTCTACATTGGTAGCAGGAATCGTCACGCTATAACTGTCCCCGACCGCTGCTGTCATGGCCACGCTGGTGGAAGTTCCTGATGCTGATGGGAAGGTATAGGTTAAGGTGACAGTACTAAGGCCACTGGCATCGGCAACATCAGCAGTGATGATGATGTCTTCAGTCGTTTCTGGCGTTGCTGGTGTGGCAACAATATTCGAAATGGACGGTTTTACAATGGTCAAGTCTACAACTGACCAGGTATCAGCCAAATTTTCGCTGGTTTCGTCATGTCCGGTGATACCATTTCCAGCACTGGTAGTTTCGGTGCCCTCAAGGCCATTCCTGATGAGCTTGAAACCGTCAACATGGGTGGTCATATAGCTTTGATTTTCTACAGGTGTGTCAGCAGCATAACCTGCAACAAGACTCTTGTCCAAAGTATGGGCTGATGCGGTGGAGCTATCCGTCCCCCAAACAAGATATTCTACATCTGCTACCGTTGAGGAGACACCATCCCAATAAAATAAGATTAGAGATTCTGATGTGTTATCCAACTTGACATTGGGAGCGCTGCCAATTGTGGAATCAGTAGCTGATACATGCAGCATATCCCATTTAAGAGCCAGATCCGCCTGGTTACCATAAGTAGCTATAAAATCAGAATGACGTGCTAAACTGAGAATGAGAGATTCACCTGCATCAATTGTTGAGTTGGGAAATCGAGCAATAAAATCGGTCGAGCTTCCTGACCAATAATTAGCCCCACTAGGCAAGTTGTAATAAAATTTTCCGTTAGCCTTATCAGTAGCATCAGTCAGATAATAATCGCTGAGATTGATAGCGCTGCTGGTAGGGTTGGTAATGCGAATGTATTCACCTGCAGAAGGCTGTAATACAATCTCATTGATCAAGAGATGATCAACCGCCATGGCCATGTAGGGCATGAGCAGAAAAAATATGGTTTGAATTGTTATTCTCTTCATTCTCTCACTTCATCATATAGTAAAACATTAAATAACACTATAGATACAAAAGGCGCCCCATGAGGACGCCCCTTGTAGTCTAGTTAAAACTATTTCAGCAACATGACCTTCTGGATGGCTGATTCATTAGGGGTAATCAATTGGATAAAATAAACCCCTGAGCTCAATTTGGAGGCATCCCAGGACATTGAGAACTGTCCGGGGCCAGTGCTGCCATCAACCAATCTTGCTACTTCTCGGCCTCTCACATCCATAACCCTCAACATCACTGCTGAAGGGGAGTCCAGATGCCAGCTCAAAGTAGTGGATGGGTTGAATGGATTTGGATAAGCTGGATTCAGAGCAAAGCGTGAAGGTTTTGTGTCTATCACTTCGATGTCACTGGTGCTAATGATGTCAGCATCATATGCGACTAACATTTGGAAGGTGCTGTTGTATTGACTTTCAACACCGAGGAAAGACCATTCTGTACCCACGCTGAGCGGTGTGACATCGACTCCCGTTGTTTCCCAGATTCGAACCACACAGGTGTCAGAACCATCACCGATCAACACATTTTGACCCCCACCAGCTGACCAGGTATCTGTGATAGTACCTGTGATTTTGAGCCAGGTACCTTCATATTCAGTCTCATTGGCTTCACCCGGTGTCAGGGTAACAGGATTTGGTAGGGCATTGCCTGTGGAGATCAATTGGTAGGAAAAGTCCTTGATCTCAACGGTGGAGAGATACACATCAACCACACCTACTGCCTTGATCATATCACCGCGATTCAAGGCCAGCTCATCATAGTGGAAGAGGTTGATTCCGCGACCAGAGGCATCCTGGATATAAGCTTTGGTGAGACCGGACTGCAATAACCCGGAACCAATTGTCAAAACACCTTCAACGGTTACCACCTCTCCTATGACGGGATCAGTTTGAATAGAGGCAATGGTGGTTATTTCAGAAGAGGCTATGGCAAGTTCATAAGTCCAGGAGTCGAATAGGCTGCCATCATTGGCTGTGGCAATAATCTCATACTCCAGGAATGTATTGGCAGCCTGCGCAGGAATAATTCCCATCCAGGTATTCCCATTGTCCAACCACATTTCACTTTCATTGAGAAGTGTGCCGTCGGTTCCATACATGATAACGGCAGAGGTAATGCTCTGTGTCTCATCACCTGGAACGATATCAATGGATACTGTAATTTCACTGGCTGAGGTGGCGAACTCTGGTGAATGGGTTTCATTTGAGAAAGAAGGTGTGATTATGCCTGAGAGAAAATCAGCATTGAGACGTGGTAATATCTGGTAGACACCACTGAATTCTGAAACCACACCGATGACATCCATGGGCCATACGGGTTCAGGTGTGCCATCAATTTCAGTTTCTTTGTCAATCCGCATAACGGTTGATCCAGATGCATCAGAAATAGCCACATTTGCATTTGAGCCAGAGGCTGGCCATGGGTCTCCTGTACCGTTATTGCTTACTGCATTAATTTGAATCAATTCACTCTCGTAACTCTCACCATTGCTGGCCAGTTCAGCAGCTGTAATGACTTGAGGATCAGGGAGCGCATTCCCCGTACTATTGACAATAATATCGCCGTTGCTACCAGGGATGATTTCATATTTGCCATTGTATTCATCTGTTGCTCCAGTCACAGTAATCTCATCACCTAGACCAAGATCTAAAACACCACCTGAGAAATACATGTCGATACCAGCAGTTTCATCTTCAACTGTGTACTCAGAACCACTATTAGAAAAATTCACGCTATTCACCAACCCTGTGATGGTAACCAGCGTTCCCAAAGCCTGTCCCCGTGCTTCCAGGATGGTCATATCAGCACTGATACTGACTGTTACCAGGATATCATCAGTATCTGAAGCATCTTCATCATCTGTCACTGTCAGGGAAAAACCCCAACTGGTGGTTTCTGTAACTATTGGCACTACAAATGTGGCTGTAGACGTGGCTGCACCAGTCAAAGTCACTGTGGATCCTGAAGTTTGTTCCCAAAGGAAGGAAACAATACTTCCATCTGCATCAGAGCTGGCAGATCCATCCAGAGTCGCAGTGGCACCACTTTCCACTGACTGATCCGATCCAGCATTGGCTGCAGGTGGATAATTCACTGTGGGATCAAAGGTCTGGTTGGTATTCACGGCGCCTGGAGAAAAAGGACCATATTCCCAGGGTGACCCGTCAATTCCAAGACGACTCATGGATGAATCAATCCCAGAAAAATCGCCTTCGGCACTTTCCATGGCATTGCCATCTGCATCTGTCATCTCACCTTCGTAAGCAACAGCATCAACAATCGTTCCACCGACTCTCAAGACAATAGCATCTGGCGCACCATTTTGGATGAGATTTTCTGAGGGCCAACCTGAAGGAGTAATATCCAGATTGGGTACACCGGCAACACCAATGACATAGAATCCAAAACCATTTGATTCATCTGCAAGTGTGATGGATCCCAGATCAGCAGTTTGGTATACAGAATTATTATTTCCATTCACCAATTCAACAACTACTGAATTATAGGTTCCTGCAGGACCAGCCAGCTCTAGATACTCACTTGCATCTGTGCCAGTTTGATCATAATCGATTTCATTAATAAAGAGTTGGCCAAATGCCAGCGAGCTCATCAGACACAGGCTGATAAACGCATATAAAGCTTTCATAAAAAAAGTCCTTTTTTGTCCCGAATTGTAATTTGATTTGTTTATAAAATTGGTTGTGTATTTAATCATTGGACCATGATAATAACCCTATACAGGAGCCCTTCCAAGACAGTTCACACGAAGATTTAACTTCTTATACAAAAGTGATGTATTTCAGCTGCCCCTGTTTACGTGATGCTAGCTTATTTGTTCTCCTGATTCCAACCAAACTGACAGAAGAGATAAGGTGCTCCAAAACTGATCCAACCACCTAGAAGTGTGTAGCGCATAAACATGGCCATATCTGTTGTGTAACCAATAGATATGAACACCTGCTTGAGACCCATCCAGATCACAATGATTCCCACCAGACCCAGGACCAGCTTGGAGATAACCAGATTCATTCCAGGCTTTAGGCTGCAGGACAAGTATTTGCTTTCGTGAAGGTAGCCTGTTAGGAAACCAATAAATGCAGCACCACCCTTGATGGCCACCTCTGATAATTCTGGAACGAGCATAAACAGCCCCATGAGGACTACAAAAACAATCATGCTCTGTCGCGTTGGACCGAGAGGTACCCAACCTGGAGGAGATAGTTTCAATAGCCAGGAATAGACGAACAGGGTTAAAAAACCAATGAGGAACCCACCAAGAACATCTATTGGATAATGTACGCCGAGATAAATCCTCGAGAAACCCACGCCAGCAATGAGAATGGCTGCAACCAGATAGCCACGTTTATCTTTGAGTTCATAAGCCAGCCAACCCCACAATACCATGGCTCCCTGAGAATGACCGCTGGGAAATGACCAATCATCAGCATGGACAAGATGTTCGATGACATCAGGTCGAGGTATTTGAAAAATGCTCTTTATGACTGCATTAAGAACAAAGGTGAATAACAGCACCATGCCCACACGACCCATGATCTCCTTCCTCCATAACCAATATGCCATGGGCAGAAACAGGAGAAAAAATTCTTCATCACCAAGAAATGTGAAAGTTTTCATTATTGGTGTTAGCCATTCAGCACGCACTGATAAAACCCACTCCATAACATCCTCCTGTCGATTTTGAATATGGAACTAACTTAGTATTTGGACTGGGACCAAACCATAAAATTGAAAAATTATCCCAATAAATCCGAGCCTGATCAACTCTCACAGAGAACAGAATACCACAACTACCCATGTCCTGATTTTACAATTTAAAGCTTTCGACTTTCGACCTTCAGACCTTGGACCAGAATTTACAGATTCCATACGAGACGTGCATCATAGCGCCAGGCCCAGGGCTCCTCACCTTCAAGTGGGTGTGATTGCCACAGTGGGAAATAAAGGCCTGCTGTAAAAAATGAGTTATGCTCAAACCCAAACCCTGCGGCATAATGGGGTTTAACAACATCCCACCCAACTTTATTCATATCTACAATCATACCACTTGTAAATAATTTCAGCTGAATACCTTTCATCCAATATCCACTTGATATACTCAAGCCCATATATTCAGTAGTATTTTCTGTCAGCTTGGTTTGGCCTCGGAAGTTTGGGATAGCTGCCATCCCATCTTGCCAGACATAACTGTGGGTAAATTGATATGGATCTGGGGTGGACTCACTCTGGAATCCCGTCACAAATTGAATACCCCCGGCGAGCCACCCCCAAAAAACGCCTGTAAGATCAGCCTGTGCTTTAATAATGGAGAAATTACCCAGGGGCCCTCTACCTGAAGCAGCATTGGACCTGAGATAAATGCGATCACCCTGTTTGGTGAGTGAGAGTCCTGAATAGGACCCTTTTAAGATGCGTATGCTTTGATTGTGGTTCCAGATCAGGCTATCAGCATATTTATCAAACTCAAAAGCAACTGCCACTCGTTGATAGGTGAGACGAGGACCCTGAATCAGAAATCTTTGTTTCCCAATATATCGGGTAATACCCATACTGATACCTGTCCAATCATCGTAATAATGCACCATGAGGTGTGAGAAGAGACGGTTATCTAAATTTATTGGGTGCCCATAACTTATTCGTCCACCCCAACTCATGCTTGAATCATAGGGTGAGTGACCGTTGAGCTCTAAACTGATACGGTGACGATAATCACTGGGATAGGCTGGCCATAGGTCAACCCCAAATCCAGAAGTCAATTTGACACCAACCCGCTTTTCGCCATCCCAGTCAGACCAGATTGTGGGATTAACTGTTATTCTATAGCTGGTCCAATCCGGCAAAGCTCCAAAGGGTTGAATATGAACATTATTGCGTAAACGGGGCCAGCGGTTGTTATATCTATAGTATTCAGCCAGAAGATGATCGGCATCAAGAATGACTTCAGCCACATCAAGCTTTGGGATGATTAGGGGTGTGGATTGATCCAATCCATATGTGTAACGGATACTATCCCCTGCGGTGGATATCACCAGGACTTCCACTGGGAAATGCCAGACACCCAGATGTTTAATGCCAATTTCAATTGAATCCGGCCTGGTTTTCACATAATCCAGTTCCACATCGCTCCATCGCGAACTGGTAAGCGCCTTTTCAAATTGAATTGCAAGCTCTTCGCAACAATGGGTTGACATGCTTTTTATGAGTTCATCCGTTATGCACGTAGGATCGGCAGAAAATTGGATAAGGTCTTTCACCAGCACTGAAAAGAGTGAATCTCCAATAGTGCCTTGAAGCATACGCAGGTAACTAAAACCAGCCACTTCAAGGATGAAACGCTCCTCCGTCCGCAATTTGTTAAAGATCAGGTCTTTCCTGATAGACATTAGATTTCCATTGGAGAGCGCTCCCCCGGCCAATTCAAGCAGATATCGTGGCGTCATATATTTGAAATCGCTCCACAAGGATGGCACGACTGTTTCAAGTCCTACAAATGGAACGTTTTCACCCTTCCCGTTATTGCTCAGGAGCAACATGGCATAGGAGCCAAAAAACCATGAGCCCTGATCCAACGAATCCGCCTCCCAATTACTCAGGGTTCTCCCCATTTCGTCAATTTCACTGAGGTAGAGTTCTAGTGGATGTTCCGGAGTTCCTGTTGAATCAAGTGTGATTGTTTGACCCGCTAGTGAACCAGCGAAGAAGATGAATAGTAGATTGGCTAGATTCTTTATGTGCATGGACTTTTTGGTCTATTTCATCCTAATAGGCAAAGAGGTTAAATCTCAAAACCTCAAAATAATCATCAGCCTTAAATCCTACTGTGAGGGGATCAATAAGAGAAGCTCCTGGGTAAAAAGAAGCACGATAGGCTTCCTGATGTTTTTTAAACTCTATTGAGAATTCAAGTTTTTCCGGGATATAAAGCATACCCTTTGAAAAATCACTACCCATTGCCTTTGCCACGCCTGATTTTATCATTTTCAAGGTTTGATGTGGATGCTGGGAGATCACAGAGTTGCCCTCACCACGAATGGTGGCCACGGTTTCAATACTGGAGTTGTGCCCTGCAACCTCATGGCACAGACCTTCATCTCCTGAGACAAAAATTGAGGGGACGCCATAGTAAGCGGCTGCCAGACCGTGAACATAGAATTCGGACATATCTTTACCATTGAGGGTCATTCGGGCAATTCTAGCTGATGACATGGTATGGGCCAGCGTATTCGTGTTTTGACCTGCTCGAGAATGATACCCAACAAACATGATAGCGTCAAAACTTTCATCTACTTCTTGAACCATGGACAAGGGATGCCCTGCCCAGCCCCGGACAACTTTGCACAGCTCGGGCAATTCATCCAGTATGAGATTTCTTCCAGAATCATGTGCATCTTTAATAAGAATTTCAGTGGCGCCGCTTTCAATGGCGGCTTCAGCTGCTGCTGCAACTTCTGCAGTCATTTGTTTTTGAAACCAGGAATATTCATTGGGGAAGGCTTTATC
>JABMOS010000061.1 GCA_013203185.1 Fidelibacterota bacterium | reverse complement strand
GCTCCCCTCAAGTCAGATTTCCGAGTGGATGTTGAAGCAGTGAGAAAACTGATAAATCGTCGCACCATCATGCTGGTTGGTTCGGCACCCTCTTATCCCCATGGCATGATAGACCCCATTGAGGAGTTAGGGAAGCTAGCACTTCAGTATGACATTCCTCTCCATGTGGATTCTTGCCTGGGAGGATTTCTACTGCCCTTTATTGAGATGAATGGTGGACAGGTCCCACCTTTCGATTTTCGAGTAAAGGGTGTTACCTCTATTTCTGCTGATGTCCATAAATATGGCTTTGCCGCCAAGGGGGCTTCCACAGTCCTTTATCGAAGCATGAAATATATGAAGCATCAATTTTTCATCCATGAAGATTGGCCCGGTGGTGTCTTTGCCTCACCAGCTTTATTGGGAACGAGACCTGGTGGCTCTTTTGCAGCTGCCTGGGCGGCAATGCATAGCCTGGGGGAGGACGGGTATAAAGAAAATGCCCGAACAATCATGAATATCACTGCAGAGCTCAGAAAAGGGATTAATGCTATCGAGGGACTTAAGGTCCTGGGTCGTCCTGATATGAGTGTCTTTGCCTACCATTCCACTGATGAAAAGGTCAATATTTTTGCTGTTGGTGATCAAATGGAAGCCAAGGGCTGGCAAATTGATCGATTGCAGCGTCCCGAGGGCCTGCACGTCATGGTTGTACCGGGGCACGCAAAAATTAGTGAGGAGTATTTGGCTGATCTGCAGGCTTCAGTTGAAACAGTTCGTTCCAACCCAAAGCTGGCAGCCAAGGGGAATGCGGCTATGTATGGAATGATTGCCAATCTTCCTTTTCGGGGCATGATCAAGAAAGAAGTCATGAAAATGATGGAGGGAATGTATAGTTCCAAGGGTCAGATGCCCATGGATGGAGAAAACAGTCCCTGGCTGGTTGAAAAGGTGGCTGGGATAATGAACAAAGTCAAATCAAAGAAATAGGGCTGGCGGGGATAAAGTCCACCCAGTTTTACTTCCCCTCTAGCTACGGCGTAATAAGTTGTTTGCCAGGTCACAAGGCTAAATTTATTTCAATGAAATTGAGGATATAAGATGAATTACGATCACATCGGACAGATGATTACCATTAAAATTGCTGAGTACGGTGATAATACTGCACTGCGATACAAGATTGGAGATGGCTGGGCGTCTTTGACATATAGAGAATTTGGTGAAAAGATTACCAATCTTGCCTGCGCCATGATCCAGTCCGGTGTAAAAAAAGGTGACTCGGTGGGCATCTATTCTGCCAACCGCTATGAATGGGCAGTAAGTGATTTTGCCTGTATTCTAGTAGGTGCCATATCAGTTCCCATTTATGCCACCAATACCCTTGACCAGGCCAAATACATCATCCAGGATGCTGGCATCAAGCTGATCTATGTGGGAAATCTGGAACAGTATACAAATCTTGCCACCATTCATAAGGATGGTGACCCACTCGAGGTGGTTTGCTATGATCCAGCCATGGAGATTGACACCACATTCGCCACTTATTTTAGAGATTATCTAAATGTCCAGGATCAGGAAGATCTGATCAAAGAAATGAATCTCCGCTCAGGAAAAATAAAAACAGACGATGTCACCACCATTATTTATACTTCTGGAACCACAGGACACCCCAAAGGGGTCATGTTATCCCATGGAAATTTGTTCCACCAATTTGAGTGTGTGGACGCAAATTTCAGTGTTAGTCACGAAGACGTTTCCCTGTGCTTTTTACCCCTGAGCCATGTCTATGAACGCATGTGGTCCTATTATGTATATCTCAAAGGGGCCATCCAAACCTATCTGGAAGATCCAAAACAGGTCATCGAAACCATGCAGGAGGTTAAGCCTACTGCCATGGTCTCCGTGCCAAGACTTTATGAAAAAATTTATGCCGCTGTGATGAACTCCCAAGAAAGCGCTTCACCGATAAAACGCTTTCTGTTTAAGAAGGCTATTGAGACAGGGACAACATACAACAACCTGTTTTTTAGGAAGCAGGAAATTCCCTCTGGCCTTGCATTGAAATACAAGATTCTGGATAAGTTGGTGCTTTCTAAGGTCCGAGCTGTTGTGGGGGGAGACAAAAATTTCTTTTCTGCAGGTGGCGCACCTCTGGATAAAAGTATTGAAGAATTCTTCCTGGCCTGTGGTCTGTTGATCTGTCAGGGTTATGGGTTGACAGAAACATCACCCATGATCTCATACAATACCCCTGAAAATTTCAAATTTGGTACTGTGGGAAAGTTGGTGCCTAATTGTGAAGTCAGAATTGCTGAGAATGGCGAAATCCAGGCCAGGGGTCCCCAGATTATGAAGGGCTATTTCAATAATCCAGAAGCCACAGCTGAAAGTATTGTTGATGGTTGGTTTAAAACTGGTGATGTAGGCGAATTTGATGAGGACGGCTTTTTGAAAATTACAGACCGTATCAAAGATTTGATCATCACATCTGGTGGTAAAAACATTGCGCCGCAGAATATTGAAAAATTGATCGGTAAGGATTTTTTCATTGAGCAGATTATCGCCATTGGAGATAAGCGCAATTTTGTAAGTGCTTTGATTGTGCCCGCATTTGAAAGCCTGGAAGCCTGGGCACACAAAAAGAAAATACAATTTCAGGATAATGAAGAGTTGATAGCTCATCCCCATGTCATTGAATTTTTCAAGGAGCGTATAGAGGCGCAGTCCCAGAAACTGGCCCAGTATGAGACCATCAAAAAATTCAAGCTCATGGCCAAGCCCTTTACCCAGGAGGGAGGCGAGATCACGCCCACGCTTAAGCTCAAACGCAAGCAGATCAATGAGAAATTCAAGACCCTCATCGACGCCATGTATCATAAGCAAGAACCCTAATAAGTCGCATAAAATACTGGTTTTTTAGGCCAAATATTGCAAATTATGACATTTAAAGTCATAGTAGTATATTGAGGGATGTAAAAGGAGATATCAAATGCTTACTTTTGATGTGAATTGGATCGCAATTGTTGTGTTAATGATTATCAACATGGGTTTAGGTGCCATTTGGTATGGCCCGTTGTTTGGCAAGCCCTGGATGGCAGCCACTGGCATTAAGCTGGAGGATATAGAGGGCAAGAACATGATGCCGCCCTATGTTGTGGCCCTTGTGAATTCATTTTCCATGGCCTTTTTCATGGCCAATGTTATTGCCTGGACTGGTACCGCAAGTCTGGGAGGGGGGCTCCTTTTGGGTCTCTTTATGTGGTTGGGGTTTACTGGGTTTTCCTTTGGCGTGAACCACGCCTTTGAGATGCGCTCACTCCACTTGTGGATTATCAACTCGGGGATGTATCTGGTTGGTCTCCTAATAATGGGAGCCGTTCTGGCCATCTGGTAACAGCCTCACACACCTTAACGACACCGGGCTAATGGCCTGGTGTCACTAGAGTCGTTTAAATCCAAACATGAGTTTTAGCAAGCCCTTCAGTTTCCATGACCAGGTGCCACCAACTATCATCATAAATCCCACCCATCGTCGATAAACAAAGCCAGGAACCGGTGTCCAGTAGAACTGTTTGTTGAGGGGTAAATAGTCATTCACAATGGCCCTTGGTTGTGTCATTCCCAGTAAGCCCAGCTCACCATGGGTACGGCCAATTCCGCTCTGTTTGAAGCCGCCCCAGGGCAGATTGGGAATTCCATGAGAAATCAGATGGTTATTGATAGTAATGACTCCGGCTTCCAAGTGTGAGGCAATCTTGCGACCAAGACGATGGTTTTTTGTCCAGATTGAGGCCGTCAGCCCAAGATCAGAATCATTGGCTAACGAGATGGCTTCTTCAATTGATTTGAAGGGCATGACACCAATAACAGGTCCAAAGGTTTCTTCCTTCATAACCCGCATTTGGTGATTTACATCAGCAAGAATAGTAGCAGGGAGGGCTTGTTCAGTGGTTTCATCTATTTGAGACATAGCCTCAACTGTGGCGCCCTGGGCAATAGCTTCTTCCAATATTTTCCGTACTGCTTCCTGTTGTCGGGAAGTCGTCATGGCACCAATATGAATGCCCTTCTGATCGGGATGTCCAACCCGCAGTCTTTCCACCCTCCTTTTCAGAAGTCTCATGAAGGGTTTGTAAACATCGCGGTGTACGTAAATACGTTCAACCCCGGCACAACTCTGCCCTGAATTGGATAAACCGGCCCAGATTGCCCCATTGGCAGCTTTTTTAAGGTTGGCCTCAGCACAAACTATCATGGGATCATTTCCCCCTAACTCAAGGGAAACAGGTGTCAGGGTTTCGGCTGCTTTCTTCATAAGAATTTTACCGACAGGAACACTTCCAGTAAAGAATAATTTATCAATGCCAGCCTCGAGAAAAGCGTCTCCTGCAAGTCGTCCAGCCACATTAACTTGAATAAAGAGATCCTGAGGCAATTCTCCTGCATCCACAATTTTTTGAATGACCTGCCCCACCATCTGGGTTTCAGATGCAGCTTTGTAGAGAAGACCATTCCCTGACATAAGGGCCATAAGGATTTCATGCATGGGGATGGCCAACGGATAATTCCAGGGTGAAATGATACCTATAACCCCCATGGGAACATGTTGGAGACGGTTCCTGGTGAAAAGGCTGAAAATATGGGAGCCTTTTATGCGGCGCTCCCTCAACACCCTGGAGGAATGTTTGATATAGTAGTCGAAGGCGAAAACGGCTGACGAAATTTCAGTCATATATGCATCCGCCAGAGTTTTACCGTTATCAGCGGAGATAATCCTGGCATATTCCTCACCATGTTCGATGAGGTGTCGTTGCATTTTTCTCAGGTGCAGCCCGCGCTCTGAAAATGAATATGCAGCCCACTTAGCCTGTGCTTTTCTGATCCTGATTACAGCGTGTTGGATATCTTCCAGTGTGTTTTTTGGAACCTGTCCCAAGGACTCGCCAGTGGCTGGATTGAATGCTTCTGTATGTGAAAGTGTTGACATAAATTCCCCTTTAATGGCTCAGAAAATGTATACGGAATGATGCGAGGGGCAATTTATTTTATTCATGGAAACCTTTGTCCTCCGGCAGCTCATAATTCCTTGATTCAGCCTGGAAATTAAGGCAGTAACAATGGTGAATTTGCTTATCTTAGGTACCTTAGATTCAAGAAACATGTAGAAGTCGTGAAATAATTGATCCATTGAAATGATTGGATTAAAAAAATATGATCAGGATGAGATGATGAAGAAACTGACCACAAAAGATCTTTGCAGAACCACCGATGATGAGGCACTGAAATTCAAATCCACATCGGAGCTACCTAGCCTAAACAAAGTTATTGGACAGGAACGCGCAGTTCGAGCCCTTCAATTTGGACTTGAGCTGCTTGTACCAGGTTACAACGTGTTTGTGGGAGGGCTCCCTGGAACTGGCAAGAGTACCATTGTTAAAAACCTGGTTGAAAACTTCGCTGCCCACAAACCAGTCCCCCCAGATTGGCTGGTGGTCTTCAATTTTCATGATGAATATCATCCTAGAGTCTTCCAGTTGCCAACTGGAGAGGGCAATAAATTTGCCAAGCAAATGAAGCGCTTAATCAGCAGTTTGAGTATTGACCTTCCGAAAGTTTTTACTGGTGAAATTTATGCCAAGCGCAAAAAGGAAATGACAGCAAAATTCGATATGGGTCGCGAGGAAATAATTGCTACAGTTAACGCAGAGGCCGCTGAGCAGGGCATCCAGCTGAATCTTACTCAAGCAGGGTTTCAGACTATTCCCCTTAAAAAGGGAGCACCCATGGATGAGGCTGATATTTCTGCCCTCACTGAGCAGGAATTAGCCGTGATTAACGAAAAAATTAATCTCATCCAGGAGCGTTTACGTGAAGCGTTGAGAGATATGGCAGAGTTGGAAGAAGAGCGTGAGGATGTTGTTGAATCCCTTCAAGGAAAGATTGCTCTGGATTCAGTGGAACATCGCATAGGCAGACTTCTTGAGAACTATTCAGACCATGCGGGACTTGTGAAGTATCTCGAGGAAGTCAGGGATGATATTGCCGAGCATGTCCAAGAATTTGTTGGCATGGAATCTGTGACTGTGGGGGATGAGGCACCAAGTCCCCAACAGAGTCAAAAAGCGCTGCTGCAAAGATATAAGGTCAACCTGTTGGTGGATAATTGCCGTCAAAAAGGAGCGCCTGTTATTGTCGATTCCAATCCTTCCTACTACAATCTTTTTGGTAGAATTGGAAAGGAAGCAGTCATGGGGGGATGGTATAGTGACTTTACCATGATAACTTCAGGAGCTATGTTGCGGGCCAATGGTGGTTTCCTCATACTGGATATTCAAAATGTCCTACAGGGTGCCAATGTTTGGGAATATCTGAAACGGACCCTCAAGAACAAATCATTACAAATTGAAGATATTAATGAGCAGTATGGCCTAAACGCTACTACTTCCCTGCAGCCAGAACCCATTCCCCTGGATTTGAATGTCATTTTATTGGGCCGCTCAGATCACTTTCACTATCTCCAGGAAGTGGATGATGCCTTTAATAAAACCTTCAAAGTCCGTGCAGACTTCGATTATGAAGTAACTCGCACTCCCCAAAATGAACATCTCCTCTGTGAGTTTATTGCCAAGGTCTGTCGTGAGCGGAAATCACCTCATTTCACCTCCCAGGCAGCGACTCAAGTTATTGTTTTCAGTTCAAGATTGGCAGGTGACAAAGGGAAGCTTTCCCTCCAATTTGGAACCTTGGTCGGTCTTATCACTGAATCAGTTTATTGGGCAAAAAAAGAGAAACACCGACAGGTTCAGATGGAAGATGTTCGCAAGGCCATCTCTGAAAAAAGATTTCGTGGTAGCCTCTACGAGGAAAAGGTCTGGGAGAATATTGAAAGTGAAACGTTGATGATTGATGTCACCGGTGAACGGGTGGGTCAGATCAATGGCCTGGCAGTTTACTCCATGGGTGAAAATTCATTTGGAAAGCCATCCAGAATTACCGCAACCACCTATATGGGCAAACCAGGCATCATTTCAGTTGAGCGGGAAGCAAAACTATCTGGGAAAACATACGACAAGGGCAATCTGATTATAAATGGGTATCTCGGTCAGACATTTGCCCAGAACTTCCCACTGTCTGTGACCATTACACTTACTTTTGAACAATCCTACGGTGGGATTGATGGAGACAGTGCCAGCTCCACAGAAATTTATGTGATTCTTTCTGCGCTCTCTGGTATCCCCATTAAACAGGGGATTGCCGTGACAGGTTCTGTCAACCAATGGGGGGAGATTCAGGCTATTGGTGGCGTGAATGAGAAGATAGAAGGATTTTTCCATCTCTGCAAGCTACGAGGGTTGACTGGGGAGCAAGGAGTTATGATTCCATCTGCAAATGTTGATCATCTTATGCTTATGCCTGATATTCAAGCTGCTGTTAAGGCTGGAAAATTCAACATTTGGTCAGTTGAAAATATCTCCGAGGGAATTGAGATTCTTACAGGTGTAAAAGGGGGGGCATTAAACAGACATGGAAATTTTCCAGCTCGCACCGTTTTTGGAGAAGCCCAAAATCAACTAAAAAGATATTTTTCCAAAGGTCAACATTTGACTAATAAGTCACATGAATAATGAGGAAAATAGCTATTACGGCTCAATAGTTGCTTTGTCCAATACTTGTGAAAAATAAATGGTGTCACATATCATTCAGCATTGTATTAGGTAAAGGTGGACGTTAGTTTTTGAACATGAATGAGCCACGATATTCTAGTCTCGATCTTCATCAATTCTCAGCCTTAAAACCATGTGTATACTTTTCGGCACCGATGAAGAGACGGATAGGTTCAGACACTCAAAATCAAGTCAATAATAATCAAATAAAAAGAAATTTCGTGTAGCGGGAGTTCGTATTCATGGCGAAAAAAGTAATTAGAATTAATGAGGCAACCATTCGTTTTGCAGGAGACTCAGGCGATGGTATGCAATTAACGGGGACGCGTTTTACTGAAGCGACAGCAATTGTGGGAAATGACCTTAAAACCATTCCCAACTACCCTTCAGAAATCAGGGCTCCTCTTGGAACACTTGCTGGTGTGAGTGCTTTCCAGCTTATGTTTGGATCGCAAAAGGTTTTTACCCCAGGTGATTTGCCAGACACCTTGGTGGCAATGAATCCAGCTGCACTCAAGGTACATTTGAGGGATTTGAAAAAGGGTGGAACCATTCTGGCCAATTCAAATGCTTTTACAGATAAAAATCTCAAAATGGCTGGCTGGGAAGCCAATCCACTTGAGGATGGCTCCCTAGAAGGGTATACAGTATTCAGCATTGAAATGTCTAAATTGGTGGGTAAAGCTCTGGAAAATTCAGACCTGACCTCCAAGGGCATTGAGCGAACAAAGAACATGTTCGCGCTGGGTGTGCTCTTCTGGATGTACAATCGTCCAATTGAGCCAACCGAGGAATGGCTGCGGAAAAAATTTGGCAAAAATCCCTCTGTTGCCGAAGCAAATATCACAGCAATGAAAACAGGTTTCAATTATGGTGAGACCACGGAAATATTTACAACCTCCTATGCCGTGGAGAAGGCGGATCTCCCAAAGGGTAAATATAGAAATATTACTGGCAATGTTGCTGTTGCTTATGGTTTAGTAGCTGCCGCCAAAAAAGCTGGCAAGGAGTTGTTCCTGGGCTCTTATCCAATTACACCAGCCAGTGAAATTCTACACACCTTGTCGACGCTGAGAAACCATGGAGTTAAAACTTTTCAGGCAGAAGATGAAATCGCTGGTATTGCCTCAGCTATTGGCGCCTCCTATGCAGGAGATTTAGCAGTGACCACAACTTCAGGACCTGGAATGGCTTTGAAGACGGAAGCAATTGGACTTGCAATAATCACAGAACTACCCCTTGTAATTGTGAATGTTCAGCGCGGTGGCCCAAGTACTGGTATGCCTACCAAGATGGAGCAATCAGATCTACTGCAAGCTGTCGTTGGGCGAAATAGTGATGCACGAATTCCAGTCCTTGCTGCCAAGGATCCGGCAGACTGTTTTGAGTGTGCTTTCGAAGCAGCCAGAATAGCAATGAAGTACATGACACCAGTCATTTTATTATCGGACGGTTATTTAGGACAGGGCTCTGGTCCATGGCAAATTCCTGATCCCAAAACACTACCAGAAATTGTAGTAAATCATCCAAGTTCAGCAGATGCTGGCGAAGATGGCTTTATGCCTTACGCACGTGATGAAAATGAGACTCGCCCCTGGGCAATTCCTGGTACACCTGGGTTGGAACATCGCATTGGTGGACTTGAAAAAGAAAACATTACCGGTATGGTCAGCCAGGATGCTGCAAATCATCAGTTGATGACTGATATTCGTGCTCGCAAGGTTGATAATATCAAACAGGATATTCCTCCATCAGAAATCCATGGTGAACCCAAGGGTAAGCTTTTGGTTTTGGGATGGGGTAGTACACATGGGGCCATCCATGTTGCAGTGGATCGTGCCCTTGCCAAGGGACAGTCCGTAAGTCAGATGCATCTACGTTGGGTGAGTCCCTTCCCCTCAGATCTAGAGGAAATTTGTAACGGTTTTGATGAAATTCTCATTCCAGAGGTTAACTCTGGTCAGTTGGCTCTGCTCCTTAAAGGTGAGCTGGCCAGGAAAATTCACCAACTGAATATTGTCAGGGGTGAACCTTTCCGTGCTTCTGAGATTGAGGATAAAATTAACGAGATCCTCGGTTAATCCCCGAGAAATTGAATAGATAAGGTATAGAGAGATGAGTGAAACGAACATCGAAATTCAAGACTTGAATCTAACCAGGAAAGATTTCGTCCCCGGCAATGAGGTACGATGGTGTCCAGGGTGCGGGGATTATTCAGTTCTGGCAAATATGCAAAAGACTTTGCCAGTCATGGGTGTAAAAAAAGAAAATTATGCATTCATATCTGGTATTGGCTGCTCAAGTCGTTTTCCATACTATATGAACACGTACGGATTCCACTCAATTCACGGTAGAGCACCGGCTATTGCCTCAGGTGTTAAACTGGCAAATCCGGAACTGGCTGTTTGGATTATCACTGGGGATGGAGATGGATTTTCCATCGGTGGTAACCATATGATTCACGCCTTAAGACGCAATATCGACATGAACATCATGTTGTTTAATAATCGGATCTATGGGCTGACAAAAGGTCAGTACTCTCCCACATCATTATTGGGTGCTAAAACCAAATCTTCACCATTTGGATCAATCGATCGTCCCTTTAATCCCAGCGCTGTTGCTCTGGGAGCCAACGCTACCTTCATTTCCCGTGCATTGGATGTGGATGCCAAAGGTTTACAGGAGAGCATCAAGCGAGCACAGCGTCACAAAGGTGCATCTTTCATCGAGGTTTATCAGAATTGTATTATTTTTAATGATGGTGAATTTAGCGATGTAGAAAACAAGGCAACCCGACCTGACAATGCTCTGTTTGTGGTTCATGGTGAACCCATGATTTTTGGCAAGGAACAGGATAAAGGTATCATCATGGAAAATCATCATCCCAAGGTGGTTCAGCTCGGTGATAAATATTCAGAAAAAGATCTCCTGGTACATGATGAAACCAATCAAATAATCACGAATCTACTTCTTGAGATGACTTTTGATACATCAAACCCCACGCCCTTTGGTGTTCTAAGGGCTGTGGAAGCTCCTACCTATGACGAAATGATGATAGAGCAAATCAAAGCCGTCACCAAGATCAAGGGCGAAGGGACCCTCGAGGATCTCTTCTATAGCGGTGATGTTTGGGAGGTTAAGTAGTTTAGGGGGTTGAATATGTTTCAATACGATGAAAAAGTCCTGAAGGATCAACTGCTGGAATTAATTCGTCTGGCGGCCACAGATTTGCCAAAAGATGTGGTTGAAAGCATTCAAGCAGCGCAGCAGAACGAGGATGAAGACTCAGCAGCTAGAAGCGTTTTTGGGATGATTCTGAAAAACATCGAACTGGCTCGTGTCGAATCGACTCCCATCTGTCAGGACACAGGGACAAACATCTACCTCGTACACATCCCTGAGGGTGTGGGTATGCGCAAGCTGACTGCATTGATCCATGAAGCTACTGCTGAAGCAGTTGATAAGAGTTATCTTCGTCCCAATGCCGTGGATAGTCTTACCGGTAAAAATTCAGGTAATAATATTGGTGAGGGACAGCCATTCATTCATTTTGAAGAATGGGATAATGACTATATCGAATTCAAACTAATGCTTAAGGGTGGCGGATGTGAAAATGTGTCCACTCAATATAAGCTTCCTGATGTAGGTTTGGGTGCTGGTCGCGACCTGGATGGTGTTTATAAGGTCATTGTAGATGCTGTTAATCAGGCCCAGGGTCTTGGGTGTGCGCCTGGTATCCTAGGCATAGGAGTTGGAGGTGATAGAAGCACTTCTCATCTCACGGCAAAATCTCAATTGTTTAGAAAAATGACCGACACAAACCCCAACTCAGATCTGGCCAAAATGGAATCAAAATTATTAGCTGATTTGAATGAACTTGGTGTGGGTCCCATGGGATTTGGTGGCAAGACTACCATCCTGGGTGTAAAAATGGGGACCATGCATCGATTACCGGCATCTTTCTTTGTTTCAATATCCTACATGTGTTGGGCGTATCGTAGACACAGTATGATTTTGAATGTCAAGGGGGAGGTGACTTATGATTAACTTACAATTACCAATCTCAGAGGCAGCCATTCGTGAATTAAAGATGGGTGATGAAGTTCTCATCTCAGGATTGATGGTCACCGCCAGAGATGCCGCTCACAAATACATCCATGAAAATTGGCCTGATTGGCTCAAACCAGTCATGGAAGACAGCATGATATACCACTGTGGTCCTGTGGTGAAGCAGCATGAAGATGGCTCCTGGTCATTTGTGGCAGCTGGTCCAACCACTAGTATTCGTGAAGAGCCCTATGAAGCAGCTGTGATGGAATATTACAAGGTGCGTGCAGTAATTGGGAAGGGTGGCATGGGTGCAAAAACACTTGAGGGTCTGGCAAAATCGGGAGGCGTATACCTCCATGCAATTGGCGGACTGGCTGCTTCCCTGGCAAAATCAGTGGTGAAGGTGCATGATGTTTATATGCTGGATGAACTTGGTGTGCCAGAAGCCTTCTGGCATATTGAAGTAAAGGATTTTCCTGCAGTAGTTACCATGGATAGTCATGGTGGTTCACTTCATAAAGCCATCAAGGCAAAATCAGATGAGGTCGCCAAAAAGCTCATCTCCGAATAGCGTTTTCAACAAGTTTAAAAAATGGCCTTTTTAGGTCATTTTTTTTGGCAGGACTTTCGAACCATTTTTTTATGGGGAATTCCGGCCTCGTAAAAGATTCCACCAGTTTCTTCAAACCCTAGTCGAGCATAAAAGGGTATGGCT
This sequence comes from Fidelibacterota bacterium, assembly GCA_013203185.1. Lineage (GTDB taxonomy): Bacteria > Fidelibacterota > UBA8477 > UBA8477 > JABMPR01 > JABMPR01. Next base: position 22,926 of record JABMOS010000061.1, on the reverse strand, counting down.
GATACTTGTGAATTTAAATAGGCAGGTTCGGAATCTTCAATTTCATGGAGAATGTAATTCACAAGAGCTTCTCCGACTCCCTTGCCTCTCGCTGATTTCAGCACTGCAAACCGCTCAAGTTTTTGACCATGCTCAGTCTTTCGCCAACGGGCGGTGCCAACTGGAACGCCATTGAGTTTTGCAAGTATGTGTGTAGAAATCTGTTCGTAATCATCATATTCAATTTCCACAGGAACCTGTTGTTCTACTACAAATACTTCTTCACGTATTTGTCTGGATGCCAATGTATCCTCGCCTGATTGGATGAGAGAGACTTTGATCCGTTTTTCAGCGCTCAAAAATTCACACTACTTTCGCTGAGGGGTCCTCAAAAGAGGTATCTCTTGTTTGGACCTGTCTCCATTTTTGTTCAAGGCGCGGACTGATGTACAGCCCTGCAGCTACAATTGGAAGTGCGCCAATGATATCAACGGCATAGTGATATCTTAAATATATCGTAGCAAAGGGCAAGGAGATGGCCACTGGAAACTGCACCCAAAAAAAAGTTCGATGATAGCGCCAGGCCATAATCATCGTCAATAGTACGATTGCATTGTGCATGGATGGGAAGGCATCACGGACCCGATGGGGTGATAAATCAACAATGCTGTAGGTGAGCCAGGAGATAAAGGATGTGTCCTGCCAGATATCTACGTCATACATCTCTGGAATGACCAGATAGGGTGAGGATGCAGGGAATATGATATAGCTGATAAAGCCCATGAAATAACTAATCATTATGGTCACGATTACCCTTCTAAAGCTCTCATAGCTCTTGTTCAGATAGAGAAGAGCCAACAAGATTGGAGTCATGAAATAGTAGTTCAAATAGGAAAATGAGAACCAATCTGTGAGTCTGGGATGGTAAAATTTTTCGGCCCAGACAGTAGGCTGAAACCCCAATAGTTTCTCATCCAGTTGAATGAGTGTGTGGTGAATGTCCTTTGGATTAATGAGAAATATGGCATCCTGAAGATTGAAATAAATAATCAGGATAGATAAAAAGGGTGCAAAATCACGAAAGATTTGAAACTGTCTGTTTTCTGCATGCAAGAGGATGGATCGATAAAATATAAAGGTAAAAAAAGTGGAGGCCAGGATGCGAGAAATATTGGCGACAGCGTTTTGCGCTTCTGGCAGGTTGCTCATGAACATATATAGGTTTGAAATACTGGCGAATAAAATGGCGAATGTTATGAGTAGTAAACCGATGACTTCCTCAATGCGTAGCGCCTGGAGGAGAGTATTATTAAATATGGCATCCCGCTTCATTGCTGGCAAAATAAGGTGTGGATCACTGAATTATAGACCAAAATATGAGTTCCACCCAGTTATTATAAAGTCCATAGGGAAACCGGGTTTTTTCATAAGTTGTTGAGCCCCACCAGAGCCTGGCCAGATGCACCAATCCATGCCTTGAATTGCCTGGTGGCGAGATTAAATTTTGCCTTTAATTATTCGCTGATATCTGTTGATAGCGTGAGAGGAGTATTTTTTTGGATACAAAAGCACCACAGGGGAAACTGGGAGTCTTAATTCCTGGATTAGGAGCAGTATCAACCACATTTATCGCTGGTGTAGATGCCATCATTAATGGGCATTCTGCGCCTATTGGCAGTGTCACCCAGATGGGAACCATTCGCCTGGGGAAAAGAACTGAGAACCGCAGTCCTAAAATAAAAGATTTTGTACCACTTGCGGAACTTAAGGATTTGGTCTTTGGCGCCTGGGATATTTTTGAAGATGATGGATACCAGGCTGCAACACGGGCAAACGTTTTAACACCTCAAGATCTCGAAAGAGCACGTCCAGCACTGGAAGCTGTCAAACCAATGAAAGCGGTTTTCGATCCAGCCTATATCAAAAACATAGATGGTGTACATAAGAAATCGGCTCCCAACAAAATGATGTTGGCTGAAATGCTCATGGACGATATCAAGGCTTTCAGAAAAACCAACAAGACGACTCGAGAAGTCATGATCTGGTGTGCCAGCACGGAAGCCTACCTTGAGCCTTCAGACATCCATAGTACTCTGGAAAAGTTTGAAGCAGCATTACGAGATAATGATCCTCTCATAGCCCCAAGTATGATCTATGCTTATGCGGCTCTGAAATCTGGTCTTCCCTTTCTCATGGGCGCACCAAACCTCACAGTAGATATTCCAGCAATACAGGAATTGGCCATGGCAGAAGGACTGCCTATTGGCGGCAAAGATTTCAAGACAGGTCAAACACTAATGAAGACCATTCTTGCTCCTGGACTCAAATCCAGAATGCTTGGGGTTGAGGGCTGGTTCTCTACCAATATTCTGGGCAACCGTGATGGTGAAGTATTGGACGATCCCATGTCATTTAAATCTAAGGAAGTTTCAAAAAAGGGCGCCTTGGACTACATCCTGCAACCTGACGTTTATCCAGATCTTTACAAAGATCTCTACCACAAGGTTCGGATCAATTATTACCCACCCCGTGGTGATGCCAAGGAAGGTTGGGATAATATTGACATCTTTGGATGGATGGGCTACAAAATGCAGATAAAAGTTGACTTTTTATGTCGCGACTCCATTCTTGCTGCACCCATTGTGTTGGATTTGGTGTTATTCGCAGATCTGGCACATCGCCATAACATGCGAGGCATCCAGGAATGGCTTTCATTCTACTTTAAGGCACCCATGGTAGCACCTGGTCTTTATCCAGAGCATGATATCTTCATTCAACTCACCAAATTGAAGAATACACTTCGCTGGATGATGGGCGAGGAACTTATTACTCATATTGGACACGAATATTATGATTCCTACGAATAGAATTGCGAACAGGGATGTTTAATCGTCATCATCTTATAGAGGGCTATTATAAGGTTGTAAAATTCATCGTCTCATCTTCGCCGCTGGCAAAGATGAATCCCAACTCAATTTCCTTCACGGCTTCAATTATTGGTGTGATTGCTGCTGGATTTTTCATGTTTGGGCACAGTGCCACGGCAGGATTGCTCCTCTTGTTAAGTGGCATCCTGGATACCCTTGATGGAACTGTGGCTCGATTGGGGGAGCGCTCAAGTAAATTTGGTGCCACCCTGGACTCCAGCCTGGATCGCTATGTGGAGATGTTTGTATTTATGGGCATCACCTACCACTTTAAAGATAGCCCCATGTTTTTCTGGTCATTCCTGGCCGTCATGGGATCCATGATGGTGAGTTATATTCGCGCTCGCGCTCAATCCCTGGGCATACAGGAACTGGTGGGCTTTATGCAGCGTTTCGAACGCTTTGTTATTTTGTCCCTAGGAGCTCTTTTGAATCCCTGGGGTGTTGGTTTCTTCGGTAGTGAGCTTGTGCTGGAAGTATCTATTATCATCCTTGCTATTGGCACCAATTACACAGCTTACCAACGCCTGATGATCGTAAAAAAAGTTGAGGACGATTCAGCTGATCCCTCCTAAAATACTGGCTATTATCCCGCTACTTGTAGCGCAGTATACGTTGGGAAAGAAGGCAGCCTTCCCTCTTGGTTTATTAATGGGTCTCAATGCCTGGGAGGTAGGAATCATCGTTATCCTTTCAGACTTTGTGTTGATGGTATTTCTGACCCGTATGTTTGATCTATCCTTTGAAAAATTTAAATGGGCCATCTATTTGCAGGAACGTTCCCAGCGAATTCAGGAACGATTGAGCAAAAGAAAATGGACGGCTGGGCTTATGAAAATCGGATGGCTGGGTCCTCTTGCTATGACAGCTATACCCTTTGGCGGAGGTGTGTGGACTGGATTAGCCCTGGCCAGGGTGATGAATCTTTCCAGCAAACAAACCAGCTTGGCCGTGGGGGTAGGGGTCATCTTGGGTTGTCTCATTTTTGTCCTGGCAGCTCTGGGAATCCTGAGTATTGTAGAATTTCAAGAAGTACAGTTGTAGATAGATGTAGTTGTGTAAGATGATGGGAGATACAGAATGTTAAAAACCTGGATACGGCGTATACAGAGTCTACGAATTGAGGAGATCATTTTCCTGATCTTTCTCATACCGTCCACACTGATTACTATCAGGGCCAATTGGTATTTTTACACAACGGTTGGTGAAGATTCAAAAAAGATTGAAGGTGGCATTGCCAGAATAATTGTAACGGTTATTCTCATGGTGATCTTCTATTGGTTTCTGTGGTACAGGCCAGATAAGAAAGCCTTCAAATTTATTCGGGAAGTTGCGCCCTTTATTTTTGCTATTGCTGTCTATACCAATCTCCATGATACCATTCATTTTGTAAATCCCCATGATGTACATTTCCAATTAAATGCTATTGATGAATGGATGTTTGGCGTATCCCCAACGGTGTGGGCTGAAAAGTTTTATACTCCCTGGCTAACTGACTGGCTGTCATTTGCCTATATGAATTATTTCTGGATCACAGTGACCCTGGCGCTTTATATGTATTACAAGGGGGAGAAACGTGAATTTAGAACCCTTATGCTCACCATGATGCTGTGTTATTATGGGGGTTATCTGCTCTATATTTTATTCCCCGCTGCGCCACCCCGACTTGCCCTGGCAGATATGTATACCATAAATATTTTTAAGGGGACATCACTCATCTCAGATAGCGCCAGAGCTGTGGTGAATATTAGTTCTGCTTCAGCCAGAGGGGCCTTCCCCTCTCTGCATTGCACCATCACCTTTCTTACTCTGGGAATGGCCTGGCGTTTCCACAAGGGTCTCTTCTGGATCTTCCTCCCCATCGGTGTGTCCTTAATAATTGCTACTGTCTATCTCAGACACCACTATGTCGTCGATATCTATGCCGGCCTCTTTCTATGCGCTGTTGTCTGGTATATCACACCCTACATAGATAGCAAGTGGCGTTCATATCAGGACAAGAAAGGCATCGTTACGCACTCACCACCTGTTTTGGCAGTGCACGAAAAGATATAGTCCCAGTCGATTTAGTACTTATCTATTTGGGTTAATATTCTATCCCGTGATATATTAGCTCATGCGATTCACGCCCCTCATAGTCCTGATTGTACTTCTCCTCTTTACCGGGAGTATTCTGCCGCAGGATCTTAAATGCAATTACTGCAATAAGACCATTAAGGGAAACTATCTCACTACAGACGGTAAATCCTATCATGAGAATTGTTATCGTGATCATGTGCAACCGAGGTGTGAACTTTGCGGGAAAGTCATCGATGGAAAGTATGCTATCCTAGATGATAAAATGTATCATCCCGTGTGCTACACCGATCACATCCTCCCAAAATGTGCCATTTGCAATCTACCACTTCAAGGCAAGTACTATACAGACTATTGGGAATATTCATTTCATGGGCGTCACTCATCAGAATTACCAGAATGCAGTACCTGTGGCCGACTTATCTGTGAAGCATTAACCGGCGGTGGGTTCGAGCTGGGTGATGGGCGTTTTCTATGCGGAATCTGTAATGAAACTGAAGTTTCAGGGGACTTTCTCTTGGGGGCTTCCGTGTCATATGTCCGCAGGTTGTTGGAGTCGAACGGGATAGATAACCTGCCTGATGAAATTCCTATTACTCTGGTGGACCGCCAAAAACTGGAACAACTTGCTTCATCTTATTCAGATGCCATGAACGGATTTACGCAGCACAATATTCAGATCCAGAATGGCAGGGTTATTTCAAAAAGTAGCCACATCTATATCCTTTCTCATCTGCCCCTGACTATGTTTAGAGCTGTTTTGGCACATGAATTATTACACGTCTATTTATTTGGTAGGGATCTTGAGTTGAGATCTGATATCTGCGAGGGCTTTTGCAATCTTGGGAGTGAACTTGTTTACAAAGATATTCGTTCAGAATATGCCAAATTTCGCCTACTTAACATGCAAAAGAGTCAGGATCCAGACTATGGCTATGGGTATCGTAAAATGTCCGCTGAGCTTGATCGTAAAGGGTGGCGATATCTTCTGGAGTCCCTGAGTAGTATTAGATAGTTCTCATCTAACTTGAAGATAGCTTTTCCCCTTAAACCACAACACAGCTATGCTCAGACAATAGATGATAGATTATGTATTGTTTAATATTGCTCTCGCCAAATTGTTTAATATTTTATTCGATCACAACAGATGTGAGGAGTGAAGGTGGTTTTGAGTATTCGATCCACCACAATTCTATACGAAAATTTTACCAAGGAGGCGAAATGCGCTCAAAAATGGTTGTTTGTGGAATGATGATTTTAACCCTTCTTGTTGGTTGTGCCACAGTTGAACAATATTCCGGAAAGGCACTACTGGCAGTTGGAGGGGTGGTTGCAAAGGCCATGGAGGGCTCGACTACCACGGTATCAGATGTAACCCCATTTATTAAACTCAATAATGTGAACCGAGCAAGACCATATACAGCATTAGAAGCAGAATATATGGCTAAGGCTGGTATCTCAGCCCCTGAAAACCCAAGTAATGTCACCATCCTGTTCTCGAGAGGGATGAAACTTTTGCAAGTTGAGGGTAGTGTTCAAGTGAATGGCAGTGAGTTAACCTATTATGGTAGTGGTGTGTATATGCTGCCTATGGATCTCACCAATGGCAGCGAGCTTGCCTTTTCAGTAAAGGGCTCTGCTGAGGAAGCAGTGACTTTTACCGAGACATATATGGGTGATAAAATCACCCTGACTTCCCCGGCACCAGATACCGAGATCGACTTGAGCAAAGGTTTTGAAATCGAATGGACCCCTGGAACTGATACCAGCAAGGTTGTTAAATTGTCCATGATGGTGACCCAAATTGGTCTGGAGAATGTTCTCCCAATCGGCCTTTTCAATGATGTCGGTCATGCGACTATTACTTCAGAGATGCTTGCTGAAAGCCTGCAACCTGCAACAAAATTTAAATTAGGAGCCAATATCATCCAGCTGGAGCGTCAGAAAGATGAGATTCGGTATGTTTTTAATGGAGACGCTATTGTCAGCTATACTGATATAGATGCCATTGAAGTGAATGTCAGCGGCAAGCCCACAAAGCGTGATGGACCAGCGATTCCTGCCATCGAAGTCGTAGAAGGTGATGTAGCTCTTACTATTGCTGAAACACCTTATAAATACAATCCCATGGTTGGTGCAGTGGCTGATATTGATAAAATTAATCAGGTGGGTTTAAGCACATTTGTCTTTAAGGGCGTTACAGGTGGCTCATGGGAGAAAAAAGAAACAAGTGGAAACACAGTTACAACGACTACAAAACGATGGGGAATGGATTTTGGGGTTCCCGTACTTACCCAACTAGCTGACCACATGGCCGATGGAATTATGGCAGCGATGACAGTGGGGTTTGGTGCAGAGGAGACTCCTCGAGACGATTTTGTAAATACAGCTCCATATCAAAGAATGGCTAGCCTTAAACCAAAATCCGATACAAAGACATTTGTTGTAATTGCACGGGATCTTGCAGATTTCAGCTCCTGGAAAAATATCAAGGTCCGAGTCGGTGGAACAGACTCATGGTATTTCGATATGATGCAATCATCAGGTGCAGATGTTTTGGCAGAGTGTAACATTGCGGCTATTCGTCAGGAACCTGAGGATGGTGCCTATGATGACTTCGTCTTCGATGTGACAATTGGAATCAGCTATAGGGCGTACCAGGGATCAGTGGTAATGCCAATGAGCATCCCTCCTGCGAATGCAAAATATGTATCTGAAAAAATTACTATTACTCCTGCGACAACCTACGAAGACCTATTAAAGGCCTTTAAGGTGGAATCGCTTATGATTGCCTATGCAACAGCATTGGACAAGTGGGTTGCAGCAAATAAAGCGATGGAGATTTGATGCAGGATTCTTTGAAGTGTAAAAAGTGAAACAAAAAAACCCGATCTTTCGATCGGGTTTTTTGTGATCCCTAGGAGAATTGAACTCCTGTTGCGAGAATGAAAATCTCGAGTCCTAACCACTAGACGAAGGGACCAAATGTCAAAGCTCGAAAAATGTTTTTTCGAGCCTTCATGGGGTGAACGGTCGGGCTTGAACCGACGACCACGCGGACCACAACCGCGCGCTCTACCAACTGAGCTACGCCCACCATGCATACTTTAAAAAGCGGGTCAATATATACGATTGGAAATGTTCCTCCAAACGCTTTTAATGCAGTAAATTATCCTAATTTTTTAGGGACAAGATTCCTTGTAAGTTGGCTGTAGACAGGGATTCCACCAGAATAATCTGGCCACAACTCTCCCTCAATAAGTGGTTGGCAATAGGTTCGAAATGCCTCAGTAACGTGAAAGCCGTCCTCGCGAATATACTCGGCAGGAAGCACTTTCTCTTTGTTGGCGATATTAACAATATCAGTATGACCAACTGACCAAGAGTAAGGTGTATCCGAATCCCTGACTATGGTTACCATCTGACCGTTAAGACCTTCCGCTGCCAGACGCACGGCCTCTGTTCCAACGGCGATTGCCTGTTCAACATCTGTCTTGGATGCGATGTGACGGCCAGAGCGTTGAAAATAATCTGGCAAGGCATTGTGTACTTTGATCTTCAATTTGTTTTTGATCAGATTGGAAATGAAATCACCAGCTCCACCGAGCTGAGTGTGACCGAACATATCCACTGTTCCAGCATCTGCTACGAATTTGCCGGCTTCATTTTGTAGTCCCTCTGAGACGGCTATCACACAATATCCAACTTTGGCCCGAATGCGTTCTACCTCTGCTAGGAAAGCTTCTTCTCTAAAGGCGATTTCCGGGAGTAAAATAATGTGTGGACCTTCATTCTCATTATTGCCTGCCATAGCTGTAGAAGCAGCAATCCAGCCGGCATGACGACCCATGGTCTCAGCCACAAATGCTTTGGTGCTATCATGATGCATGGAAGCCACATCAAATGAGGCCTCGCGGAGTGAAACCGCATTGTATTTGGCAACGGAACCAAACCCAGGGCTATTGTCGGTGACTGGCAAATCATTATCAACGGTCTTTGGAACACCAATACAGGTAACATCATAACCCATGTCATGGGAAAGTTGGGAAATTTTGTGTGCTGTATCCATGGAGTCATTGCCACCATTGTAAAAGAAGTAGCGGACATCATGGGCTTTAAATACTTCAATAATTCGCTCAAAGTCAGCTCGATTTTTTTCCAGTGAGGGCAATTTCTTGCGACAGGATCCAAAAGCTGCCGAAGGTGTGTAGGGCAGTCTATCAATATCAGCAGTGCTTTCCTGACTTATATCAACCAGATTTTCTTCCAAAACACCATTGATACCATAGAGTCCACCATAGATGTTATCAATGATACCAGATTCCTGGGCTGCCTTAATTACGCCATAGGCAGATCCGTTAATGACACTGGTGACACCCCCTGATTGGGCGTATACAGCATTAGCTTTAGCCATGATTGTTTCTCTCCATTCTTAAAGCTGAACAATTATCTATAAAATTCTCTCACCAGACTTGAAGTCTTTATCCAGGACCTCGAGTTCTTTTAATTTATCTTCCAATTTATTGAGGCGGCCGATTGCGATGAATGCAAAGGCCAGCCCAGCAAGGCCAAATACAAATCCAATAGTTTCCATATAATCTCCCTACCAGTTTCTTGCTTTGCGGATTGCCTTGATGGCAAAGGGTGCCGCTTCTTCGGCAAGATCCAGGAGCTTGAGTGCATACTGTTGAATTTCCCATTGGGCGCCTGTATGAATCCGTAATTCGACAAAGTGAATCAAATTGTGGAGATTCACAGTGGCGTACATCTCCGTATACATATTTTGAGGAAGCACCATACGGGCTTGCTCTCTGGCCACACCCTGTTTGATCAACTCTTCATAAAACTCAAATGCGCCTGCAGTATGGGCTTCCACGAGATCGTGAATATTTTTACCGTCTTTTGTTTCTTCCACCAGGTCATCAGTGCTAGCCTGACGATTTGTTTCAGCCTGTTGGCGATATGCCATGGGTACATAAAATTCGAGATTCATGGATGTATATCTACGGCTAATCTCATTGTAGGACCAGGTGCGATGACGATGCCATTGGCGTGTCACAAAAAGCGGGCATTTTACATGAAAAGTAAAAGCGACGTGCTCAAAAGGGGACGTGTGTCTTTCATCAGCGAGGTATTGAATAAGAACTTTATCTTTGTCATCCAATTCTTCCCTACGTTTTCCAAATGAAACTCTGGCTCCATTGACAATTTCGACATCAGAGCCCATGGTGTTGATAAGTCGAACAAAACTGATCCCATCTCCCAGGACATCAAATGCTTCGAATTGTTTTGAATCATTACTCATTTTATTTCCCTTCCCGCGCATTGAATCTACTAATGAAAGCCTCTACCAAATCTGTGTTACCACCCGTCATTCCTGGTTTGATAATGGTATCGGGCTGATTGTATGAAATTTCTGCACCAGTTGTTGTCTTCATAGTGCCACCAAGCCCTAGTAAGAGCGCATGTCCAGCACACACATCCCATTCATTTTTTGGGCGCAAGGTGACAAAGAAGTCCTGCTGGCCAGCAGCGACCAGTCCCAATTTGTATGCCACGCTCCCAATGGGGATTAATTTTTTAAATTCATTGGCCCAGGGCTCCCAGAGCCCCCGTCGTGTTTCAGAGCGACTATTTAAACAACCCACGTTTTTTAGTTTTGTCTCCTGACAGAGCACAGCCTTTTTATCCTGGTACCAAACAACCCCAGCTTCATCAGTTCTAATGAGCTCCTCAGTAATGGGGTTATAGAGAACACCTAGTATGGGAGCTCCATTTTGAACCAAGCCGATTGATGTGACAAAATGGGGAACCCCTTCAATAAATTCCTTGGTCCCATCAAGAGGATCAACGATCCAGACAAACTCCTTATCAAGTCGTTCAGGTGAGTCTACTGTTTCTTCTGACAGCCACCCAAAATCTGGCGTTGCCTCCATGAGAAATTGCTTCAAAAAGGCGTCTGCTTCATGATCAGCAGTCGTTACAGGGTTATGATATCCCTTGTCCTGGATCTCATAAGCATTTTTGTAATATTTGATGAGAATTTGGCCAGCTTTGACGGCAGCATCTGCGGCCAGAATATGTAGATTTATCATGGGCGTATCATAACATTTTGCACCCCTTGACGCCAGTTTCTATTTCGAGGTACCTCAACGGGTTTTTGGATAAAGGGCGCGGCAAATTTTCGAGGCTATTCAGCCTTTAATAAATCAGGGATAGCAATATCAGTTCGCTTTAATAAACCACGATGATAATCGTAAACCTTGGAGCTTATGAGCGCACCCACTCTCTGTGCAGCGGCATGGTCATCCCAGCCCCGTGTTAAAATAACCAATACAAACGGAGGAGCGTCAGGTGGAAAAACCAGTGCGGCATCATGGGCAATGCCAGTGATTGAGCCAGTTTTGTGTGCCACAATGACATCCTTTGGCAAGCCAGCAGGTATCATGGTGTTATAGTGCTGACGTTTGAGGATTTCCAGCATTTCCTGGTGTGAAGAATCGGCGAGGAGGTCTGACTTGTAAACGGCTTCCATGACCTTCATCATCCCGTATGCAGAAGTTACGTTATTTAACCCCAGGTTGTATGCTTTAAGATCTTCAACGCCCCGCATGACCAACACACCATCTGCGCCAACTTCACGCATAGTGGCGCTGATTGAATCAGCTCCCGTGTATTCTATTAATATGTTTGTGGCCAGGTTGCTGCTATGGGTAATCATCTGTTCAATGAGGTCATAGTAGCTGAGATTTTGATCAATGTAAGGGTATAGAATTTCGTCTTTTTCAGATTCAATTGGCAGGCTGAACAGGGTGCCGTCAACAATACTGGTAAATTGATTCTTTACAGGGACTTCACGTTTTAAATCGATGATGCCCTTGTCCCTCATTTTGAATAGCTGAAACATGATAGGGGTTTTCATGGTGCTGGCGGCATGGAAGAGCTCATGCGCGTTAAACGCCAGAATTTCTCCTGTCTCCAGATTCATGTAAGCTATACCAACTTCATGTGGAGCGGTGACCTCTTTATTTTTAAAGCCTGCGCAAGCTGTGAGACCCAAAATAAGGATGAGTTGAATTGAAACGAACCAGATATTTTTCATTTAGAGTTCCCTTTATCGTCTTCGCTTGGGCTGGAAGTAAAAACATTATTGCCAAAATAATTCTCAGCCTCTTTGCGAATAATCTCACGTTCAGGTGTATAGTGTGTGGCCATCCTCAGATAGAACTCTGGGAAGTATTCATATTCTATGGCCTCTAAAAATCGTTTATCCTGAATGATCTCATCTCGCTGCACTCTACCCAAGTCATCATAATAAAGTCGATTTGCGCTAACAGTTCCAGATAGCGTGGATGAAAATGTTTTCCAGATAAGCTGGTTCTCATCATTGTATTGGTTTTCAATGGTATGGACAAGTCCACCATCTTTATCAAGGGCGGTTTCGGTGAGCACCTGTCCCATGTCGTTGTGGGTGTAATCAGAGATGAATACCGGTTTACCCTGGGGATCCAGTTGGGCTGATTTTAGCAGCTTCCCAGAGCGATAGGCATTGCGCTTTTCCCAGTCAGCCTCACCACTGGAATTGTAGGAAATAACCTGAATGCTCTGGCCTTGGTTGTTCAATTTAGAGACTACTCGTGAAGTGAGATCCCCCTTGAATTGTCCTGTAGACCCCACATTGAGTGGTGCATAAGTTGTGCTGGTGATGCTTCGTTCGGCGTGATTGTAGCTGACCTCCCTGTAGATGGATCCATCCTTCTTTCGATGAACTTCCTTAATGATACGCTTTTGCCCATCAAAAAACAGCTCCCAACTTAAAAGACCATCATCTGTGAATCGGAGTTGTGATTTGAGGGTGTCATTTAGTCCATATTTGGATTCTACCCTGATATAGTCAACATTTTCAAAGGTTGAATGTTGCGTGGTATCACCCGCTGGTCTTAGGAGCCACGACTCACTTAAATCGAATTGATTATTATAAAAGAGGGTTTTATTAATGCCGCCTCCATGATAAAACACCCAGGTTCCATCAAATGAATCTGGGGATGCAAAGCGTTCGGAGAAAGCTGGCAAACTAAAGCTATCATAAAACCGACTCACAGCGGCAGAAAAGGTGTCAGGAAGGGCTATAACTTCCTCTCGAATGACCCGTTCACGATCATCTCTGAACCATTTATGTAGCCACTTTGGTTTGCCTGACAAATCATATGTTACCTCATGAGCAACAAATCCTTTGTCGCTAAATTGCCGGACAGAAACAGGATGAGACCCATGACCGCTGGAAAAAATGCTATCTCGTACGGGCAAATTGTTTTCATCAAAAAGAGATCGCAAGAATACAGCTTTACTGCGGGGTAATCTATATTCAATGATTTTTGAGTCAGGCTGCTCACCAACAATTTCCTCTACAAATGGGTCGGTATGACTGAATTTGCGGATATGCTGGACTTGACTGGGTGAGGCGGGGTGCTTCCATGATCGAAGGGATTCTTGAAAAAGTTCAATGTCTCCCAGGTGGGTGAACAAGAAGCGTCCGTCGACACTAAAATTGCTGCGTTCAATCAACCCCTTGGAATTGTAGAACAGATCACTTGACCATTTGGGATTACCGCCTGGATAAAGTTCAGAAATACGTGTGACTTTACCACCCGATTTAAAGTCATATCTATAGGGGGATTTACCAGGTTCATAGATGGTTTGAGAAATCAGTTCACCAAAAATGGAGTAGGTGTTCTGTAGCTCCAATTCATCTGACCCGCGTGTGTAAGATTCGGTGTAGAGCAGGGAATCATTTCCATCGAAAATCATTCTCATTCGTCGGTTCCCACTGCGGTCAAACAAGAAAAATTCACGGCTCAATAATTCATTTAAAGCACCATACCATGAGCGTTGACTCAGTTGTCCCTGTTGTTTGTAACTCAGGAACCGTAGCTGGAGCTTGTGATTGGGCTCCGAGTAGTAGTACCCACCAATTATTTCCCCGCCTGCATAGACCAGAGAATCAGTCCGCAAGGCACGACCATCTCTGCCTAGATACGTGATGGTTGTTAGTAGCCCCTTTTCATCGAAAAAACGCTCCAGGGCAGGTCGTCCATTTTTATAGTAGACAATCTCAGATCCAGTCTCGCCTTTATACTCAATTTTATCGGTCCAATAGCTCCGTTCTTTATTTAAGAGTTTACGGACGGGGCGTAAATATTCCTTGAGGTGCAAATCAGAAAGGAAACAAGAATTCAAACCCACTATTGTGATTGCAGAGAGGATGAAATATTTGGCCACTTTTTTGATTTTGCCCATCAGCGATCGGACCTGTTTATCCATCTGTAGAAGGTTAGGAGCAGGACGATAATTCCTGCGAAGACATACAATCCTCCGGGAAAAACAATATCCAGCATAGCTAGTTGTTTATCAGCATCTTGGGTTTCAGCATGCGACTGACATTTTCGAGCTTGCCATCGGTCTCTGCGGGTTGGAGATTCAGGATTTTGGCCAGAAGGGGGTAGATATTAATATTTTCAACGGTTGGATGAACATATCCATGTTTAAACGCGGGACCTGAGGCGTAAAAAATTGCATGCATATCCTTGTATCGAGGATCATATCCGTGAGCTCCACCAACCATATCAAGGGGATATTTTCTATCTCCCCATCCGATACTCCAATGGAGATCGGGTGTTACCACAATATCCATAACACGTGAGTTCTTGCCATAATGTAGCGTGTCAGGGATGCTATCCTTTTTCCATACGTTAAGATGCTCTGCCCGCTTGAGGTTGAGATAAACGGAATCTTCATAACCTTCCTTGACATCAAACATCCAGACCGGCGTGCTACCCAAGGAGGTGTCCAGCCATGCTGGCTGGATGTAATCTTCAAAATAGATCCATTTGTCACCGGTAATTCGTGTCATGCCATGGTCAGCCGTCACAATGATATTAATTTGATCCGCAATGGGAAGTTTGGCCAGCTTATGCCGGAAATCTCCAATCAAGCTGTCCAGATATTCAAGTTTAAGTCTGGTTTTTTCACTTTCAGGACTGGTATTGTGGCCAACTTCATCTGGTTCAGGATAATACCAGGTGATAAGGCGTGGACGATCCTTTTTAGGAAGGGATAGCCAGGCTATAACAGTGTCTACTCTCGCTTCATATGAAAAGTGATGATCATACTTTTTCCATCTAGAAGGATAGGTGCCATTGACGGGAGCTTCGCTTCCCACCCAATAGAATGAAGCACTCTTTAATCCCTGTTTCTCTGCGGTAACCCAAATAGGTTCTCCGCCATAAAAATCCTTATTTGCCACAGCATCTCGGTCTCGAATCTTATAGTAGGCGTCCATATCCGGGTCGTAAAAGGTATTCTGTACAATTCCATGATGATCTGGGTATAAACCAGTCGCAATGCTATAGTGATTGGGAAAGGTTTTACTGGGGAAAGCGGGCTGTAAAGATTCGAGTTTAACACCTTCACGTGCGATGGCTTCCAGATTGGGCATGTCAGCCATTTGAGGGTAATCCCAACGACAGCCATCCAGGGACAACATGACAATGTATTGTTCCTTAGGAATATCTTTTACATATGGGTTACTGGAACAACCAAAGATGACAATGACTGAGAGGAGTGCAAGAGTGATTCGGAGTATCATTTTTTTACTTTTCATGTTTTCCCCTTAACACCAGTTTTGGTGGTAATGCTGGACTGGATTTCTGCTATCAATTTGAGAGCAATAATCTATCTGAAACAGGCAGTTAATTCAATACTGCATATCTGTGATCAGGGGAGGGTGTGTTGGATGTTAGGGTTGGGAATTTCTTGGAGGAACCATTTTGGCAGTGCGGTAAGCACCATAAAAATCAGCCAACCAAAAAAGGGTCATAAAGCTGGCATTAATCCCAGCTCGAATGGGGTTGTCTGACTGGGAGTGATTGTAGGTATTAAAAGCAAATCCAGAGACGATAAAAAAGCTGAATAGGCCGTCAACTGGATGTCCAGCATATGCCCTACCTAAACCTGGAATGATTGATAGTGAGGTAGCTAAAACTGGGCTCTTCCCAGGATTGGGCTCTCGCACATATTCCAAGGGATCCACCAACCGGCCATCGTAGTGAAGCTTTGGATCCGAGCGCTGGAAGTGGTAATGTCGAGCTGAGGGATTGCAGCGAATGATCCGATCAGTTCCAATGACTGAGCCCTGCAAAATTCCTTTTTCCAGGATGGCATCAACCATGAAATTTGAGCATGACTTCTCGAATTGACAGTTTAGTGATGACGATTCATAGCTGAAATGCTGCCATGAACTTATAGGTTTCAGTATTATTTTTTGTCCAAACGAAAGCGAATCCTGGACGTAAAGCGAGTCAAGGGGTGTCATCTCCTGGGCGCATACAATTTGCGCGAACAGGATAAGTGAAAGTAGTGCTGATCTCAATCTTATTGTTTAGCTAGTAATGGTAGACTAACGAATCTCAGTTAGGGTTGCAGTTCAGTGTGCAAACGATTGAAAAAATCTATGAAAAACTGTTGGTCTTGTACTGGACCGGTTGCAACAAGACTGGGACCTTGGTAGTGTTCTCCCTGAACAGTCAGGCGCACCTGTGTTTGCTGAAGAGAAAGTGCATTAAGATTAATGGTCATGATATAGGTATAAGAATCTGCACTAGAAGGACTCGAATCACTGGACCCAAATATAGACCATCCAGAATCATGTTGGTGGGTACGAGATCTATGAGAACGGCTAGGGGGGCGACGATTGTCATTATCATCATCATCTTTGTCACCTTCATCATCATCGAAAGCATCAAATATCCATGCAATAAAAAGACCTACGACGGCCATGGTCCCTGCTATCAAACAGAAAGTCCCTACATCACTTTCCAAGTTCTCTTCGGCGAGTGCTTCTCGGCTTATTGGGGCTAAGAGATATTCAGAATTTCTACTGGCTGTCATGATTCCCAGGTCCATGTCCACAGTGCCCAGTGTGTAATGCATTTCCTGGAGAACAAGACTCGCTGCCTTGGCCACTTCTTCTGGGGATCCGTTGAATTCTCTGGTCTGGAGTATCCTGGCCTGCTCTGGCGTAATCTCAGCAGGTCTATTAGCGCATCCAGAAACTATCACGGATAAATAGATAACGAGCAGCCAAGTGGCTCCTCTTGAGTAGCGATTGATACCTGATGTACTCATGGTCTATTCCCCTTTCACTCCCAAAAGATAGGATTCGGTTCCCCACGGGACCCATTTTTATGCTTTACACCTTTACCATACGGCTTAATTTGAAATTAGCAAAGGATAATGAGTATAAAATATTCTGGGATCGTTCTATAATGAATAGAAAAAATGCGGCATTATTGAGCATTCTAATAGCAATTATTAGTTGTTCACCTGATAATAGTGGGGTCGTGGGAGATGAGGATAATCAAATGAATGATTTCGATAAATTATGGAAATACAATGAACCTGCTCAATCAGAGCAGAAATTCAGAGATATACTGGCCAATACAACTGAGGCACAGGATTCAGGATATGTACTAGAATTGCGGACACAAATTGCCCGTACCCTGGGTCTTCAGCAAAAATATGAAGAGGCCCATACACTATTAGACCAAATTGAAACTGAACTAAGTCCTGACTATCCCATTGCCAAGATTCGCTATTTGTTGGAACGAGGAAGAACTCTTAATTCCTCTGGAAAAAAGGAAGAATCATTGCCTTTATTTTTGGAAGCCTGGGAATCCGGTCTTGCGGCTAAAGCTGACTTTTACGCAGTAGATGCAGCACATATGCTGGGAATTGCAGCTCCCCAGGATCAACAACTATTGTGGAATGAAAAGGCCATGGCTTTAGCAGAGAAAAGCCTGGATAAAAGAGCGCAGGGGTGGTTGGGCTCTCTTTACAATAACATTGGCTGGACTTATCACGATATGAATGAATATGAAAAGGCCATGGAAGTATTCCTGAAAGCGCTTGAATGGCGAAAAGCCCATGAACAGGTTGCTGAAACCCAGATTGCCAAGTGGTGTGTAGCCAGGACACATCGTTCACTGGGAGCAATTGATAAGGCGTTGGCAATGCAATATGAGCTTGAAAAAGAGATGCAGGCAGCAGGACAAGATGAAGATGGGTATGTCTCTGAGGAAATAGCTGAATGCCTCATCCTGCTAGGGGAACCAGAGCAGGCCGCGCCATATTTTATGAAGGCCTGGATGATACTCTCCCAGGACATCTGGCTGAAACAGAATGAGACAGCGCGTTTGGACAGATTAAAGGCACTGGGGGAGCAGACATTCTAGCGTCTCAGGTATCAACCCCTTGATTCTTCTCATAGATAATTACGACTCTTTTACCTATAACCTCTATCAACAGGTATCCAGTTTTGGACAAGAGGTTAGGGTTGCAAAGAATGATAGGCTTTCTTTGGATGATATTGCTACTCTAAAGCCTGAGCGGATCATACTCAGTCCAGGTCCCCGGACGCCTGCGGACTCGGGGATTTGCATTCCCTTAATTAAAAGGTTCGCGGATATTGTACCAATTCTTGGAATCTGCCTGGGACACCAGAGCATTGGAGTTGCTTTCGGGCAATCCGTTATTCCTGCACAAAGACTTGTGTATGGAAAAACAACCACCATTACAACAGAAGGCTCAAGGATCATGGCTGATCTAGAAAAAACTTTTGAGGTTGCGCGGTACCACTCCCTGGTTATTGATGATGTTCCACGAGGTTTTCTAGCCACTTCCCATGATGCTACGGGCGATATCATGTCCATTGAGCATGAACAACTCCCTCTCTTTGGCCTGCAATTTCATCCCGAATCCTTTTTAATGATGAATACAGGGAACCGTATCATCCAAAAATTTCTGGAACTGTGATATGAACAAAGAACAGCTCTGGGGACAAGTTTCCGCTGGGGAGGACATCCGTTTTAGAACAGATGGGGAGGGGACTTCCATGTGGCGGGATCTCCTGGCATTTGATCCCGCCTCAAGCTTCATACTGGACGATATTGGGAACCTGCCTGCTCTTGAGGACTTTCTTGAAATGAATGGGGCTAAACTCTGTAGTGGGTATTTCAGCTATGACCTGGGAATGGCGCTTCAAGGGGTTTCCAGTCGGCATGGTAGACGAATTCCCCTGGTCGTGATCCATGCTTATGATAAGTGGGTTGAATATGAGCAGGGACAACCCCATTACGTAGGAATTGACCCTTCAGAATTCGGCAATACTGATTCAAAATCAGACCCGATTCCATCATTTGAATTCACTCCTGGTATTTCAAAAGCAAAGTATGAAGAGACCATTGGTCGAATCCAGGAGTATATCCGTGCCGGTGATTTCTATCAGCTCAATTATACGCAACAACTGCTAGGGAAGACCCATAATCAGGTATCCTATGCTGCCATGTTAAAAAAGCATCCTGCTGCCTACGCCATGGCCATGGAATATAGCGGAATGAAGATTCACTCTCTATCGCCAGAATTATTTCTGCATTACAAGACTGGGACTTTAACAACGGAGCCGATCAAGGGGACTCGCCCCCGTGGGACTACTCAGCAGGAAGATGATGCCCAACGGCAGGAATTGATGAGTAGTGAAAAAGAACAGGCTGAATTGTTCATGATTACGGACCTCCTCAGGAATGACTTGGGCAAGGTAAGCGAAATTGGCAGCATATCCCTTGAGGCGGTCAAGGATATGAGAAAACTTCCCAAAGTCTGGCATACTTATTCCAGGATATCAGGCAGGCTTAAAAAAGGTCTCAAACCCCTTGATGCCCTAATTTCCATG
The DNA here is from genome assembly GCA_013203185.1 of Fidelibacterota bacterium. Taxonomy (GTDB): domain Bacteria; phylum Fidelibacterota; class UBA8477; order UBA8477; family JABMPR01; genus JABMPR01. Next base: position 3,159 of record JABMOS010000061.1, on the reverse strand, counting down.
TTGCCTGGAGGATCTATTACAGGATGTCCCAAAAAGCATGCGATGGAAATAATTGATGAAATAGAAGATTCTGCCCGGGGGATCTATACTGGATCCATGGGCTATTTTCATCCCCATGGAGATTTCAGCTTTAATATTGCCATTCGGACTCTGGTTCAGCAGGATGGAGAAATTTCTCTTGGTTCAGGTGGCGGGATAACCATTGACTCTATGTGGGCCGAGGAGTGGAATGAACTCATGGTAAAAGCTTCAACCTTTCTGTAATCACTTTTTTTACTTTCCTTGTAACTTGTTTTCAGCAGATACACCCATAGATTTCATCCATCATAATTTTGAGGGGATATCATGCACAGATCGATAAAAACACTTATACTCATCTTGAGTATATCCATGGTTTGCATAGCACAAATGTGGCAACAAAATGATCTAATTTTCAACCCCAGCGGTGTACCCTCCTTACCATTTTCCCAACCTCGCTTTGCCGATCTTGACGATGACAACGACATGGACATGATCCTGGGGAATATTAGCGGTCCTCCTTTGTATTTTGAAAACATCGGAACTCTCACATCTCCTCAGTTCCAACCAGGTGCTGATCTTTTTGAATCAGTTGAGGAGTTGGATTGTGAGATTGGGGTTTGCATAGATCTGGACGCTGACAATGATCTAGATTTCGTATGTGGGGGATATACTGGTTTACAGCTATACGAGAATGCTGGCACATCTGAAGCTGCATTATTTGAAAAGGTTGATGGATTTTTCGAAGGGTTAAGTTTGCCCTCTAATCCCGTTCCACATTTTGCAGATATGGATGATGATGACGATCTGGACATGGTCCTGGGTCTCAGTGAATCTGGATCTGTGGAATACTATCAAAACTATGGTACTCCCGACGCAGCCATCTTTCTTGGTGGAACCCAGGAAACTTGGTTTGATGTGGGCCTCTATGCCTATCCCTGGTTTTCAGACATGGATGCTGATGGGGATACTGATCTTCTGGTGGGTCGAGATGGCTACGGTTTCTACTACTACCAAAATATGGGTAGTCCAAGTTCGTGGATATGGAATAATGTGGGCTCACAGTTCTCAGGACTTGGAGGGGCAACTTATTGGAATTCACCCTGTCTGGTAGATTTGACAGGTGATGGTAAGCAGGATCTGGTGCATGGGACGGCCTCTGGTCCTCTCAAATATTATCGTAATACAGGAACACTGGCCCAGGCTTCTTGGTCCGAAGTGACATCACTTTTTGGCGGGGTCCTGGATGTGGGTGGAGCCAGTAATCCGGTTTTCATCGATTTTGATTTGGACGGCGATCTGGATCTTCTCAGTGGAAGTCAAAGTGGTGACATCAAATACTATGAAAATACTGGTAGTGAAGCTGGACCTGCCTGGACAGCCAATAGTAGTAGGTTTACTGGTATTGATCATTCCATCTACTCGGCTGTAGCAGCTGGTGACCTTGATGCCGATGGTGACTATGATCTTGTGGTTGGGGATCTTAGTGGGAATCTTTACTATCATCGAAACACAGGGACGTCGTTCCCTCTCGAATCTTCTGAGTTTTCTGGAATCAATGTGGGAGGATGGTCCAGCCCCAGGCTGTATGATATTGATGCTGATGGTGATCTTGACCTCTGCGTGGGTCGGGAAGATGGGCAAATTTCATATTATGAAAATACGGGAACCATTCAAGATGCTGTTTGGACTGAGGATGCAACATACTTTAGTGGTATTGATGTTGGTAGTAATGCTGTATTGACACTGGGAGATATCAATCTTGATGGTGATTTGGATATGTTGGTGGGGAAGAGTTTTCGGGATGTTTATTATTTTAGCTATGTTAATGGAACCTGGATAGAATTTCCAGATTCATTGTCAGGGTTTACATTTGGCCAAAATGCTGCACCTGCATTGGCCGATTTGAATGGGGATGGGGATCTCGATCTCACGGTCGGGAATTATGATGGGACCTTTAGCTATTTTGAAAATCTGACTGTTGTAAGTATTGGGGAAGAAGTATACCGCCCTCAAATTGCTACCTTACGGCCCGCATACCCAAATCCTTTTAATCCTGCTATCACTATTGGCTACGAGCTGAATGAGCCCATGAACATCTCAATCACCATTTATGATATAGGTGGTTCAAGGGTAAAGACATTGATGTCTGGAATCCAGAAGTATGGCATTCATGAAACGAAGTGGTATGGATTCAATGAGCTGGGAATGCAGGTTGAATCAGGCGTTTATCTGGTGGCTCTGGATGTTGGCGGAGCGCTTCTAACTCAGAAGGTTACCTATTTGAAGTAAAAAAGAGCCCAGACATACATGTCGGGGCTCTTTTTTTGTAAACCATGTCGGTTAGTATCAGGCAAGATCCATTTCGTTTACCGCAACCTTAACTCCAGAATTCATCTTGCGACGAATATAGGAGAAGACTTCCAGCAGTGGTAAATCCTTGGGACAAACATCGTCACAGGCCATCATACCGATACAGCCGAACACACCAATATCAGTTGAAACCAATTCGAACCATTCTTGCTCTCCTCTGGTATCCCGTGGATCAAACATAAATCGACCAATACGATTCAATCCAGCTGCACCCAAAAAGTCAGGATAAACCTGGGCGGTGGCACAGGCTGCAACGCAGCAACCACACTCGATACAGCGCTCTGATTCATAAATTTTATTGGCGGTATCATTGTCCATGCGTTCTTCTTCAGCTGTTGGATCAAATTCCTTGGTGGTATGGATCCATGATTCCAAACGTTTGGCCATATCATGGAACCAGACTCCAGTATCCACAGAAAGATCACCCAGGAGTTTAAAGAAGGGTAGGGGTAACAATTCAATAGTGTCTGTGAGGTCAGCAGTTAGCGTCCTGCAGGCCAAGGTGGGTCTACCATTGATCATCATGGCACAAGAGCCACAAATACCTGCTCGGCAGACAAAATCGTACATAAGATCAGGAGCTTGTTTCTCTCTGATTCGATGGAGGGCAGTAAACAGGTTTAAACGAGGGGTCTCCTCCAGCTCAAAAGTGTCAAAATGCGGCTCTTCATTCTCTTTGGTGGGGTTTTATCTGATTATTTTTTATGTCAGGGTACGTGCGATTATTTTGCATGGTTATAGGGTGATTCTTCACGCCAGGCTTCCTTG
>JABMOS010000060.1 GCA_013203185.1 Fidelibacterota bacterium | reverse complement strand
ATTCTTGCGGATAGTGGAGTAAAGATTTAGTGGATTGCTGGCCGGCTGCCAGTGTCCGAGACTATCAAGGAGGAAGCAACGTTCCATAGGTTTGGATTCCTCCTCAGTAAAAGGCGCACGACCAGCCATATTTGACTGACCGATGAGGAGATATATATGCAGGTTCTGATCTGGACCGTGAGGTGTCCCAGATGTTTTTTCGGAAACACAGTGGGTGAGAGGCACCGCCCATATGCAAAAAACCAGGCCTAAAGCCTTGTGTGATATACTCATACTAGCTCTCTCTATGGTTTAGACAATGCAGAATCCCTTGTCCTTAGACAAAATTGTTATCAGACTCTGATAAAGGGATTCTGGTGTATAGCTTCCAGTAACTTCGCCGGCAGAAAAACTTTCTATTTCGAGATTCCAACTTAATCCACGGCCCTGTACTTCGATACGGTGGTGCATCTTGTTTGTATTGGGATCAGCAATAATAACTGAGTGTGTAGCCTCAAAACCCAATCCTGCAAGAGCGAATGCTGCGTGAACATTGACGTTTCGTGGGAATTTACTACAAGCCTCCTGGGTAGACCCTTCAAAGAGGATCGTTGGCTTTGTAATTTGACTATTGGTGATTCCCAAACTTTTAGGATGTTTGGTTGTCGTGATGGAAACACTGTCCAATAGTGTTCTGCCGTCACGTAAGCCATCTAGACCAAGTATAGCTCCATGGGGTAAGAATATTTTCCGACCGTTTTTAATGGCATTCTGCTCAGTGCGGTTCCTGAACTCTGCATCAGAGAAGCATGTCATGGATGCAACCATTAAATCTGCATTAGATGTAATGATAGGAAGGAGTGCCTTAACAACGTCCGCATGTGCAACCTCTACAATTAAGTCCAATGGCCGGGATGCCAACTCCGCCAAATCCGTACACACCAATTGACTGTCAAGAGACTTGGTTTTCTGCGGGAGTGGGTCGAATACTGCTTTCACCGAAACCTCTTTATTGTCTTTCAGGCGTTCAAAAAGAAAACTCCCGATGAAACCAAATCCTACCAACCCAATATTTTTCATCATATCCCTTATCCAAAAACCTGATGAGTCCTAATTCCCTCTGATTATCCCCAATTGTCTATACTTTTCCCGATATTTATGGTACAGCGTTTTTTGCTTATCACTCATGTCAGTCGTGGTTCCATTAATATATACCTGTTCAACCTGGGTCGTAATTTCAAGAATATCACCGTTGGCTATGAACAGGGAAGCTTCTTTGCCAACATCCAAAGAACCGATTCGATCGTCAACTCCCAGGATTTCAGCGGCAGATAGGGTGATGGACCTTAAGGCTTCATCTGCAGGGAGACCAAAAGCCGCAGCCATGGCAGCATGATATGGTAAATCTCTCACATGGGCTGACTGAAAGCCGCTTCCAGATGTTGAAATGCAGAATGAGACCCCTGCCTTATATAATTTGAAGGGCAAAGCGTAGGCCTCGCTATAATGGCTATTCCTACGCATGGGCAAACGGAGCACTTCTTGCAAAATCACTGGGATATGATTTTCCTTTAACAGGTTTGTAACACGGCCAGCATCCCAACCACCTATGATGACTATCTTAACCTTCTGTGAATTTGACCAGTGGACAGCTGCCTCGATTTGCCTCACCTCGTGAGCGTGTACAAAAAATGGCTTTGTTCCAGTAACATAGGGGATCATGGCCTCTAGACCAAGATCATGAGCTATATCATGGACCCCCTCTTTTGGCAGATTATCCATCATCTTTTTATAGCGCCGTACTCTGTCCATCATCTCGTTCAACTCTACCAGAGCGTTTCGACGATTATCTTCCTGCTGCTCAATAGATATTTTGGAGTTGGGATTGGTGTTGATCTTCATGTCTGGCCAATTGATATGCATGGCAGTGGGATGATTTACAGTGGCATCTTCCCAGGTCCATCCATCCATCCGCATGAGTGAAGACTGGCCAGGGATTCTCCCGCCAGTGGGCATGGTATTGACAAAAAGTACACCATTTGAGCGAACAACAGGTATTTTCTCTGAGTCAGGATTGTAACTCACATTGGCTCGAACCTCAGGAGTCATTTCACCGACTTCATTGTAATCATTTGTCACAGACACATCTGAAATTTCAACTAATCCAAGTGTGGATATGCCTGCAATCAAGCCAGGGTAAATATGTTTTCCACTTGCCTCAATCACCTGCATCTCAGGACTGACAGTTATGGACGCTTCAATGTTGGTGATAGTACCCTTGTCGAATAGAATATCATATTGATCCAGCACACCATGGGAACCTGTATGGATAATTCCATTCTGAATTAAAATGGGTGTTACCTGAGGAGGTGCAGGGATTTGGTCAGAGGCAAAAGTGAACTGAAGTGCTATAACAAGAAAGCTCAGTAATGTTCTCATTTTAGACCTCCTTCCCGCAGCATATCATCCTCCCACAGACATTTAATTATGTCCTTATTTGTAGACAGGGGGGCAGGTGCCTCAGGAGCAATATTCCCGTCATCTTCAGAATCCAATATTTTTTGAATGAGATCTTGTCGGATTAATCTGTCCCGTGTACGCAATTCAGCATCCTTTTGGAGACTGAAATATTGTCTCCCATCAATCCAGGTTTCTGCACAGATCGACTGTGTAGACAAGGGATGTCCGGACCAAACTACAAAATCAGCATCCTTTCCCTCTTCCAGTGAGCCGACCCATTTATCAATTTTCAATTGTTTTGCTGAATTGATAGTAACCATATTAAGAGCATCGATCTCGGACATACCACCATACTTAACCCCTTTAGCAGCTTCCAGGTTCAAACGGCGAGCGATCTCATCATCATCACTATTGAAGGAGACCAATACGCCAGCTTCATGCATGAGTGCACCATTGTAGGGTATACCATCATAGGTTTCAAATTTGTAGGCCCACCAATCTGCAAATGAAGAACCCCCAGCACCATGTTCTGCCAACCTTTCAGCAACTTTATATCCCTCTAGGACATGTTCAAACTTTGCTACTCTAAAATCAAAATCTTCAGCCACTCGTAATAACATCAGTATTTCATCCTGCTGGTAGGCATGGGCGTTTACCAATCGTTTTCCATCAAGGACTTCCACCAGAGCATCCAGCTCTAGATCCTTCCTGGGTGGGATCAAGGTTTTGCGCCATCTTGACTTTTTAGCATAGGATTTAAGGTTTTGATCATAGTCTCTGGCGCGTGTAAATGCATCTCGGATAATTTGCTCTACACCCATTCGGGTCTGAGGGTAACGCTTAAAATATCTATCATACTTCACATTCTCACCCAGCGCAAATTTGATCCCAGGTGCTGCACCTTCAAGCAACAAGCCCTGGGCATTTGAACCCCATCGAAGTTTTATGACAGCGTTGTGGCCACCAATGGCATTTCCAGAACCGTGCAAAACATTAATCGTAGTGGTACCACCAGCCAATTGTCGATAGATACTTATGTCATCAGGAACGAGAACATCCTTGATACGCACTTCAGAGGTCACACTCTGAGCGCTCTCATTTATAGATGCTGCAGCCGTATGACTATGGGCATCTATGATACCTGCGGTAATAAATTTGCCGCGACCATCAATGAGTACATCGTTATTGGCAGGAATCTTAATATCTCGGGCTATTTTGCTGATCTTCCCATCTATGATCAACATATCCCAATCCTTGAGAATACCTTGCGGTCCAGAGGTCCAGATGGTGGCATTATCAATTAAAATGGAATGTGGTTGATCTGGAGTATTTCCAAAGCCATAAGCGCCTTCTGGATAAACCACTGAGAGGTTGCTGGCAGATGCTTTGATAATTTTATTCGCTTCTGCGGCTTTAAAATTGGTCCCTTCGAAAGGAAATTTGTCTCCGTGAGAATTAGTTGCAAATCCTAGCATGGTATCATTTTCAACTTTTCCGGAATACCGGGTGATTCCTGGAAAATCCTCTGCATCGAGTTTTGCAGTCCACGTCATTTGATTCCCATCGACGTTTAGATTCTTGATATCAATCACACTTGTATCAATTGTCAGGGCTCCAGATAGCTTGGAGGGCTTACCCTTCAGTTTTAACAGACCGCTCATTCCATTCATTGAAAAATTCCACTCACCGGGGAGTAGAAGTCCAGATCCTGGCTCAATATCATATTTATTGCCCTTGACCCATACTGACTTGATGGCATTCGATTCATCAAAATAACTGCCATCAACCACCACAAGATTAGCATGATAACCTGTTTCTATTTTTCCATGTGTTTTCGACAACCCAAAGCGCTTGGCTGGAGTAGTAGTCAGAGCTGCCAGAGCTGCATCTTCATCCAGACCACGTTGGACTGACAATATCAGGTTCTTACGAAATTGTTTAGGACTTTTCAATCCTTCAGTGGTAAAGGCGATACTCAGACCTGATTTCACCAGCTTTTGAGCATTATCAGGAGCCATATCCCAATGTTTTAGTTGCTCGATTCTATACTGCAACGCACGCTGAGGATTGGATATATCTGGTTTACCGGGATAATTGAGAGGAAGCACGATGAAAGGGTTCGCCTTGGCGATATCTGATAAACGTCGATATTCATATCCGGATCCCAGCAACCAGAGCTTGAGTTCAAACTCCCTGGCATAAGCTATGGCCCTGGAAGCAGCAGTTTCGTGTTCTGTCCTGATGAAGAAGGGTGCTTTGTCTGCTCGTGCTTTGCCTAAAACATCCAGACTCACATTTTCAGTAATGGGTTCATTTTTATCAGGATATTTGGCGTAGATAGCATGGGATTCTGCGTACCACTCTGAATCGTATAGGGTTTGACGCATAACAGCGATGGTTCCCAGAAGGGCTCGTGGATATTCACTTGAACCACGCTCTCTGATCTTATAATCCATAATCTGACTTACGATTGGAGAAGTGATTGAAGCTTTTGCATTCAAATCGATAATAGAGGATTGGCCACGAAAGATACCATCATCCGGTACAACATGGATCTGAGTAAACCCCTGCGAATGTAGATCATCAACCTTGCCCTCATCATAGGTGTAATAATCTGAGGCGACCCACTCAGGGTGAACCAAATCATTCCAGTGTGAACGAGAAGTCCGTTGAACAGCTTCTGTTTTAACTTCAACCCAGCCATCAATGAAACCTGAGTATATATGGGCACCACCCATGTCAAGTACCGTAGCATCTGCGGGAACCGCTATTTTTGATCCAACTTCCCCAATGATTCCATCCCTTATGACGATGGATGCTTGCGGAATTGATTTCCCGGGTTCAGTGTGAACGTGGGCATTACTAAGCACATAAACACGTGGTGTAATATGCAAAATATCAACGAGAGGTGCAGTCTGACAAAACAGTCCGCTTGCAAAGATCGCCAGTAGAATTGATTTCTTCATATGTTCCCCTAATGTGCTATTTCAATATTGTATTATTTAGCTGGATCAGATGACATGATGGCTGCGTGAACCCCCTACCAGCAACCATGTAATCTATGAAAAAGATCTGTTTCACCAACACAAGACTTGCCGAGCCGCATTAGCGCTGTCTATTGGGTACTTCAGTTGCATCCAGTACATACTTGCCATAATTATTATCTAATTTGCAGCTCTTGCTTCACCGTTGGATGTGATTAAATTCTGCTTTCCAAAGGAGGGCTTAATTGAGTGCAGAGATGTTAACAAATGTAAGCGTGGCTTTCATTCACACAGAACCTAGCTTTAGATCAGAAGGCAGTTCTCAGACCTATTTGGGTGAAACAGTAACCATATATGAAGAGCAGGGTGACTGGTTTAAGGTACGCCTGGAAGACGGCTACGAAGGGTGGCTATGCAAATTTTATGTTGTAGAAAAACCCGCCGATTGGGATAATCACGAATTTTACTACCACGGTGATCCCATCTCCTGGATATTTAGCAGTCCTGATGACCAGTCCTCACATTTCAGAGATATTACCATGCTCTCAAAGCTGCCGGCTCTGGCTTATGAAGATCAAATGGTGCAGGTTTTATTGCCAGATGGAAAAAAGGGCTGGATCAAGAAATCCCCCCGTCCTCTATTTACAGAGGTTGATGTTGAAAGGCTCAAACAAACAGCCCTAAGTTTTCTAGGCACTCAATATTTCTGGGGTGGCAGATCGCCAAAAGGCTTTGACTGTTCAGGTTTTATCCAGACTACATTCTGGCTGAATGGGCTCCAACTTCCTCGGGATGCCTATCAGCAAGCAGAGGTAGGTGCCAGGGTCGATGAGGACTACCATACATGGCAGATAGGGGATTTGATTTTCTTTACTGAGAGATCGGAAAGAATTACACATGTGGCAATTTCTTTAGGTAAAGGTGATTTCATTCATTCCAGCGGTTATGTAAAACTGAATAGTGTCAATCCTGATCATCAGGATCTGTATCTTGAAAAGTATGCCACCACATTTACCAAGACCATGAGGGTCCTATAGCACTGGATTAATCCCAACTACACCACTTTGAAGGATGAATCTTCTATAATTGAGTGTTTAGTATCCCGGCCATCACATCAGCATCCACATTGCCACCACTGAGGATAATTCCGATTCTACCATGAGCTGGAACGGAGCCTTGCATCAATGCTGCGAGTCCCAGAACACCTGATGGTTCAACAACGATTTTCAGGCGATTGAATAGATACTGGACTGCCTGGATGATGGATGCTTCTGATACGGTGGCCATATCATCGACGTGAGAAAGAATCAGGGGGTAAGTAAGATCACCAAGATGCTGGGTTCTTACGCCATCTGCAATCGTTGGTGGGTTGCTCACAGACTGGAGTTCACCGCTGTGAAACGAACGATTCGCATCATCTGCACATTCTGGTTCGATTCCGATGACCTTGCACTGTGGGCTCATTGCTTTGGCTGCTATGGCTGATCCGCTGAGTAAACCACCACCACCGCAGGGTGTCATGAGGATATCCAGATCACCTAGATCTTCAAACATTTCCAGTGCAGCTGTGCCTTGACCAGCAATGACATCTTTATGATTGTAGGGGGGTATCATGGTATAGCCATGTTCAGCCTCTAGCTCATTGGCCTTGGCCTCCCTGGTAGTCTGCTGGGGATCTATCTCTACCACATCAGCGCCATAACCACGTGTTGCCGCAAGCTTTGTTCGACTGGCATCATTGGGCATGACAATAGTGGTTTTCACGTCTAACAGTTTGCCCACCAATGCCACAGCCTGGGCATGATTACCTGAAGAAAATGTGATGACTCCTCGTGCCCTTTCTTCAGCGCTGAGCTGGGAAATGGCGTTGAAAGCGCCACGAAATTTGAACGCGCCAATTCTCTGGAGAGGTTCAGCTTTGAAAAACACACTAGCACCAAGCTCAGCATCTAAAGTTCTGGAAGTAAGGATGGGTGTTCTGGTTGCGTAGCCCTTGATCCGGGCGCTGGCTTCCATGACTTGCTTATAGTTTACAACGCTCATATCTGACTGTCTCCCCGTATGAATGGTTCTATTTGTGTGACCGCATATCCGCCATGAGCTTTCTGAAAATATTCCGACTATGACGATCATAATTAACTACACTGGCAAGAAAAGAACAATGTCTTAGTGCATGATTCACTGGTAGAAACCTTTTAAAAATTTAAATTCTTGGAAATCTATATCTATTCTCGCGGTTTGCCCACCCATATCACTAAAGGGGAGATATGATTGTCAATGATCATCCTGGCAAAATTGTTAGAGGATAAGGTAAAAAACCTGATATGATTATCCTTGAAGGTTTTAGGGGAATTGCTTGCAGCAAAATACTTTTAACATAAGAAGGAACTGACATGTCACTATCTCTAAGTTGGTCCATTAAGAGAGTTAACACCAAGTTTGAATTCAAAATCGCTAGAAACGCATTTAGTCACTACGACAGACTGATTCTTGAATTGCGTGATGATCAGCATCTTGCATATGGGGAGGCTGCCCCCAATGTTCGGTATGAAGCGGGACCTGAGGCCATTATCGCTATGTTGGAGTCCAAGAAAAGTCAAATCCTTGAGCTCCCCATTGATGACGCAGAGAGTCGTCAGGAAGCCCTTGAAAAAATGTTTCCAGAGAGCTATGCAGCACAGGCGGCAATTGATACCCTCTTTTGGGATCTTCATGCAAAACGGCAGAACAAACCACTTTGGCAGATTTTTGGGGCCAGAGAAGACATGGTCATTTCGTCTTATACGATTGGTATCTCAGATCTCAGTGCCATACCGGCCAAGATTGTAGAAGCAGCCCCATATCCCATCCTGAAAATCAAATTGGGAACGGATTATGATCATGATATCATTCGAGCTATCCGCGCTGAGACTGATAAGGTATTGAGAGTAGATGTCAATGAAGGTTGGAAAACAATAGATGAGGCCATGCGAGGAACAGAATGGTTGATAGAAGAGAATGTGGAATTTCTAGAACAGCCAATGCCAGCCCTTCAATTGGATGATATTGCGAAACTGCGTGAATTTTCGCCCATTCCTATCGTTGCTGATGAAGACTCAGTGAGACCTGAAGATTTGAAAGGACTTGTAGGAGCCTATGATGGAATCAACATCAAGCTCATGAAATGCGGAGGCCTTACCAATGCCCGCAAAATGATAGAGCTCTCCCAAAAATACGAATTTGATATCATGATGGGGTGTATGCTTGAGACTTCCATTGGCATATCAGCCCTGGCACAGCTTGGTTCATTCGCCCGCTGGCTTGACCTGGATGGGAATGTGCTTATAGCTGATGATCCATATCTTGGTGTTGGTAATGTTGGTGGCAAAATTATTCTTAACGATAAACCTGGACTTGGCGTGGAACCCAGATAAACCGTTCTAGCGTCATCCTGAGCCTGCCTGCCAAGCCGTAGCTAAGAAGCGAAGGCTGGTCGTAGAATGTGTACTTCTAGTTAAAAGTTAAAAATTAAAAGTTAAAAGTTAAAAGTTAAAAGTTAAAAGT
>JABMOS010000059.1 GCA_013203185.1 Fidelibacterota bacterium | reverse complement strand
TGTCTCTTATTTTTTAAGCGATCATGTCCGAATTACTTTGACGACTTACACATGGAAGTGTAACAGAAGCAAAAAGCTGTGGGATTGAAGTGGTGGAGAATTTCTTTCAGGCAGGAACTTTTTAAGCATCAGCATATGCTTCCCCTTGGTGTCCCAAGAGCTTAATTTATAATCAATATTTTCTGAGGAAAAAGATGAATCTCGATAAATTAAAGCAGGCAGAAGCGAAATTTTTCAATATGTACCCAGGTGGCTTTGAGCACCCCGATATGGTAGCCATCGGCAAAAAACATAAAATGGATAAGATGATCACGACTGTTCAAGATGAATTTTCAGAAGATCAATTTGGGGATACCAGAGCCATCGTACAAGCAATGAGCAAATTTGTGAGCCGCTCATCCATGGTCAGTCTCTTCGAGAAACCCAAGTTTAGAGAGTTTGTGAATAGTCTCCATTATCAGCACGAAACAATACTGGCCAATGGACTTAAAGAGATGCTGCATGGCAATCAGGAGCAGGGATTCAACATGATGCTGGATGTCCTCATCAGCGGCAAAATGGCCAAGTGGTCAGTCATTTCTGTTCTGCCAGTGTATCACAAACCATATGATGAAGTGTTTGTTAAGCCTACAACGGCCAAGGGTGTGATCCAGCAGTTTGAATTGGATTCCCTGGTTTACAAGCCGCGACCCAGCTGGGAATTTTATCATGAATTTCGTTCTATTATCAATGTGATGAAATCAAAAGTGGATGAAAGATTGGCCCCGAATAATGCAGCTTTCACCGGTTTTTTAATGATGAGTATGGAGACAAACTGAAATGCATGATTATCGAAAAGATGATCCTTTAGCCCACGAGCCATTTTCTTATGAACAGACCAAAGACGATAAAATTCAGATATTTTTTTCTAGTCGTCTGGTGAAAACTATTAAAGGTAAAGATGCAGAGCTATTCTTGTTTAAAATTACTGGAGCCGGAGAGCGGGATTCGCAGCTAATAATGGCCAAAGTCACCGGTAAATTTAAATTTGGACACGAGAAAGATCGTCGTCAGAAAAAGAAAGAAGAATAAAAAACCGCTCGGGAAGAGCGGTTTTAACTAGCGCGGACCCCGATAGTCGAGCGTTAGTGGAAGATTCTAATCCAGCTTAATCAAAGCTGATATGGATACTGATTTCATCACCCTTTTTCTCAAGATCCTCAAAGGTTAAATCGGAATGATTGAGATAGGCCTGGATACATTTTTCACCTACATCACCCTGAAGCTCCTCTCCGTTGAGATAGAACTTGCTTTTCTCTATGGAAATATCATTAATTTTTTGAGGGGGTGTTAGACCAGCACTTGTAATTATATCCTGAAATTCTTCAGTTAGATTTTCAAGTTCTACAACTTGTTTCATGGCCTTGTAGTGCTGTCTTTTTACCACAGCATGTTTCGATTTTAAGGCATCTAATCTAATAATCATTGAATCCAAACCTTCCAGGACTTCCATATTGGGAAGCTCGCCTAATTCAATCTGCAGGTCAAATTCTTCCATTTCAGGATGCAGGGCATCAAGTTCAGAAAGTTCAGTAGCATCCTCCAGGTATTCCTGATATTTGTGAAACCTACCCTCCGATACTTCCTTATCATTATCTATGACTTTAACAATCCTGCTACTTACTGGATCAAAATCGATGATAATTTTATTTTTCCGAAAGAAACCTGACTTTTTAATGATGATGCGTGCTGTTCGTTTTTCCATTGGTTGTATTCTATGGATAAAAACATTTTTTTGCGATGAATCTGTAACCATTATTATTCCCTGCATCAGTGAATCTAATTCAATGAATTCTTTTTTGAATACAACGGGATGATGTGAGGAATCATAGAGTTCCAACTCAATATCATGATCGTAATCCATTTCGACTCGTGTAGGGTCACCCGATTTTGTTGCTTTACGGACGATGACTTGATGTTTTGTTTGGGCAGTGACAGTTGATACTATCAGAGCTGCCAGAACTAGAATGAGTAACGCTTTTTTTGAATTCATAGCTTTGCTTCTCCTTGTTTGTTGGCCAAAAGTAACCTCGAATCTGTGTAAAATATGAAAATGGCACAAACGCTGGAATTTTGGATTCTAAACCATGGTATAGCGATAAAAATTGGTTCATGACTTATGGACGCACATTCATGACACAACTGGCGGGATTAAACGCCTTTAGTCTCGAAGAAGCTTTGAAAAAGCATATATTCTTGCCATGTTGAATAAAAAATGGATTGAACCACTTTTCTTTGTCATTCTGTTTGGAGTGATTTATCTAACTCCTGTTGAAATGGCCAAGTTACCGGTATTTTCTGGTCAGTTTAATAACCTGGATGGCAGTCTATATGCAGTCCGTTTTATGGATGTGCTTGTTTCGACCTGCTTGATTCTATTTTCATCACGCTATCTGATTCCAAATCATATCGATTTAAAGTCACTCCTTCAAATGGGAATAATTTTTGGCGTCGTTCTCCTCCTGGGCTCTTTGTTTGAATATGGCTGGGATGAATTAACACTGAGAGTGTTTAATCTGCCCATAGGTCCTGGTGAGGTATCTGATAAAATGCTCATGTATACGAGCAGAGAGACGATGACACTTACGATTCTGTCTGGCAATGTCATTGTGATGATAGCGGGTGTTTTTTTCGGGTTGGCTAGAGAGCGAAATTCTCAAATTCGACGACAGGAAAAACTTGAGCTTCAAAACTTGGAAGCGGAAGTCAAATATTTGAGATCGCAGCTCAATCCCCACTTCCTTTTCAACTCATTAAATAACATTTATGCCATTACGCAAAGGAATGAGGATCAAGAAGGGAGTGATGCCTTACTCCGGCTTTCAGGCCTGATGCGCTATATGCTTTATGATAGTGCTGGGGATAGCGTAGGGCTAAACCAGGAAATTGAGCATCTTCAAAATTTTATGGATCTCATGTTACTCAAATACGAACGGAACAATCCTCCTGATATAAAATTCGAAATCCAGGGGGACACAGAAAATTATAAGGTGTCACCTCTGATATTATTGCCTTTTGTTGAGAATGCCTTTAAACATGGGATTGATAATCACGGGAAGGGGTTTATCCATATGAACCTGGTTACTTCACTGGATTTCATAGAGTTTTCTCTGGTTAATTCACGGTTCCCAGATAGAATCGCTACTCAGGAGCACAGGGGCATCGGACTAGAGAATGTCAAGCGTCGACTCGAGCACCTTTATCCTAATAAGCATAAGCTCGAGATAAATATGACTGAAAAACAATATCAGGTATTAATGAGGATATCACTGTGACGAATACTCTACGCTGTGTTGTAGTTGATGACGAACAGGGAGCCATTGAAGTGCTTACTCGCTTTGTTAATAAGGTGAGCTGGCTTGAGTTGTCCGCCACTTTCTCTGATCCCCTTGATGCCCTGAATTATTTATCCAATGAGCAGGTTGATCTCGTTTTTATGGATATCAATATGCCTGATCTTGATGGATTACAGCTCGCCCGGTTGGTTCAAAAAATGGGTGTTGACATCATATTTTGTACTGCCTATCCAGAACATGCTGTGGAGAGTTATGAAGTTCAGGCGCTGGACTACTTGTTAAAACCGATTCCTTTTGAGCGGTTTTTGGCTGCTACCAATCGTGCTCATAACAAATCACTTCCAATTGATCCCACTCTGCACAACGCATCAGTAAAACAAGGTGGCTCACGAATATTTATAAAAAGTGGATCCCAGATACATCAGGTTGAGACTGACAAGATCAGCCATATTAAGAAGGATGGTCATTACATTGTTTTCAAAATCAATGGCAAGGAGCTGCTTTCCCGCATGACATTTACTCAGCTTCTTGCTCTACTTCCTTCAGGAGAGTTTGTTCAAGTTCATCGTTCTTACTTGGTTGCATTGAAAAAAATTGAAGTCATCCAGAAGCAGTTTATTCAGATCGAGGGCAAGGAGATTCCCATCGGCGATTCCTACAAACAGGCATTTTTTAAGAAGGTTAATTTTATCGGGAATTGATAAAAAAGGGCTGTCAATCGACAGCCCTTTTTTTATATCTCTGGAACAGACCCTACTTGGTTTCACCCATGGCAGCCTCTAGCTCCTTAAAAGCCTGTGAAGCTTTGAATTCTGCGTAAAGAGCCTCTTCATTCTTAATAACATTTACCACAGCTGTGCTAACGGCATCCTTTTTGAGACCAAGCTGTACATAAGCGATCCATGTACCACCAGTCTTCTCGTAGGGATATCGTTTTAAAACAGTAACGCCATTTAAGGTATTGTCAGTCACCGTTTTTGATGTGGATTGATAGAACTCAACAATTTGAGTGTTTTCTGACATTCCAGCTTCCTGGGTAAAACTTTTAACCTGGCTTTGGACTTTGGCTGAAATGCGTTCTGATAATTCAACCTTACCAGCTTGTTTGGCTTTATCCATGGCCAAATCCATTTTTCGTGACTCACCCATTCCCACAGCATAGATATATATATCATCTTCTTCTGGGGGGTTGACAAACCAATCAGGTAAATCTGCTGGTCCCTTGGGATTGTTTGCATTTTTGGGCATGTCGATGACTTCTTTTCCACCGGAGCAGTTGAACATGACCAAAGCGGTCAGTACAATTAAAAAACCTAGTTTTACTATTCTCATGTTTCCTCCTAATTATTCAAACTCACTTTGGCGAAGCGATTTTAATATAAGTTAATTCTCTCTGATATCATGAAAAAGTTGGCAATAGGTTTTGTTCCTGACTAATTTCCAAACATCGAGTAAACCTCAAATCAAACAGATGGGATTATTATGCGCAAGACATGCCTTGTGTTGTTGGCTATATGCTTACAAGCCAATGACATACGTATCTCCGAAGTGATGTCAAATCCTCAGGGATCGGAGTATGAAAATGAATTTATCGAAGTCTTTAATGCTTCAGATCATGTGATTCAAATCAATGGTTGGATTTTAAGTGATGGAAATGGTGTGGATACAATTTCACATTTATCAGGTCCAACGAGCCTTCAACCCTTCCACTATGCCCTCATCATGGATCCAGGATACGATTATTTGTCTGGACCATACTCTGACCTGCTGAATGACACGCTTCCAATTTATACTATTTCAACAGACGGGAGCTTTGGGAGTGGCGGACTCTCTAACTCCGGGGAGTCAGTCCTGATACAAAGTCCTGACTCGTCAATTTCCAGTGAAATGTCTTGGGTTTCAGCCACTCAAAATGGCTTTTCCTGGGAACGGGTTTCAGTGAATTCAGAGGATTCACAAAGTGTTTGGCAACAATCTCTTGAAATAAATGGTACACCAGGATATCGTAATTCTGTCACCCCTCCGCTTATCAACTTAAGCATAATTGGAGTTTCAGTCGAATCATCTAGAGATGGGGAGCCTGTGGAAATTCTTTTGGGAATCAAGAATGATGGGGAAAATCAGGTTGCGGATTTTTCAATTTCTATTTACCGTGATGATAACCAAAATGGGGAGAAAAATTATGGCGAGTGGGAAATTATCACATCGGTCAATGTAGAGGTGGATCCACAGGAAGTTATTGAATATCCACTTCATCTATTTCCCCTGATTCCTGGGGTCCATGAGCTTGAAGCCAGTGTACTCGCTGCAAATGACGAAATAGCAGAAGATGACTCCTTACGATTTGAAGTGATAGGCTCCTATCCTCAAAACTGTATCAGCGTTACTGAAGTTATGTATAGTCCTTCATCAGATCAACAAGGGGAGTGGATAGAAATCCAAAATAGAAGTGAAGGGGATGTGTCCTTGCAGGGTTGGACTTTTTCGGACGCCACTCAAACTCGGCATAAGATTAGTGACACCATCATGGTCGTTCGTCAAAATGAGTATTTGACACTTTGTAGTTCCTCAAGTATGGCCAACTACTTTGGTCTTGAGCTAGAACAGATTTACTGTCTTGATTCCTGGCCTGCCTTAAACAGTTCCTCAGATTCTGTGCGCTTATTTGATGCAAATGGTCATGAGGTAACCACTGTTTTCTATAGGGGAAGCTGGGGCGAGTCTGGTTCTTCCCTGGAACGACGCCATCCGGACATATATCCTCATGGGGAGATAAACTGGGCAGCCAGCACTCAGGAAGATGGAGGAACCCCTTCGCAGATGAACACAAGACATTTGCTTCCAATAGAAATCAAAGTTAATGAGATCAATGTTGACATACCGACAGTGGTGGGACCGACCCAGGCTGAAGTGATGGTTGGATTCCAAAATATGGGGATGGACACTTTGCACATACTGGAGCTCGATTCTGATGCTGACATATACTGGTATGGTAGCTTATCCAGCTTCGGATTTGATTCCCTCACTTTCACAAGTCCCATGCTGTGGGCCGGATATAACGAGATCCCTATCCGAATTCTTTATGATGATCAGGTTCTTGTTGATACTTCCATAGTGGTAGTTCTTGGATTCCCGCCTGATCAAATAGCAATTAATGAGATTCATTATATTCCCCATGAAGATCAAGTCGAATTCCTGGAATTTGTCAATACCAGCTCAAGTGAACTTGACCTAAGAGGCTGGAGTTATAGAGATCGGAGTGGTGCAGAAGGTGCCGTAGTATCTCAGTTGATCATTCAACCAGACAGTCTGTTTCTATGGACGGGTAATGCCCTCAAGCTCTCTGACTGGGCACCTCCTTCTGCCAGTATCCTCCAGCTTTCAACCTGGCCAAGTCTGAACAATAGCTCAGATTCGATTTTCATTCTGGATCCGCTGGGTCGCAGGATGATAACCCTTGGATATGAATCTCCTCCTGAAGCTGAATCTGGAAAAAGTCTGGAGCGACTGGCTCTCTGGAAAGCACAAGATTTGGAATCTAGTTGGTCTGTATGTCAAGATCCAAGGGGCATTACTCCTGGATTGGAAAACTCATTATTTTTACCCCCTAGAAACCTTGCTGTCCAAGAATTGACATTCCTTGATTCAATTCTGTGGGTAGATATTCCATTTTCAGTCCGTATTGCAGTGATGAATACAGGGATTAATCTTGTTGAAAGCGCTCTCTTGAATGCAAGACTCTTTCATGATGGATTGACAGTAGGAGACTGGTCTTGGAATGTGGTTGATTTACATGGAGGTGACGCCATAACAAGGGACGTGGATCTATTTTCAGAAACCTCAGGTTGGGTTACCCTGGAAGTCACAGTTCATGATGACGGCGATGAGACATCTAATGATAACATCATCAGCCAGCAGATATATCTCTCTGAGGAGGGCTCTGGCCCTATCCTCAACGAAGTGATGCCCCTGCCTGTGGTGGGGCAGGATGAATGGATTGAAATGTACAATGGATCTGAAAACCCCATTGACCTAAGGGGGTGGGTTCTGACTGACAACTCTGGTGTAACGGCAAGTCTGTCTGACACCAGTCTTCTCTTAGCGGGCAGGCACTATCTCGTTTTTGGCCCCGATGATGCTAAGGGTCAAGAGAGCCATGATGGGGGGTATCAGTATATTCAGCACTTTCCGACACTCAACAATACAGAAGAGCGTCTTAAACTATATGATCCCCAGGGTATTCCCATGGATGGAATGTCATATGACAATTTTACGGGATTGGTGACAGGACGTTCGTTGGAGAGAATCCGCTTTCATGTTTCTGGTGAGGACCCTGGGAACTGGAGCGTTTGTGTTAATGATTTCGGATCAACACCAGGGGAGGAGAATAGTCTCCATTTGGATGCTCTTGGATCAATTCTGGATGTTGAACTAAATCCCAATCCCTTCTCCCCCAATGGAGATGGAAAAGATGATCAATTAGTCATCAGGTATGAACTCCCCTTCGAAAGAGGTTTGATGTCAGTTATGGTGTTTGATATGGCAGGCCGACAAATAGCATGTCCTGTTCAAGTTAAACCAATCAGTCATCGTGGGCAGGTCTGGTGGGATGGTGAAGCAAATTATGGGGGTAAGGCTGTAACAGGCTTATATATCATGAAATTACTCTTCGATGATCAGGCGGGGAAAGTTTGGAGTTGTCTCAAAAAAGTATATTTGATTCGCTAGAAATAATCTTGGCAAGTTTTCTATATAACATAGTTTGATTCATCTTGTGCTAATGATATCCTGGCAAAGGTGAAGGGATTAAATTATCGTATCTGCAAATGTACAGGGTCACTCAATCTGGCTAGTCCCGGCAAGACCTGAGTATGACTATCTGCAAAACCTGATACAGCAACTTTCAGAGGAGGGCTCCACGCCGTCATTTTCTCCACATATCACTTTGTTGGGTCAATTGAGGCAAAAAGTAGAAATGATAAAACCCAAAATGGAGGATTTTTTTAAGGAGCTGGACCCTTTTGATATGGATTTCAGTCATATCGGAATGTTTGACACCTACTTCCGAAGCATTGTTCTGCATACGCCTCCTGGTTCTGTCCTTGAAAATATGCATACCAGAGCAAAAGTACTATTTCATAAAGATACCAGGGATGTATTCATGCCCCATTTAAGTCTACAATACAGCAATCTGGATCTATCTCAGAAGAGACGCTTGATGGAAGATATTGACATGGATTTTCCGCTATCTGTGAGAATCAAAACAGCAGTGCTGGTTGAAACCAATGGTGGGCCAGATCAATGGCGAGAAATCCTTAGAATTCCATTCAATTGACATAAAAAAACCCCGGAGATCCGAGGTTTTTTTATTCAACTATTTAATGAGGTTTACTCTTCTTTGAGGGATTTCACCAAACCTGTAATAACAGCTTTAGCATCACCAAAGACCATCATGGTTTTATCATCAAAGAACAGTGGGTTGGCTTCCCCGGCGAAACCGGCACCCATTGATCGTTTGACAAACATAACGGTTCGGGCGTAATCAACATTCAAAATAGGCATGCCGTAAAGGGGACTGTCTTTCTTGGTCCGGGCAGCTGGATTTACAACGTCATTTGCTCCAATAATGAGAGCGACATCAGTATTTTGGAATTCATCATTGATGTCGTCCATCTCATATAGCACATCATATGGTACATTTGCTTCTGCCAAGAGGACATTCATATGACCAGGCATTCTTCCAGCAACGGGGTGAATGGCATATTTAACATCTATTCCTCGTGCCGTGAGTATCTCGCCCAGCTCATGCAGAACATGCTGAGCTTGAGCAACAGCCAGGCCATAACCTGGCACGATGATAACGGACTGAACCGTATCCATAATCATAGCAGCATCTTCAGCAGTGTATCGAGTGACTGTCTTTTGCTCGCCACCACCAGCTCCTGCCTCACCAGTACTATCATCAGTACCTACAGCACCAAAGAGGACATTGAAAAGACTACGATTCATGGCATCACACATTAGCTGGGTCAGTATCAGCCCTGAGGCACCAACCAGAGCGCCTGCAATGATCAATACATTGTTGGACAGCACGAAACCAGTAGCTGATGCAGCTAGACCGGAATATGAGTTCAAGAGGGCAATAACTACTGGCATATCTGCCCCACCAATTGGAATTACAAACGTAATACCAAAGACGGCTGCAACTGCAATGATGAGAAGTGGCCACATGGGAACATCAGGAGCCATGACATACATGACACCAAAGACCACAACACCGATCATCAATAAAAAGTTAAGTATCTGGTGCATGGGCAGAACGATGGGTCGACCTGGCATTATTCCTTGGAGTTTTGCAAAGGCGATCAACGAACCAGTCAGGGTCACAGTACCGATGAACAAGCTCAGAATAAGAGTAATATTCACATCCAATGTTACGGGAAGTGTGGTTGGCTCGAGATATTCTGAATAAGCTACCAGGGTTGAGGCGATACCGCCAAACCCATTGAAAAGGGCAACCATTTGTGGCATGGATGTCATTTCAATTTTCTTGGCAACGACTCCACCAATAAGTCCACCCACTACCATACCGACAATGATTTGAACAGGTCCGGCTACGCCAGAGATCACCAGGGTAATAACAATGGCGATGGCCATAGCGACCATAGCATATTGATTACCCTTTTGGGCAGTTTTAGCTGAACCAAGATACTTCAATCCAATAATAAAAAGTGCTGAAGCCAGGAGGTAGGTGAATTGTTCTAAATAGATCATCATTAGGCTCCTTTCTCAGTCTTTTTATTTTTTTTAAACATTCCCAGCATGCGGTCTGTTACCATAAACCCGCCAATCACGTTGACCATGGCGAAAGCGATGGCGACAACCCCAAGGATGGTGCTGACCTTCCAATTATTGGCATTAGCAGCCAATAAGGCACCCACGACAGTTATACCTGAAATGGCATTTGAACCAGACATGAGAGGAGTATGCAACAGTGGTGGAACTTTTGTAATCAACTCAAAGCAGATAAAGAAGGCGAGATTGAAAACATAGATGTATACAATTAGACTTTCAATTATGCATTCACTCATGACATAGAT
>JABMOS010000058.1 GCA_013203185.1 Fidelibacterota bacterium | reverse complement strand
TGAATTGAAAAAGGATCAACAATGGATTTTCTTAAACCTCGTGACATGGTGAAAACACTTATGGCACTTTTCGTGCTGATCTTCACCTTTCTGATTTACCTGGACACCATGGCACCGACGGTTCCTTTTTGGGATTGTGGTGAATTTATTGCTGTGTCACACACGCTGAGTGTTCCCCATCCTCCTGGTTCACCACTCTATCTTTTGCTGGGTCGTGTCATTTCCATGCTTCCCATAGTGGGGGGAGCCGCCCTCGACCCCGTATTGAATGAACCCCAATTCCACAATATTGCTTATCGCATCAATCTTTTGTCACCCCTGGCCACAGCCTTTGCAAACATGTTTCTTTTCCTCATTATTGTTCGTCTGGTTGCCGAGTGGCGCGGTAAGATCAAAGATGCCGCCGACAGATGGATTGCCTATGGTGGTGCTCTGGTGGGGTCTCTCACTATAGCCTTCTCTGATAGTCACTGGTTTAATGCCGTGGAAGCGGAAGTCTATTCCATGAGCATCTTTTTCACTGCAATTGTTGTCTGGCTCATACTCAAATGGTCTGAAAAAGTGGATGAAGGTGGCGCTGGTTCACGTTACATATTGATCATTTCATATATGATGGGTCTAGCCATATCAGTTCATATGCTCAACTTGCTCACCATCCCATTTATTGCTCTCATTATGTACATGAAGCTTAACCCCAAGGAGAATGGTGTTGAGATGATGGTGCATATGCTGGCAGTCGTGGCAATTATGGCCATTGCTATTCTTATTGGAATTGAAATGGCACTGCCTGCCACCTCTCTGGAATATATGCGCCTTTCTGACAGCGATTTGAGCTCCAAACTCATGGTTCTGGGCGTGATCTTCAGCGTTATTACAGGTGGCGGACTTTGGGGTCTGTCCCAGGCATTTGAGACGGGGAGACGTAGTCGATTTTGGAAACAGGTTGTCCTCATGGGTGCTGCTGGTGCTTCGTATCTTATCATTTATCTGGGGATCATTAAGGGCATGCCCAAGCTAGCCAATATCATGGGTAGCATTCTAAATACGGATAATGCCGTATCTGCCATTGGTGCCACCTTTACCGTCAGCATTATTATTCTCATGGCACTGATATTTTTTGCACCATCCATCTATAGATCACGAGCCACTGAGATAAGACTTTCCATCATGGCCCTGCTCATGGTCCTTGTGGGGTTTACCTCGTATCAAACCATCTTTATTCGCTCATCCCAGAATCCCAATATTGACGAGAATGACCCAGAAACTGTATCGCGTGCCGTATCCTACCTGGAGCGTGAGCAGTATGGCAGTTACCCCATGTTTTACCGTGATCGTTGGGGAGAGACACCTCTTAACAGAAACTCTGCTACCCCTGGACGTATTGTCAAGGTTAACAGCACGGGAAAAATTGGTGAAGTCGTATCTGTAAATGGAGACCAGGTTGTGGTGGGTGTTGGGGGTCGCGATGTCAACCAGCGCATGAACAATTTGAGTGTCATCACCAATGGTTATCGATCAAACTCAGATTTTTTCTGGCGATATCAGATAAATCATATGTACATCCGTTATTTCAAATGGCAATTCTGGGGAAGAGAGGGAGACAACTCAGATGTTTCTCAACTCTGGGCAATTCCATTTCTCCTGGGGCTTGCTGGAATGGGGCATCATTTTGCAAAAGATTCACGCCGTGCATTCGCCGTATTAGCGCTTTTCATGCTCACGGGATTTGCAATTCTGCTTTACCTCAACCAGGATGATCCCCAACCTCGTGAACGAGATTACTCCTATGTGGGATCATTTTATGCCTTTGCCATCTGGATTGGTATTGGTGCTGCAGCGATTCTAGAGAAACTCAAAGATTGGCGCAAAGACTCTCCAGTATTTTTTGGTACAGCCATAGCAATAATGTTGCTGGCCGCTCCTGCAAATATGTTGAGAGCAAATTATCATACCCATGATCGTTCTGGCAATTATGTGGCCTGGGAATATTCCTACAACCTCCTCAACACCTGTGAACCCAATGCCATTCTTTTTACAAATGGTGATAACGATACCTTCCCGCTTTGGTATTTGCAGGAGGTAGAGGGTATTCGCAAAGACGTTCGAGTGGTCAACTTGAGTCTACTGAATACACCCTGGTATGTAAAGCAGTTGAAACATATGGAACCCAAAGTTCCCATCAGTTTGAGCGATCAGGAAATCGAAGATTTGACACTGTGGCGTTGGGAAGAACGGGAGATGACACTTCCTGGACCAACAAGTTCACCTTCTGGGGACAAACCGGAAGCCGGGTCTCTGGAGAATAGCCCAGCAGGAATCACCTGGAATTTGCAGCCTACGATCTCGCGACAAAAGAGCCAG
Organism: Fidelibacterota bacterium; assembly: GCA_013203185.1. Lineage (GTDB taxonomy): Bacteria > Fidelibacterota > UBA8477 > UBA8477 > JABMPR01 > JABMPR01. The sequence continues at coordinate 14,996 of JABMOS010000058.1, read as the reverse complement.
CAGACAGGGAAACTGGTGGGCGGTCTCAGGGTTCAGGATATTATGATCTTTGATATCATGCGCGTGAATAAATGGAAGCAACCCATATATTTTGCAGTAACTGTTTCGCCCAGCAACCAAATTGGTCTGGGAGACTACCTGCGAATGGATGGTCAGGCGTATCAAGTGATGCCTTATAAAGTTGGTTTGAGTATCGATGTAGATGTCATGTATGATAAAATTATTAATACCTATCGATATACCAATCTGGATGATCCAGATGTGTATTATCCACCAAATGTTCAACGTCTGCTGCAAAACTATCGCAAGGGTTTCCTCCAGCTGGTCTATGAATATGGTCTTGATGGAGATGAGAATCGTGAGAAGGCGCTGCATGTCCTTCATAAAATGGATGAATTGGTCCCTGATGAAACCATTCCTGTTACATACATGGATCTCTATCTACAGATTGCCCAAATGTACTACCAGCTTGATGATGACTCCAGTGCATATCGTTATATGGAAAACGCCTTTAAAAATGGGCGGGATAATGTACCCATTATGGATCGGATCAAAGTGGCCTCCATTTGGAATGATCTCTTTGATGAAACAGAGAAGACCTTGGATATCTTGCTCCCGCTTAGCATGGAAGCACCCATGAATGCACAGCTCATCTATGAGATTGCTCGGGCCTATGTGAAAGATGGCAATGCTATTGATGGTGAAGAGTGGGTCACTCGCCTGGCGTCCCTGGCGCCCATGGCCAGAGAAACTCGAACACTTCAGGATATGGTTGCCAAACTCAAGGCTGATTCCACGGATTCATAATTTAGTGACCTGACACAATAAATAAAAAGCTCCGACATGTTTCGGGGCTTTTTTATTTAACCTTATCATGTGATATTCATGCTTATTTCCTGAGATTCTTCTTTAGATTGGATAGCAACCCTGGGAGATGTCTTGAATAGAAAAAGTCCAAGCTGTAATTCTAAAAAAACTAGTCGTCCTTTGATGGAATATGACTCAAAAGCTGAGGCTAATTCTGCTGCAAAGCACGCCAATCTAAATTATGCCGGGAATCATATGGTTCCCTATAAATGCAGTAAATGTGGGTTCTGGCATCTTTCACCTGAAGACAGGCAAACCCCTAGTGAAACCTGTACCCGCTGTCGGGGTACTGATGGAACTCTGAAAGAATCGTACGCAACTGAAAGAGACGCATTACGACGTGCTGGTCACCTACGCAAAGAACAGGGTGTTAAGTTAAAGGTTTATGAATGCGAACATGGTAACGGTTGGCATTTATCGAAAAACCAGGATTAGCTTTCAAGAGGATCAAAGGTCGGTTGCCATTGATATTGCTTTAATGGAATCACACCTGCCTCAGTAAAAATCACTTCTTCACTTTCTAATAATTTTCGCTGTATAGCTCCACCCATTTCAAGATTTAGGCTAATCTTACCCTGTGCATTTATGACCCGGTGCCAGGGTATATCATCTGATGGTACAGCATGCAAAGCATATCCTACTTGGCGGGCTTGGTGATAATAGCCTGCCAGCGTGGCGATCTGCCCATAGGTGGCAACTTTACCTTCAGGGATTTGCTTTACCACTGAATAGATTTGCTGCCACTTGCTAAGCGTGTCTGGATTGCCTATTTGTCTAACCCTTCTTTTTTCTTTTTGGACTTCTTCTTCTTCTTTTTAATAAGATGTCTGTTTTCATTGAAAAAATTGGCCATGATTTTGGACACTGCTGCAGGGACCACCTTTTTAACTGCCTGCTTTGGGTTCAGTAACTTTCGTTTTCGAAAATGTTTCTCATCCCAATTATCTTTGATTTTGGTGACCTTCATGTAATAAAGGCGTACCTTATAACTGCCACCCATTTTTTCATAAGTATAGGTTCCAATTTCATCAGGGAGAACCTCCCCTTTGATGCCTGCCTCTTCCAAGGCTTCTTTGGCCGCAGACTCCTGTGCAGTTAGCTCCCATTCAATCGATCCCTTGGGAATAATCCAACGTTTGCTACCCCTGGCCGTGATAACAACCACCTTCCCCTTGTAAACGGGGATCACTCCGGACTGCTTAAAGTATTTTTGTTTGATTTTTGATGACATCTGATCGAGGGGTAATATCTTAAGGTCTTCTTAGTTCACCGACACGTTTGATCAAGCTACCATCTTCCAGATAGCGATACAAATCCTTACCTGGGCAAAGCGTCTCAGTATAGTCCTTATGGCCTTTTATCAGGTTATTTGCTACACCATATCTGTCTGCAAGTGTGGCCGTGAGGAGAGCGAGTTGATTAAATTGAACCTCGCTGAGAATCTGGTTCTCATAATTACCCATGACACAAATAAGTGCATGTCCCCGTACATCATAGTCTGTATTGGTATCACCGGGATATTCGATGGGACGTGCTTCATAGATCTTTCCTTGAAGGTCAATCATATAATGATATGGGTTATCAATCCAGTTTTTATCTGATCGACTCCATGATTGTAAGCCAATCAAATATTTGATGACATCCTTATCCTGGGGAAAGTCCTCGCCACCATGGTGAATAGTAATGTATTTAATTTCGTGGGTAGGCAAGGTATCCGTGAGCGGTACCCATCCCCAATCAGCACGAGTTACTAGTTCCAATTTGGTCTCTACTTGAGGTGCGGTCATCGGTGTGGATGGATTCATACTTGGAGCACATGAGACAATCAAAAACAGTGACAATCCAATGAAAGCAAAAGGTAATTTCATTTCTCTCTCCTATAAAAAAGTGAATATAACCAGTAGGTCCTGTGGTTCAAATTGTGGAGTGCCCAATCTCGAAATTATTATTAATGGTGACACACTACCAGGTATAGGATCAAATCTGTGATGCCTCTACTCACATTTCAATTCCTCTTGAACATATTCGGAGTATTTTTATCGCAATAAAGGAGTCTTAAATGCGGATTGTTTCATGGAATGTGAACGGTATTCGTGCCGTGGTTAAAAAGGGATTTTGGGATTGGTTTAACATGGATGCACCTGATATCATGTGCTTTCAAGAAACCAAGGCACAGCCCGATCAACTAGATGAGTCACTGACTAAACCTCTTGGATATCATGCCTATTATCATTCAGCTGAGCGCAAAGGCTATAGCAGCGTAGCGACCTGGTGCAAAAACGAACCTCTCTCTGTGGAAACAGCCATATTAGGCGATACCTTTAATCGTGAAGGTCGGATTGTCCTTACTGAACATGACAAATTCTTTCTTTATAATGTCTATTTCCCAAATGGGCAAAAGGATCAGGATCGACTCGATTATAAATTGCGATTTTATGGTGCCCTCCAGGAACACATACGTGAGAAGGATAAAATCAAACCCGTGATTATCGTAGGAGATTTTAATACCGCTCATACAGATATTGATCTGGCTCGACCAAAGCCCAACGAAAAGACTTCTGGATTTCTCCCTGAAGAGCGGGTGTGGGTGGACCGCTATCTGGATACTGGGTTTGTTGATACGTTTCGAAGGGAACACCCTGGCGCCAAAGGCTACTATTCATGGTGGAGTTTCCGTTCCAATGCCCGAGTGAACAACGTGGGTTGGAGAATCGACTACTTTCTGGTTAGTGAAAAGATTGCCCATACTGTAGATGCTTCCAGGATTCATCCCAACGTCACTGGATCAGATCACTGCCCCATCAGCCTGGTTCTAAAAGCATAAATTAAAGTGCCTGAACTTCCTGAAGTAGAAACCGTTGTAAGGGGTCTCCAGAACACCATTGTCGGTGAGAAGATCATGGATCTGGAAGCACCCTGGGAAAAAGCCCTGGTGGCTGATGATCCGTATGAATCAATTGTGGGTAGGGTTATCACCGGGGTCAGTCGCCGTGCAAAATACATTGTCATTGAAATGGACGAGGGATTCCTCCTCGTTCATTTGCGCATGACAGGTAAGCTTACTCCTGTTTATCCAGAAAAACATGTGACTGTGATCCTCCATTTCGAATCAGGGAATAGTCTCTACTTTCAAGATACTCGTAAATTTGGACGCATGGTGTATACGAAGGACCCACAGCATGCGTTAGGCCATATTGGACCCGAGCCCCTCAGTGCTGATTTTACTCCAGATTTATTTTATCAAATGTTACATGGGAAAAAGCGACTAATAAAACCGCTTTTACTGGATCAATCTTTTCTTGCCGGTTTGGGAAATATTTATGTGGATGAAGCCTTGTTTCAAGCTGCTATTCAGCCCTTAAGCGTATCTCTATCAATACCAAAAAAGAGAGTCTACAGTCTTCATTCAGCTATCCAATCTATCCTTTCTGCCAGCATTGAAGCCCAGGGAACCACTGTCCTTAATTTTAGCCATGGCGATAATCGGATTGGCAGCTATCAAGAGGCGTTAGAGGTTTATGGCCGAGGAGATGAACCTTGTTTGAAATGTGGGACTTTGATAATCAAGATTAAAGTTGGTCAGAGAGGAACCCATTATTGTGCCAGTTGTCAGAAGAAATACACTGGCTAGAAAGCAAAGAGATCTCTAGCCATCAATTCGGCCTACATCACTACACCTCTCTATAAGTTGAATATATTTATTTAGGAGTTTTGGACATCTGCGAAGCTATTCAGATGTAAGAATTCATCGGTATCATCAAGCTCCAGCTGTGCAACACCGCTACCACCCACATACAGAATGGCATTATATGCTTTACACAAGCCTTGAAGTTCTTTGAACTCAGCCCGGGCTTCATCAGCATTCTCGTTGTAAATTGATGAGAGATACACACGCTTTGGACTAAATGATTTAAAGACGCTTACGGTATCACCGACAGGTGTTTTTTGTCCGCTGAAAAGAACCTGAAAACCTCGCTGCTCAAGGAGGTGCTGAACCATTTTCGCAGGGATATCATGGAGCTCTTCACTTAAGGTCAGGACAAATGCTTTGCCTTGAGTCTTTCTTGGTTTGACCACCACATCCTGAAGCTGAATAATTCCATCTCTAATGGTTTGGGAAGCGAGATGCTCCTCAGATACACTTAATTTTCCATCAATCCACATTTCACCAATACTTCGAAGAATTGGCGTGAGTAAATCATCATAAATACTGGCCAGATCCTGATTAACCATATACAGGCCATTTAAAACTGTTTTCACTGCTGACTGGTCGCAGGTAATAGCTCGATCCAAAACATAGGGAATTAGCTGCTTAAAATCTGCTCGTAGAATTTGATGACTCAGCTCGAGGTTTAGCTGGTTGTCCAAAGGGAGGAGCGATAGACGCTCCGAATATTTTTCATGTCCCATGGCAAAGGCTGCGAGGTGTCTTAACAGGAATTTTCTATGACCACCTGCTGTCTTTACACAGTCCAATTTACCAGTATCAGTCCAACGCTTTACTGTGGCAACATTAACACCCAGAATTTTTGCCACATCCGCGCTACTTATTAATGATGTACTATTTGCAGTCTTTTGCATCTTTTCTTTTCCTTAATCAACTCAAAATAACCCAACAAACCTAGATTTCTGCACTTATTCCAATAGTAGGTAATATCCCAAATCCTTGATTCTCAGCAATCTCACCTGTATTTGGATCAAAAGATGGTGCAGAAGAAGATTTGCGGTTATACACATTCTGAACATCGATGTAGGTGATCAATCCCCAGCCATCATTTGTCCAGCGACGATCCAGACGTACATCCAGATTATGGTTGGCATCTAGACGAAGGGCATTATAAGCTTCTGTTATTTGCATTCCTGAATCATCTATTGGTGTATATGGGCGGCCTGTGGCGTATCGGAATTTGGTGCTGAACTCCCATTTTTCATTGAACACATATCCACCACCCAGATTCATGATCCAGGTCTGATCAAAACTTCCTGGGCGTTCAATACCATCCAATGCCTTAAACATGGATTGGTTATAACTCATACTGATGGTTCCATAGCAGGGAACCTCAGACATTTTCTTCTGGACAAAAAATTCAAGTCCACGTGCCCAGCCTGTACCCTCACTACTCAGGGGATCTACACCGAAGGATGCAAAGCCCTCAGTTGATCCACCAAAGCCAGCCCCAGTGTTTACCATGACGAGATAATCTCGAGTCACACTAACTGGGTACTTGTTATACTGTTTGGTATAAGCTTCCAGGGTAACTTTTGTGTCCGAACGCCAGAGATATTCCAAGCCCAAAACAAGCTGATCAGCTTGAATGGGATCAAGATCACGGTTGCTCTCATTAGAAACCAACCAGATCGTACTTGGATATTGGTTGTATCTCCCAACACTGGTGGATACAGAGATGTCACCAGTCAGATTATAATTCATGGAAAAACGGGGTGAGAACACTGGAGCGTCATCCAAAAATGTTGAGTGATCCGCACGCAAGCCAGCTGTGTAATTGAAACGAAAGAATCGCTGGGACAATTGTCCATACACACCCGATTTGTAACCAACCTTGGCATACTCCTCTTCAATATTTAAGCTGCCAATACCAGGGACGTCGTTTTGGTTGAGAACCAGGTCAGAATAGAAATCTACTCTGCTCAACTTTACACCTGTGCTGAGACGAAGTGATTTGCTCAATTTCCATGTCAAATCTGATTTTAAGGCGGTTTGGCGATCATAGCTGCTGTTGCTGAAAATTGGAGTTAAATCAGCATTCCTTTGTAGAAAATCATATTCCACATTCACCTGGCTCAAGCTGGTTGTAAATATACCAGAACTCATTAAATGTCTGTAATTAACACCTGCGACGAACTGCTGCTGATCACTTCCCAGAATCTGGCTATTTGAATTGCGTTGTTTTTTGGTATCATTAAACCACTTCACATTGTTCAAGGCAGCAATACCCAGGAAGGTAATTTGATCAGTCTGATTTAAATCAAAGGTCGCTTTTGTAAGAAAATCCCAATACTCTGGCACAAAACCAAAACCTGCAGCCTTAAAGAGGAAATCCAGATAACTGCGTCGTGCAGAGAATAGAAAATTTCCATTTTGTGGCAAAGCGCCTTCCAAGTTAAAGCCAAACTGACTGGCTGAAATAGTTGTCTTGGAAGCCAGTTGATCACTTAGACCCTCACGCAATGAGATATCTAGAACTGAGCTGAGACGATCTCCATATTTAGCAGTAAATCCACCAGTTGAGAAAGACGTCTCCTCCACAAAATCAAGATTTACATAACTCTGTGGACCGCCACTGGCACCTTGGGTTCCAAAGTGATTGATATTGGGAACCTCTATATTATCAATTATGTACAAATTCTCGCTTGGGGCCCCACCACGAACAATTAGATCATTTCGTCCACCATCTGCCTGGGCCACACCAGGGAGTATTGAAATCGCCCTGACCACATCCTCAAATCCACCAGGCAATCTTCTAATCTCTTCACTAGACTGTACTTGAGTGCTGGATGGTGTATCAGGACTCTTTGTAAAATATTCTGCAACCACCACAGCAGCCTCTAGTTCAAGGATGGTTTCCTGTAGTTCAATATTGATCACAGCGGGTCTATTTGATTTTACAACGACATCACTAATAATCCGTGAGGTATAGCCGATGTAGTCAACCCGCAATCGATAGGTGCCTACAGGCATGGACTGGATGTAAAAATTTCCATCTACATCTGTAGCTGAGCCACGATTGGCATCTTCAACAATAACGTTTGCTCCAATGATTGGCTGTTGCGTGGTTTCATCTATTACCGTGCCCTGGATGGAACTGGTGCCCTGCCCAAAAAGGGTTGTGGCGCTTAATATTAGAATGCTCAATACTAGGTTTTTCATTTTCAAACTCCGATATTCAATGTCAACTCTGTCAACTTTTCTCTTCATACGTGACAAATATAGACACGAATTACCCCAAGGCAATACAAAAAGCGCGTTTTGCGCGTTATTTTAAAAAAATATAAGGCCCCCCTTAGCTATACATGCAATTAAAGCGCTTTTTGTGCATGCAAATATTGCGCGTTTTGATAGAATATGTTTGTTTTTTCAATGAAAGATTGAACGAATTGCGTCTTAAGCGGGTTTTGGTGCATCTACCTTATAGATGAAAACCAGGAGTCCAGCCACAAGAAAACCCAGACTCAAAGTATAGAGTGGTATGGTTCCAAAGGCCTCTACCAGGAGGCCGGCCACTGAAATGTATACAATGATAAACGGTGCAACAGCCGTATCCAGAGCCGCGTAATACAGCTTACGGTCACCGAGCTCACCTGCAAACTCATAGACAAAAACCATGAAGGAAGATTGGCCAGCACCAAATCCCATTCCCACAAAAACAAAAGCGAGATAAGCCATCCATGGCTCAGTGGCCAGAATGGCAGTCAGACTTGCTAAAAAGTGACCAATGAAAAATCCGCTAATGGCGGTTTTTCTGCCATAGATATCGCCAATGTATCCGAATACAATATTGAAAATGGCTTGGCCCACGACCAGAAAGAAAGTGAAGGTGCCTGCGGAACTCAAAGGCAGATCGAATCTGTTTTGCAAATCAACACCATAAAAAGCCAGGGGCATCATGGTGGCTGCTGCCAGGGCACGACTGAAGATATAGTTGCGGAAGTTTCTGTCCTGAGTATAAATGGTCTTCAATCGATGCCACCAATGATCAACTTGCTCCTGCTTGGGTGCAGGCGGGTGAATGACCCTGATAAAAATGAAAAATATATTCCCTATCAAAATGGCCAGCGTCATGATTAAAAATGCTGCCCCAAAATTACTGGGGAAACTCAAAGAATCCATGGACAGGACCTCTTTAAGGACATAGCCTCCGGCCATTCCCATGATTGCATTCACGGTAAAAGTAATCCCGAAAAACCGACCTCTTCGGCTCGTGACTGTAACTGAAGCTAAAAAATCTGCCCAGACAGGAACCAGGAAGCCAACGCTCAATGACCAGATAATCCATAATGCCAAATAGACCATGATTCCAGTGTGGCCAACAAACTCAAAATAATAAAATGCAAAACCAATAAAGAAGGCGATGGGAGCCATTGCGAAGTGCAAACCTATGTTTAACTCCCTAATCCTGATGGAGCGTCGAAAGAGGTTCGCTGAGAGCAGCTGTGGTAAAGCGACCAGCAAAATGAATCCGCCAGGAATCAAACCGAGAATAAAGGCAGAGGCACCAAGCTGCGCCAGAAACATGGGGATGACTGAGTTCATGTTGTGGAAGGCCATGGCAAAACCCCACAAGCCTTCACCTGCTGCGTTGAGAACAGTATTCCGTGTATGAACTCTGTGTGAGTTGGTACTCTCCATGCCTGGAATGTAATCCATAGTCAGCCTCAAATAATATTTTGATTTATTAGTATGACGTGAAAGATTGATACACAATAAATGAGCATCCATCAAAGGAACGAGGCAGGAGAAGCGAAATGTCCATTTTCATCGATTCAGCAAATCTTGAGCAAATTAAAACAGCTATGGAACTGGGCTGGGTCAAGGGTGTGACGACCAACCCCCTGCTTCTGGCCCAATCAGACCAGGAGCCTTCAACATTGTTCACAACCCTTAAAACTATGACCAGTGGACCCATATTTTATCAGGTAACAGCAAGCACTTTTGAGACTTGCATTGCTGAAGCACATCAAGCCCTGGATATCCTTGAGAAGCAGCTCGTAATAAAGCTACCGCCCACGGATTTAGGTTTTAAGCTGTGCTCAGAGTTGTCCTCCCGAATGCCCTGTTGTCCCACTGCCATTTATTCAACCTCACAGGCACTCATTGCCAGTGAGGCCGGCGCTCAATATCTCGCTGTGTATGTGAATCGAGCAACCCGGCTCATGGGAGATGGTCTAAAATTAGTTGAGGATATTGCTGAGGTATTGAAGGGATGCCAGACCAAACTGCTTGCAGCCAGCCTGAAATCACCAGAGGAGGCGAGCCAGGCCTTTTCTGCAGGAGCTGATGATTTGACCTTACCCTATTCCACATTAACGCAAATGGCCACGCACCCCCTGAGTGATGAGGCCATCAAGCAGTTCCAGGCTGAAGGAAGAGGCCTAAACCAACCCTAGCAGTATTGACCGATATTTTGTCTCTGCATCGTCAGAACGACTCAATAGAATAACCGGGACGCGGGCACCTACAACCACGCCACCCACCTTGCATCCCCCGAGAGCAGATAGTCCCTTCACCAGATGATTTGCCGCGGTTGTATTGGGCATGAGGAAGACATCAATTTCACCTGCGATTTTCGAATCTAAACCCTTCCTGGTGGCTGCAACGCGGGAGAGGGCAACATCTGGGGCAATGGGCCCTTCAATGGATATCATATTGGACAACGCCTCAACTACATTTTTTGCAATCACTGTCTCAGGTATTTTTTCACTAACCGTTTCAACCAGGCTCATCATACCAAAGTGGGGTCGTTCAATACCTAGTAGGCTAAGGTAATGATTAATGTTCTCTACCATTTGCTGAAAAACCAGCTCATCGAAATGAAGATTGATACCTCCATCGCTTATGAAGAGAAGCTTATGGTAGTGTGGTGATTCAATAACTGCGATATGGTTGAGCAATTCCCCCTGGCGCAGTCCAGTATCTCTATTAAGGATGGCGCGTAAAAGCGCCCCTGTTGGAATCTTACCCTTCATCAGCAGGTCAGCCCTGTCTGTATGAATATACTGAATAGCATCAGTGGCAGGATTCTGGCTGTCAACGATCTCAAATCCCATGGTGCCAGGCGGAATAAGTGATTCGATTTTTCTATGGTTTCCAAACAGGAGAAATTGAGCAAGGCCTTCTTGCTGTGCTCTACTTGCTGCTTCAATAAGGACAGGATCCTCAGCAGCCACCAGGGCTACTCGCTTGGGTGCAGACCCTTTAACCAATTGATGAAGTTCGTTAAAGCTCGATATCATTTTGCTCACCCCGATATAATAAAAAATGGCTGATGATCACAATAAGTGGTCATCAGCCATCAATATATTCACAGCCTGGATCAGGAGTGGCTATTATTCTCCAAGAAAAGAGCGAATACCAAATTTTACCAACAACTGCTTGGTATCAATATCATTGACATCCGTACCTTTTTCAAAGTTGTATTCCGCCTCTACAGTAAGTCCAACATTTTTAGCCAGATTTAAAAGGAGTCCTGCGCTGGCAACCAGTCCTAATTCAGATTCATCCCTTTCATCTTCCTCGTCATTATAGAGCGTTTTGTTAATCAGGTAATTTGCTCCACCCTTAATGAAAGGTGTCAACTCACTGTTTTTGCCACCCATAAAGAAGTAAACCCTTGGTCCAAGGGACATCACTACAGTTTCTTCAACATCTGGATCTTCCTCATCATTCATTTCCTGCATATGTTTTCCATAACCCAGATCTAGTCCAGCAGCAAATTGTGGGAAAAGAAATAATGCAAGATCAGTATTAATGTTCCAGTATGATGATCTCAAGTCCTGACTTAGGTCGGTCTGGTAAGATCCTGTTCCAGAAATCATGATGGTTCCAGATGCCCGGGAGGTAGAATAAGAAGTTTGCCCATATGAGACTGTTAGCATCCCCATCAGCCCAACGATTAGAAGTAGTGTCATTAATTTTTTCATGTAAAGCTCCTTTAGTTTAATCACTTTTTAAAAAGCGACGAAAAGTAGTTCTTCATCTCTTCTTCATTGTGATTCTTATCACCAGTCTCGGATTTGGCTGCCCCACTGTCATCATCCCCAACATCGGTCCCTGGACCCGGCGATTCCACCTCAGGCTCTTTATCCACCGTTTTTTCTTCCTCAGGTTCTAATTCTGGACCCTCTGCAGATGCCCCACTGACCTGTTTAAGCATATCGTCAAAAGTACTTTCAAACTTTTCACTTGTCTCCTCAAACAATGCGTCAAGCTCATCTTCTGTCTTTGGTTCGGCAAATTCAGATTCATCGGATGTATCCTCAGCTGTCTCGTCAGGGTCATCCATTTCCAGTGTGTCATCGTCCTCTTCTTCATCCTGTGTTTCACTAAAATCTGCCAACTGCAAAACTTCTTCTTCTAATTCATCACTTTCATCTTCAAGGGTATCCTCTTTGTCAGGGTCATCCTTGAGTTCATCATCGTCCAGCGACTGAAATCCAGGTATATCGGGATCGTCTTCCTCCGCCTCCACAAGTGAGTCCTCGTCAATATTTGGCCCTAATGGCTCTTCATCCATGGGGGGAACGTCGATGCCAGGATCAGGATCCTCACCTATCGCCTCATCCGCCTCTTGATTTTCATCTGGCTCAAGAAATTCTGAGTTAAGGGATTCGTCCATTTCAGATTCACTTTTCTCATCTGCTGGCACCTCAGTCTCTGGAGTGAAGGAAGCGGATTCAACATCGTCGCGGTTTTCATCAACCGGTGACTCAGTATCCGAGATAAATGAGTCAGGCTCAACAGCTTCAGGTGTAGCATCAGCATTTGCCTGTAGTGGCTCTGGACTCCTTGAAACATCATTGTCTTGATCAAATATTTTTGACTGGTCCTGGTTTTTCTTGTCCTCAAGGGTGTTCGTCTCTTCATGTGGGGAGTTGAACTTGATGATCTGGACATCCGCTACAGTAAAAAGCCCTTCTTTTATCATAGGCTGGACGCGTTCGATATATCTAACAATTCTATCTGTCCTACCCTGAAACTCCAACACCACGGGCAAATTTTCAGCGGATCGCAAGACTTTCAATTTTGTGGATTCATCTTGATCCCCAAAGAAGCCCTTGTCCCCAATGGTAACGGTTCCACCTGATAAGCGGCTATTAAAAGCAATCTCCAGAAGCAGCTCATAAAGGACTATTCCTTCATACTTATCGTTTTTACTGATAAAAATGCTGAGCTTCTGTCCCTCGTAATATTCAAGCATATTGTATTTCCGTTTTCATCAACATAATGTAACGACGCTGAGCCCTACCCACACGGCAATAAATGTCCCATTAAACAAAATCCCGAAAAATCACCACAATTTGGCGATGCTTACACCTGCCCACACGGCAACAAGTGTCCCCACCACATTGGCCAGAATATTCAATCCTGCAAACATCCACTCTCCACCACGTATGAGATTGAGTGTTTCTAGAGAAAAGGTGGAGTAGGTCGTAAAAGCGCCTAAGAGACCAACCACCAAAAACAATTTTAGTTCCTGGTTTACGATCATCTTTTCCAGAAAAAGAGTGGCGAAGAGACCAAGGATAAAGCTGCCCAAAAGGTTAACTGACAATGTTCCATAGGGAAATCGATCACCAAGTTTTTGGGCGAGACCACTGACCCAGTATCGACCGATAGCACCCAGGAAGCCCCCCACTCCAATTGCCAGTATTTTACTAACGTCCACGCTCTCACCTATCCACTTCATGGGGTAGCGGAATCAGATAGACATCATCGCACTCCACAGTTTTCATGCGTTTAAAATAAAACCAGCCTATTCCAAAGAGGGCTGTTGAAATAACAATCCAGGTCCAGCCCAGATCTGCCAGCGAGGAGGTCTCTTCATCCAGCCCCAGGAATAACCCTGAAAATGCTGACAGGTTAAACAGGGCATGAGTAAGCATGGGAATGAGGAGGTTTCCCGTCTTGACCATTAGCCAAGCCAGCAAAAGTCCAAGTGTGAGGAGTTCCACCATGGCTGGAAAATAGAAGAGGTAGCCCACATGAAAGAGGGAAAAAACCACGGTTGGGATCACCATGGCTGGGAGGATAGATCCGAAATGATAAAACAGGCTTTGCTGGAGCAAACCTCTGAACAGGAACTCCTCTACAAATGGGGCCACAAGAACTGCTGCCGAGATGAGAATCACGTTGGCAAGAAGGCCACCATCGAAAAGGGTCGCATCCATTTGTTCTAAAAATTCTGGGACTGGATAATAGGGTAAAATAAGAACCTCAAACACTGAGACCAGGCCAATCACTCCACCAATTAGCAGGATGGACATCCCAATTGTAATGGGTGAAACCTTCTTGAGTGGTAATACCTGGGTGAGTGAGAGTTTACGTTGATTGAGAATAAACAGGGGCGGAACCAGGATAGCAATTTCACCCAAAAGCATAATGAGTCGATCAAGGAGGGCAGTGTTTTCCATTCCAGATATCAAACTCTGGAGGCTGAGGCCTACAAAAAGACCGAGAAACATACTTGCTGCCACCATGAAGTAGGCTTCCCTTGTACCAAAGATATGAAATGAAAATCGACTCAATTTTGCCCACTGTTCTTAATTCGTGGTAACTATAAATAAAAACGGGGTGAAAATGAAAGTTGAGACAACAACCATCACTTTCACCCCATTAAACATGGCCAGGGTGTCAGCTTATTCTTTGATTACCCAGACTTTGACTTCAGCTTTGACATCTGTGGCCACCTTGATTGGGACATTATAAATGCCCAGTGCCTTGAGGGGTTCCTCAAGGAGGATGTCACGTTTATCAATCTCATAGCCTTTAGCTGCCAGTAATTCAGCGATATCAGCTGCAGTTATGGCACCGAAAACCTTATCTTCCTCACCCACCTTCACTGAGGTTTCAAGGGAGAGATTTCCAAGCTTGGCGGCTAATTGCTCAGCCTGTGCACTAGCGCGGGCATTGCGATTATCTTTAAGCTTCTTCTCTTCTTCAAAAACGCGTGAAAAGCTGCGGGTTGCAGGATAAGCTAGCTTCTGTGGAATCAGATAATTGCGGGCAAAACCATCTTTAACATTGACGGTTTCTCCAGCAAGACCCAGGGAATCGATATCTTCACGTAGAATAATTTTCATGATCAGACCCTCTCTCTTAGGCGTTCTTTACGTCATTGGTATATGGCAGTAAAGCAATATTCCGTGCACGCTTGATAGCTGTTACCAGTCCTCTTTGATGCCGGGCGCAAGTACCTGTAATACGGCTAGGCAGAATTTTGCCTTGTTCGGTCACGAAGCTACGCAGCATGGAGGGGTTTTTGTAATCAATTTCCATTTTCTTGTTTTCACAGAATTTGCAAATCTTTTTTCTATAGGTGAACATTTTCATATAGAATACTCTCTTTCTCTAATCCGGCCGATTACTCTGCGTCAGCAGGCTTTTCAGCTTC
>JABMOS010000155.1 GCA_013203185.1 Fidelibacterota bacterium | reverse complement strand
TTCATCAACCAGATCCGCATGAAGATCGGCGTCATGTTCGGCAGCCCCGAGACGACGACCGGTGGCAATGCGCTGAAGTTCTATGCCACGCAGCGCCTCGACATCCGCCGCATCGGCGCCATCAAGCAGGGCGATCAGGTGATCGGCAACCGCACTCGAGTCCGCGTCGTGAAGAACAAGATCGCCCCGCCCTTCCGCGAGGTCGAATTCGACATCATGTACGGCAGGGGCATCAGCTATGTAGGCGACCTCCTCGACCAGGGCGTCTCGTGCAACGTGGTCGACAAGTCCGGCGCCTGGTTCTCCTTCAACGACGAGCGCATCGGTCAGGGGCGAGAGAACTCCAAGACCTACCTCGAGGAGCATCCCGAGCTGGCCGAAGAGATTCGTCGCCTCATCATGATCGAGCACGGATTCGGCGACCTCGCCGAGAACACCGAGCCGCCCGAGGTAACCGCGCCCGTATCATTGCCCAAGTCCCCATCTGGCAAGAACGGCCGCAAGCACAAGAGAGGTTGAGCGCGAGCCATGGGCTTTGGCGAGGTCCTGGTCAAGGTCGTCTTCTACGCTCGCTTTCGTAAGGCGAAGAAGATCGGCGAAGCGGCGGAGCTCATCGGTCAGGGGCGAGCCAAGGAGACGCTTGAGCTCCTCGAGCGCATAGAGAAACGCATCCCGCCCTACCTTGGGCATCTGTTCTTCCTCACACGGGCCCGTGCCCTCGACGAGCTTGGCCGCATCGAAGAGGCTGAGCAGAATTTCACGGCCGCCGTCTTTGCCCGCGAGGGCGCAACGCTCGCCCACCTCCATCTCGCAGTGCTCTGCGGCAAGCAGCGACGGTTCGATGACGCGCGGGCCTGGCTTTCTCGAATTCGCGACGATGACCAGGCTGACGAGGCCCTGCTCGAGCAGACGAGCGAGGTCGAGGCCATGCTCGACGAGGTCGAGGACGGTCGACGGCTGGCGGACATCGAGGAGCGCGCAGCCCGTTTCGCCGAAGCCCACGGCCTCGACGGGCTCGACCAGACCGCGGCTCTCGAGCAGATCGACGCCTGGGT
>JABMOS010000057.1 GCA_013203185.1 Fidelibacterota bacterium | reverse complement strand
CCAAAGTATCTCTTATTTATTTAGATCAAATGAACCGAATTGGTCTGACGCCGCACAGTATGAGGTCATCAACTGTGCTGTGGGAGGCTATTCACCAAAGCAGATAATTAACTCCTATGAAGAACATATATCGGCTTTGAAGCCGGATAAGATATTCTTTATGTTCTCTAAGAAAGACCTGACCCGGAGCAAACTCAAGGATATTCCGCCTTTAGCAAAAGCTCAGCCATCATTGACCAGCCTGAAGTTTTATTTGAGCCATGCATTTTTATATGAAGCTTCGCGTCACATTGTCAAGAAGGTCACTAAATCATTTATCTCGACTGACTGGGGCGATAGAGCTGCAGAGATCAGGGAGGGAAAGATTGATAGCGTAAATAATGCAACCCTCCTGGCTGGTTTTTTTGAGAGACGAAATCAGGAACAGATTAAGAGTTATGTCTTCATGCCCCAGCGAAGTGACCCCGCTCCTGGCCAGGGGCCAGAACACATCGCAGAATGGGCAGCAGGACGTCCTGGCGTGACTTATCTCGATGTGAATGAATACCTCTCCTCAGTAAAGCCCAAGAAACAGCATATCTATTTCGGAGATACACATCCCAGCCCTGAAATTCACACCATTTATGCAACCGCTCTGTTCAATCACTTTATCTCTGGTGTTATCGAGTGACCCATGTATCACGCCACTTTATCATATCAAAAGATGCACGATATTCTCTTGTCTCCAGGGATAATGAAAAACTTTCAAAGAATCTAGGGTAGGCGGTCATTTAATTTCATGGGTATCAATAAGGAAATTGCCAGAGGCAGCGCTACCGTATCAATAATTACCTTTATTGGACACATCCTCTCCACAGCGTTGAAACTATTGGTCTCCTTCAATTATGGATTGACAGGCTTTGGTCAATTTGTGCTGGTGATGGCCTATTCAAAGGTGCTGTCTAATGTCATAGATATGGGCTATCATCAGTCCATTGTCCATTTTGTTTCCAGGTTTCGGACAAAGGAGGATTGGGTAAATGCATCCCACTTTTTCTTGACCGGTTTTCTGCATATCATCATTTTCTCACTATTGATCTTTGTCGGTTTATTGATCCTGGGGGATCAGCTAATTCAGATCATTAACCCTGCTGATTCAGGCACCCAATTGGTTCTATTCATCTCTGCTATCGCTACCATCATAGCTGCCAATAATTTTCTTTCAGGTACCTTAAGAAGTCTGAGGTTTTTCAAGGAACAGGCCATACTGTTTACTTCAGCATTCCCAGCCATCATGATCATTTCAATGGTGATTTCTAAATGGGTTCTAAATAACCAGGAGGGTATAAGTCAATTCCTGGCATTAGGAATTACTCTCAATGTAATCATGCTCATCATTGTATTTTTCCTAACCAAAATCAATATCGCTGGCAGGATAACTGATCACCAGGAGAAGCTGCCCAGCAAGCAACTCACCCGATATAGCATGCCAATCTGGTTTAGCTCCATTTTGCAGAGTGCTTTTAAAAGTTCTGACCGAATTATGCTGGGTATGATGTCTTCAATTGCGCAGGTTGGTGTGTATGGAGCCGGTTTAACCTTTTCAATTTTATTTGCCTTTCCCCTAAAAGCCATGGGACCGGTTTTCCAACCCTACATCATTGATCGTTACTCAGAAAATGATTTTGAAGGCATGAACAAGTTATATAACACGATGGTTCGGTGGTCTTCACTATTTGTTATTCCAGCCTTTGGGGCACTCATTTGTTTTGGTGATCACCTCGTCCTACTTTTTGGTAAAGATTTTAAGAGTGCTTATAACATTATGATCATCTTATCGTTTGCACAAATCATCAGCACGGTCTCAGGGATTGCAGGTACCATGTTGAATATGACAGAGAAGCAAAATTCTCATGCGAAAATAATGCTTTATGGATTCCTCTTTGCCATTGGTCTAAATCTGTTGCTGATTCCAGAATTTGGTGCCCTTGGTGCAGCGGCAGGAACCGCTATTGCGTCTATAGTTATCAACATTTTTCGAGTTCGGAAAATGATCAAGTACTATAAATTAAAAACTGATTATTCAATTGTGTTTAGTTTGAGTTTAAAATTCCTGATACTGGTATTGGCAACTTCCTGGCTAAACCAACAAGCACAGGTTCATTGGATAATACTCCTGGTCATATTTAGTCTTATTAGTCTGGTCATATTGTTCTTTAGCCTTTCAAAGGTTGAAAAAGCGCACCTTATGACCCTGGCGCGGAATAGGCTCTGATCTCAAATGGAATCGATAAAAATTATCTATATTTGTTCATTGGGACATAGTGGCAGCACCCTGCTGGATGTGATGCTAAGTCAGCATTCAAAGATTCATGGTTTAGGAGAGATCATGTTCTTTGATGAATGGATGGAGGATGAATTGCTCTGTTCCTGTGGCCAAAAATTGGAAGATTGTGAGTTTTGGTCCAAGGCGAGACCGGATCGGTTCCCAGGTCTTGGCCCACTGTCAGATCCAGACTACGTCAACCATTCATTTAGCCTCATTGAGGGAGCAAAACAGGTTTCTGGCGCAACACTGTTGATTGATTCCTCCAAATCGATCCATCGCTTAAAAATATTATTATCAGACCCCCGTTTTGAGGTGAGGGTGATTCACCTCGTACGTAATGGGCTGGCAGTTGTGAATTCACTTCGAAAATCCCATAGCCGTCCAGGGGCCAGGAACACCTTGAGGACAAAAGCCACCTCCCCCCTCAAAGCCGTCTTACGGTGGGTGAGAAGAAACAAGGCAATGGATAAACTTGGAGGAGAAATCGATCAATACCTCCGAGTGAGATATGAAGATATCTGCTCTGATCCGGAGACCATGATGCAACAGATAAGTGATTTTGCCGGATTGGAATTTGAGCGTGAAATGGTGTATCCAAAGGTCAACAATATTCATAATATCGGGGGTAGCCGGTGGAGATTTTCAAACCGCCCTATTGAAATCAAATTGGATCAAAAATGGGAAACTGAGTTAGGCGTAGTGACTCGTTGGCTTTTTAGACTAATCGGGGGAAAATTGAATCAATCATATGGGTATGAAAAATGAGACTACCTGACTTTATTGGAATAGGAGCCCCTCGCTGTGGGACCACTTGGTTATCACACATATTGAACCAGCACTCCCAGATCTATTTCAATCCCAATTATAAAGAAATTCATTATTTTGATCACAATTATCACCGTGGGCTAAAATGGTATGCTCGATTTTTCAGCAGTGTAGCACAAAATATTCGGTGTGGTGAATTCACCCCAAATTATATGGTCCAAACGGACTCATTCTCAAGGATTCATCAAATGAATCCCAAAGTAAAACTAATAATTGTGTTGCGTGATCCAGTAAAACGGGCTTTCTCCCACTATATGCAAAAGAAACGTTATAAACGTTCCATGAAGGACTTTGAGACTACGGTTCAGAGCAATGAGTTCCAGATTCTGGACTATGGCAATTATGGGGAACAGTTGAGCCAGCTCTTGTCCATTTTTCCCCAGGAACAGGTTCATACCATCATTTTCGAAGAGATGATTGCAGATAGTCAAAAAACCTTTACTGAACTGCAAAAATTCCTGGAAGTGGAAAAAATTGATCTGGATCCCAATCAAGCTCCTAAAAATCAAATGAACACTTCACGATTCTTGTGGTTAAAAATTTTAACAAGGGGACTACGCGGGTTGGCCAGAAAGTACTATTGGTTCAGAATTCTATTCTATGGTGTCCTGCCTGGTCGACGTATCATTCAAATGCTCCGCACCATCAATGCCAAAGCGATTACTATAAAGAAGGAGCAAATGTCTCCTGAGATTGAGCAATGGTTGGTTGATCATTACGCTGCAGATAAAGCCATCCTGGAGCAGATTATAGGGAGACCCCTCTCACTGTGGAGTCTGTAATAAAGAAGCTTCAATCGATATGATGACAAAGACCAGAAATATGCCCAGTTTTATTGGTATCGGTGCCATGCGTTGTGGGACGACCTGGATCACAGAGCAATTGAGAAATCATCCTGAGATTCATATCCCGCCACATTTCAAGGAAGTGCACTTTTTTGATCATTTTTTTGATAATGGCCTGGACTGGTATACAGCCCATTTTGCCGATATGGGGACCACTCAGATAGCTGGTGAATTTACGCCAAATTATATCAGAGACGAGCATGCCCTGGACCGTATTCAACAGACTTGTCCTGACGTCAAAATGATCCTCTCACTACGCAATCCTATTGATAGAGCATTCTCCCACTACAATTTTTTGAGAATCAGGAAATCAATTGACAGTTCATTTTATGAAGCATTGTTCGATTCCCGATTTGAATTGCTCAAAGCTGGTTTGTATGGGGAGCAAATTCAAAGATGCCTTAACCTATTTCCTCTAGAACAGCTCCATATCATCAATTTTGAAGCTATCAAATCCCAGCCCAGGCAGGTCATGTCTGAACTATATGGATACCTAGGGGTTGACAAGCAATTTGTGCCTGAAGCGCTGCATAAAAAAGCCAACGAAAAGCATGGTGTCAAATCCATGTTTCTGTCACGTAGTTTGAAAAGCGCAAGACGAATGATCAGGCCCTACCTCACAGGACAAAAAGGCCTCATGAAGGGTGGGTTTTTTAAGGTGGGTCGAGCCATAAATCGCTTGAATTCTACTGAAGTTGAAAAGATAGAGCTCGAGGAAAAAGCGCTGAAATATTTGAAAGATTATTACAAGCAAGATCAACTTCTTCTACGATCCATAATGGGAGAGAAAAAGTTTGATTGGGAGAGTTAGCAAATTGGATGCTCGCCAGATAGACTTTATAGGAATCGGAGCAATGCGATGCGCCACGACCTGGATATCCCGTTGTTTAGGAGATCATCCCGATTTGTTCATCCCTGCCGGCATGAAAGAGGTTCATTTCTTTGACAAATTCAGAAAGAACCAACAGGATGAAGTAAAAGAACGTTGGAATTATGACAAGGGCTTGGACTGGTACAGAAATCTTTTTATTGATGCTGGAGACACCCAACTTGTTGGGGAATATACACCCAGTTATTTGACTGACCTTGAAGCCCCAGAATTAATCCATCAGCACTTCCCGGAGATCAAACTCATACTGAGCCTGAGAGACCCCATCGACCGACTCAAATCACATCATCAATATGTGAGGAGAAACCATCCGAGCATACCAGATGATCTTGACCAGGCAATTCAGACCAGCAATGATAGGTACCATTTTCTGGAGAATGGTTTGTATGGCAAATATTTGGAAACCTACCTCCAACACTTTTCCCCCGATCAGATATTGATCTTATTTTATGAAGACATTCGCTCAAAGCCAAAGCAGGTGTGTCAGCAGCTATATACTTTTCTCAATGTGGATAGTAACTACCTTCCCCCTGTGGTCACCCAAAAAGTGAATAGCAGTTCAGATGTTAAATACAGGAGTCTTCTTCGAACCATGCGCTTTGTTAAGCAAACGATTAAGAAATCGAACTGGATCAGAAGAAAGGTAGAATCACTTGGCGGCGTACAGCTCGGTCGTTGGATCAACCGCTTGAACCAGACAAAACCAGGTGATGTCAAAGCTGACCAACAATCCGGTTCCATGGCCAGATTAAGGGACTATTACCTCAAGGATATTGAGCTTTTGGAATCGATCACCAACAGGGACCTCTCGAACTGGAAAGCGATCTCATGAATTCAATTAAATCCTCTGATGTCTGGGTAGTGGGGTTTCCCAAGAGTGGAAATACCTGGATAAGCTATCTAAGCTCGTATTGCTTTAATCTTCCTTTCGAAAATTTTGGAGACCCCAAGTCAAATCAGAAGAATCCCTGGGTGAGAGAATTGACCAGCGGAAAAAATAGTTGGCCCTCCCCAGATGGATTCAATTCAGTTAAAAAAACGCACAAACTACCAGACCAGGTTCCCGTAGGTAAGGGTCTGGTTATTTATGCACTGCGGGATCCACGAGATGTCTTTGTAAGCTATGATCATTTTATGAAAAGTAAGCATGCCCGACTTCCAGGGAGAATTCGATATTTTCTTTTGGGTTTATTGGGCAAGCAAACACAGATAAACTGGGTTATTAAAAAGTGGTCGGAACATCTGAATATTTGGGCCGACCTTTCAGCACTCATCGTCAACTATGATAAATTATTGTCTGAAGGGGCTACATATCTCTCCCCTCTCTTTGCTAAAGCTCCTTTTGGTGTAGATCCAGAGGTTGTGAGTGAAGGGGTACAACAGTTTAGTTTTGAGAATATGTCCGGAGGTCGGGCACCTGGAGCGGAAGACAAGAAAAGTTTTTTTAGAAAAGGCGTATCTGGTGACTGGGAGAACCATCTGAGCAGCCAAGAGGCCAAGTTATTTAGCACAGCAATTGACCTCTACCAATTCAGAGGGAAATAGATGAATACGATTCTAGTATCCTCTCATCGACGCTCGGGAACGCATTTTCTCATTGATTCCTTAAGGAAAAATATTGAAGGAGCACACTTCCCAAACCATCTCTTTCTCCCTGCTGATTTTAATCTGGGTTCACTATTCTCAAAAAAACAAAAAATCTATGATGTATTCATAAAATTTCTGGATCAACCAGGACCCATCATCATAAAAAGTCATCTCCTCCCTGAAGAATGCAATCTTGGGTCGCCCAAGGATAAATATGAGGAGTTGATTCAGGAAATATACGCCCAATCATCTAAGCTATACATACACCGCAATGGGAAATCAGTTTTGGTTTCACTTTACAAATTCCTTGCTCCTGACTGCACCTTTAGTGAGTTCATTAGACAACCCAATGATCACATCGTCTACGAAATGAGATCAGAAAAAAGTTTTGACCTGGATCGAGTTTCATATTGGGCTCAACATATTCGGGAATGGCAGGCTGCACCTGATGTGACCCAGATTTCATTCGAGAACCTCTTGAGCAATTTCAATGCTGATATGAACAAGATTCTGGCATCACTGGGGCACAAAGGACCTATTGAAGTCAGCAAGCCCCTCTTGCCCAGATACCCCATCCTCCAAGGTATCCAAAAAAAAATGAGCACGTTTGGCGTCATGAATCTTCCGGAAAACTCATCGGTAAGACCCACCAAACGATCCAAACAGCAGGGTGGAGATTTCTTCAAAGACTCTCTCGATGCGCTGTTTTTTGAGGAACAATCAGGAGCTCTGACCATTGATTAAACGCATCAATATTGAACAATTGATACTCCTTATGTTTGGAGTATCAATGCTGGCTCCTTTGAACACCAGTTTGGGATTTATTAAGATCACCACCTGGAACCTGCCAGGAGCCCTCCTGGTTTTTTGGATTGTTTTGCGAGGGGCCAATCGGAGCAGATTCAAAATTATCAATTTTGACTTATGGGACTATTCTATCCTGGCCTCAGTATTTCTTTACTATTTAATGACCCTCTTGGGTCAAGATCCCATCGAGAGTCTTTTGGGTCTTAATGGCTATGCCTATTGCCTCCTGTTGGCTATCTACTTTAGACGGTCGTATGGGAAAGTTTTCAATATGAAGACATTGATAATCTATGCCTTCATCACTGTACTCCTGCAATCCTTCTTCGGGATACTGCAGCAGGTTACCTCCAGCGAAATTGGGAATATCTCTATCTATTTTGGGGACGCCCCGGCCACTATGGAATTGAGGAGTGTGGGCGATACGGATATGGGTCGCATCCATGGTACCCTGGGTACTGGCAATCTCGTAGGAAGCTGGATCTGTATGTTTACACCCTTTATCATTTTCAGTGCTGACAGGTTCAAGCGCAAGAATTTTATCCTGCTCATCATGATCACCCTCATCCTGGCTACTATTACCATACTTCTCACCATTTCGAGGTTTAATATTGCCCTGTATATTCTGGTACTGGGGACTGCAGGATTGTATACCCTGAAATCTGTGGATTTTAGTCGCGTAAGTCTAAAAGTGAAGACCGTTCCCACTATTTTTGTCCTGTTCCTCTTCCTCATGAGCATTGGGATGGCGGTTCGTTTCCGGGCAGAGATTGCTCTCATGCGCCAGGCCATTGAAATTCGCTTCAGCGATACTTTTGAACAAGCAGCTGAGGCGGCCCAAATCACCTCTGGTGTGGCAGCCAGGATGGAGATGAACAAAGGTGCGATACAAGCCTTTGCCCGTAGCCCCATCATCGGTCTTGGCTTTAAGAATTCCAGATCAATTTGGCCAACGGTGGACGCCAAGGTACCACCCAACTGGGCGTATCAACCTCACAATGTGTACATGGTTGTTCTGGTAGAGGGTGGCTTCTTTCTCTTTCTGGGATATTCTCTATTGACGCTACTGCCTTTTTTCAGAATGTGGCAGGCCAGGAAAAACAAGGATCCAATGATGATCGCCCTTTTCCTCTCACTCTCGGCAGCTCTGGGTATCCATATGATGTACATTACCTTTACCTCTCCTAGCTTCACAGCAGTATACACGGCGCTGCTGGGAACCTCTATGGGCTATCTGGATAATTACTTCGGGACGAAAGGAACAACTTGAAAACAATGACAATCAAATGGCTCATCCTCGTTGTGGGACTGATGCTGGTGAGTTCACCTCCGGCTATGGCTGATTCCACTCCCCCAGCCCTTCAATCATTTATTGGTGTCTGTTCTCAGATAACCCGCGAAACAAGTGCTTTCAATCCCTATGCCCAGCGGGATACCCTTCTCCGATTCATGAACCTGGGGAGTATATCAAGTACCAGAACAGGTTTTAAATGGCGGTTGATTCACCCTGATCCAGATACATGGGATTGGCAAATCACGGATAGCGTTGTCACAGCGGCAAAAGCAAAAAACATTGACGTATTAGCGCTGGTTGGGAGCATGCCGCGCCTTGCTTTTGATGCCCCTGAAGCATATCTAAATCTTTGGCTTGAGTTTGTCGATTCACTTTCAATGCGTTACAAAGATGACATTTCGGAGTGGGAACTCTGGAATGAACCGAACAGTCGTGCAGGGAAATATTGGCCCAAGGATGGGTCTCCTGAACTATTTAACTCTTATATCCGGGGAGCTGCTCTCATTATCCGCAAAAATCAACCGCAGGCAAAAATTCTCCTGGGTGGGTTGACAACGGGGAAAAAATCTGAACCTTTCAAATTTTGGCGTTCCCTTTTTGAACTTAATATTCTGGAAGTCGTTGATGGCGTTGCCTATCATCCCTATCAATACCCAGACAATGATTTGGTTGAGTTTAATGAAAGATTAACCCAGCTTATCGCTGAATTTTCACCTGATAAAAAAGAACTCTGGATTACAGAATTTGGTATACCTGCTTTTCATTCTAAAAATCAAGCAAAGTTTAGTTATGAGGGTCAACGAACAAGGATTGCCAAAACCCTACTCACCCATTGGGCCCTGGGTGGTTCAAAATTCTATATCTATAATCTATGGGATAAGGGACCTATTGATCCTGGCGTAAACCCCAAAGAACTAAGCTCAAAAAAACAGGCCTATTTTGGTGTTATAAACTATGATATGAGTCCAAAATCAAGCTTTATAGCTGTTAAATGGCTGGCGGATATTTTGGCAACCATAGAGCCAGTCTCCATTATAAGTGATCAAGATGGAACCCTGATTACAGCAAGAGATATTGCATCAGGAGAACCGGTATTCTTCTCCTGGGGAAGTAAACAGCACAAGGATGTCATGGAGAAGGGGAAAAAGTTACGTTCCATGCAAACTTACATATCTCAGCAAGAAACAAAAAAGGTCAGAAATTCAGAGCTCAACGATCTGGATATCGAAATCATTTTCTGGCAATAACTGAGATAAATTGTGAAAAAGCCATCCATATTATTTTACAATTTCGGCGCCCGTTTGGGCGGAGCTGAGATCGTCCTTCTGAAGTTCCTACAACACCCATCCGACACAATGGAATTCAAGGTGCTCCTCAATGAGTATGGAAGGTTTTATGATAAGCTGGTTGAAAATAATATTTCTGTTGAGGTCATAGAGACCAAGGCGGACCAATTTTATTCTATCAAGCGGGAGGATTCATTGGGGTTGAAAAATTTTCAACTGATTCCCGCACTGATAAGACTTTTTAGAGAAGTGATCAGATATTTTAAACAGAATCAATTTGATCTCATTGTCTCCAACACCTACAAGTCACATATAATCCTGGGGCTTGCCTCAAAATGGTATGGGTTTAATGCGATGTGGAGATTTCATGATATCATTCAGAGAGATTACAGCCATAATCAATTTTCTCGTGCCAATATTGCTTTGATGAAGTTCCTGGCTCCAAGCATGAAAAAAATCGTCCCGGTTTCACAGGCTGTAACAGACTCATTTATAAATTTTGGCTTTGATCCATCCCAATTCATTGTGGTCCACAATGGTATTGATGTTTTGCCCCAACAGTCGAAATCGATACGCTCAAACTCCAACTCGATCAGGATTGGTTGGATTGGCCAATTTGCGGCCTGGAAGGGAATCGAAGCGTATATCCACCTGTGTATAGAGATTATCCATGCTAAGGACACAATAGGTAGAGAGTTTGAATTTATTATTGCTGGCTCTGCTCTGTTTGGTAATGATGATTATGCTGAGCACATCAAATCAATGGTGACTGGAGAATACGAGAAGTACTTCAAATTCCTTGGGCATATTTCCGATATCGATTCATTTTACAATAATATTGATGTCTACTTTCATACATCAATCGCCCCAGATCCATTTCCCACTACCATACTTGAGGCAGGATCTCGAGGGTTGCTGGTCTTTGCTTCTCAATTGGGAGGCTCAGGAGAAATTATTGATGATCAGGTCACAGGATATTTGATCGATATGACTGATATCCAGGGGACATTGGTCAAAGTCGTTGATGTCTTGAATAATTTTTCTGATGAACATATGAAAGGCCACCTGCTTCAGAAGCGAATTGGCGCCGATTTAAATACTGAGACCTATTGTTCCAGATTCGAAACAGAAATACTTAATACACTTCCCACTTAAAAGATAAACTGAAACAGCTGCTTAAGATTTGCCAGCACAGGCAGGCTGTGTAAATCGGCATTGCTCCAGGGATTGATCAAGCCGATTACTGCTATAACAAAGCTGTAACCAACCAACCCTACAAAGAGTCTTTTTTGCCAGATTGACTGCAGCACACTTTCTATATCGAAGAGGAAAACATACAAGAGTGGGATCAGAGGCACAAACCAGCGAATCCCATATCCCCATCCCCCGTAGTTCTGTGTCAGGGTAAAATAGGTCAACATCAAGAGTAGGGAAGCAATGCCGATTGCCCGTGTTTCTTCATAGAAGGGTCTCCCCTTACCTGACTGCTTTATCATGATGGGAACCAAAAATAGAAGAAGTGGAGTATACCAAAGGAAACCCTGGGGACCAAGCATGCTCAAAAACATATACTTCAAAAATGATAGAGGTGAATTTGCCCTCACGCCGTCCGTCCATTGAGAACCCTCAAAGTATAAATACTCCCGGACAAATTGGAGTGGCAGGATGGTTCCACCGATCTGGTAATTGATGATGAAATGAAATCCCAAAGGGAGCAATCCTGCAGCAATAAATCCCAACTTCACAGTTTTTGGGGATGATGACCTGAGCAGAAGATATGCAAATCCCAAAAAGAATAACCCAGTAGGAATATCCACGGCAGCTGAGAGGCCAAAAAAGAATCCAGCCAACAGGTTATTTCTGTGCCTACTCACATTTTTTCCAATGAGGAAATATGAAAACCCCAGCATGAGGGTGGAGGCTGCTATGCTGTGATTATTGAATGTTGACGACCAGGTGAATGTTTGTGAAGCCAAAGCAAAAATGAGGGTGTTGTAGAGACGTCTTCGTCCTTCAACGCCAAGGAGTGTCTGCACCTGATGAAAGGCCAGGACACTGAATATCCACAACCCTTTTATAACAAAAAAGATGATGAGATAGTAGGCCAGATTCCAACTATAGCTTAATTCCAAACCGAGATGATACAGTGGCAGGTAAACCAGAGCCGCCAGGAATGAAGGCATCGTTGGTTTATCTGAGTAGAATTGACCATTGATGAAGAGCTTATCCCCTGTGCCCTTGAATGTACTTTGATCTATGGTCAGTTCGTGATGTTCTACTAAGGACTGGGTCAAGGCCATGCGACTGGCCTCATTCCATCCATTGATGCGTGGATTGATGGTCAGCAGACTGACAAGAATGAGAAGTGGAACCAGATATTTATGCTGCATATAGATTTACCCATCTTCATGACCTTTAAAGAGCTGGTCATAAAATGTACTAAATTGGGCTTATTTCAATAGGGTAATTCTCTGAAATTGAGTGACACTTCCATTGGTCAGACGAACCAGATAGATACCTGCAGGGATATCTTTACCCATGCTCTTCCCAGACCAGGTAAAATTATGGGTCCCAGAGTCCAAGTGGCCATTCACAATAGTTGCCATGTGCTCACCCCTCAGATCAAAAATATCCAGGGATAATTCACTCTCAGCGCTCTCCACATTAATACTGAGCTGTACTTCAGGATTAAAGGGATTGGGGTAGGCGGGATTCAGATAAAATGCAGGGGGTGAAAGCGTTGAGCGATCATCGATGGAAACAGGGTCGTAGTGTGTCACAGAGAAATTGTCAATGATGAGATGACCGGTTTGATTGTCATTCACAATCCGGACCTTGACAGAGCTGGAAGTATCATTCAAGACAGCCGAGAATAATGTGTATGTGGTTCCCACATTGTAACTTGATGTGCTGACCATTTCAAAGGCTGCCCCGTTATCAGACTTTTGGAGTTGGAATTCATCTGTGGCAGCACCATTACGCTGATAATAATAGAATGAAACTGTACCCAGAGTATTTACTGCTGGGGTAGTGATATGAGCCTCTGGAGTATCATCATTAATGGCGATGGTATAGTTCCCGGCATAAGGAGGATCACCAAGGGTATAGTTTCCAGCCTTATAAACATTCCAGGTGCCACTGGATAGCTCGATGTCTCCATCAAAATAGGAGCTGCCACTGCCAGACCAGATTTCGAAACCCTCTTCAAAATGGGTAACGATGCTATCGCCGCCACCCAGGGTTGTAAAGCTGTAGCTTGTGCTGGCTGATTCACCTGAAACATTAAAGCAACTCACAGCATAATTATAGGTTTGAAGCGGCGATAAATTTTCAAGGAGGACATAGGTTGCGCCTGAAGGCAGGGTCTCTACGAGTTGCCCGCTTTGATATAAATAGTATCCATCCTCATCGTCGGCATTGTCGGTCCAGTTTAACTCAGCACTATTATTTGTAATACTGCTGGCTACCAAATCAGTTGGGGCCAGAGGTAAAACGGGTGGATCGCCCCAGATGAGATCTACATATGTTGGATAATCCACAAAGGGATTCCGATTGTTCTGAACCCCATAATTGGCGTCATTTCTGTCTAATTCTTTCTGGCTCACAGGATCTTCGGTATGCCATTCCATCATCATATCCAGAGCCCATGGTTCCATCTGGGCCCCGTCAACCATAGGGCTACCTGGCCAACTGCTGTCTTCATTCAAATAGCGGGTGGACATATAGAAGTAGGCCCGTGCGAAATCACCTTTATAGGCATCGATGGGTTCGAAGACGGTTCCAGAATATCCAGGATAGGTATTGGGTCCCTTCTTGCTGCCATTTTGAGAGGTCCAGGTGGGGCTGTCGACTTCACCATAAGGATAATTGCCACGCTGGCCATTGACATAGCCATCTGAGGGGACCACATGAAAGATGTCAGTATTCATGGGAGCCACATCATTAAACCAGCTCTTGGGCCAGGAATGTTCACGGTTATAGCAATCGCCTTCTGCTCCATAATTGCCACATTGATCACTGACAAAGGTGAATTCATAAGGTTGGTCACCATCAGGGATATGTGAGTACATATCCCAGACTTTGCCATTGGGCTTCACATCAGTGGTTTGATAATGGGTCCAGAGAGAACCGTAGCTTACGACAGTGTGATCGTCAATAATATCATGAAGGGCTTGTTGGAGAGTGGTTCCAGTTAGACCTGAGGCATCGTTATAGTATCCATCTGGAATTTGAGCCCAGAGGGTTGTGGAGAGAAGTAAGAGTAGAATATATTTTTTCATGTACCGTCCTATTATATGGACGGCCAAGATAATCCCACCTTAGGGGAATGGAAGTGAGGATTGTCAAATTGAGTTTGGGAGTTGAGGAGTTGATGAGTTTAATGGGGTTAGGCGAAAAGGGTTTTTGTGCCAAGTGCAGGCGGAGCTGAGAATTTTCATTTTTAGTTAAATGCCTGTTTGAGGTTTCCCGGACGCTAGCTACCACCTTCAGACCAGGCCCAGACGATATACTCATTTTTTCTATTGGCTAGAAAGTCATCAAGTTCATCGTTATCTGAGAACTCAAATACATTGCCAAATTCATCGTACATTTCGCAAAAGGCACAAGAGCTGATTGGAATCATGACATGGTAATATTGGGCATTGCGCCAGTCGTATCTATAAATTATTGTGCCTGCATATTCTGAACCTGAGAGTTCACTTATTCTTGACTGTATCTGGTCTGGTAATTCTGGTATGGCTTGCGAATTCTCACATGAGATAAACAAGAGGATAATCAATAATAAATAAGTATTCTTTTTCATTCATCACCCTCTCTTTCGAGAATATGGCTTATACTGCATTTTGCAGTATAAGCGATTGTTAGTCGGCCAATTGCTCATCAGGAATAGCTATGAATTCGGTTTAATTCTTCCGCTTCTTTCGTATTTGCCCAGTATAGGTCCCATCGCTGCTGGAGATTCATCCAGAAATCGGGAGTATTACCAAAAAATCTAGATAGGCGCAAAGCAGTACTTGGAGTTATACCTCTTTTGCCATTTACAAGTTCGTTGATTCTTTGGAATGGAACATGTATCGCTACAGAAAGGTGTTTTTGGGATATACCCATGGGTTTCAAGAATTCTTCAAGAAGCATTTCTCCTGGATGCGTTGGCATTCTATTTGTCGGAATTCTGACCATTGTATTCTCCTTTAGTGGTAATCAGTTACCTCTACATCTATTGGACCTAATTCAGTCCAGCTAAAACAAATCCGATACTGCTCATTTATTCGAATACTGTATTGACCCTCTCGGTCACCCCGCAACGCTTCAAATCTGTTCCCTGGGGGGATCCGCAATTCTAAAAGTTGAACCACGGAATCCAACTGGTCAAGTTTTCGCACAGCGATTCTATTTAATTTTGCTGGACATCTTTTGTGGGCGACTTTGGAGTCAACCCCGTTAAAAATATCCTCAGTCGCTTGGTCTGCGAATGAACGTATCATGGTGTAAGTATAGCACGGATACCATGCTATTCCAAAAACTATCTAGGGTTGGTTCAACTGGATTATCTAAGCAGGGTCACCCTCTGGATTTGAACCACGGATCCAGCACTGAGGCGAACTACATAGACTCCTGAGGATACTGCATTGCCCTGGCTATCATTGCCATTCCACATCATTTCATGGGTACCCATCCTGTGGTAGCCAGAGCTCAGGGTATTGATGAGGATGCCCTGAATATCGTATATCTCCAGGGATAGATTTTCAGCTGGATTCTCCAGGCTGAATGAAAGATTCACATCAGGATTAAAGGGGTTGGGAAAGGCTTCATTAAGTTTGACTTCAGAAGGTTTCAGGTCTGACCCAGCATCTTTCACAGTCACATCAATTTCAGTATGTTTAGTCACTACTCCCTGATAGTCAACATCTGAGAGGCGATAGCTATATGTTTGACCAACTTTCACCAGTTTATCTACGTAGGCATAATCATTCTGAGATGTGGTTGAACCCTGACCCAGGAGTTCAGGATTTTTTGAGAAAGACGCAATTTCTGACCAGTTTTTGCCTGTACCACTGCGTTCAATAATAAATCCCTGATTTTCAATTTCTGAATCAGTGGTCCAGAAGAGTTTCACTAATCCCTTTAATGAGGTGGCTTTCCAGACAGACAGTTCAACGGGTAGACTGCCGTCATGACTGCCCGGGATGAGACTATATAGAGCCACATTGGCCTTTTTGATGGTTGCATTGGTTCCTGTGGACCCTTCATCCTTGCGGATTTTCAACTGAATGGTGGAATCCACAGAAGCAATGTTTAGCAAGACAGATCCAGAGACGCTCCCGTTATAGCCTGAAGTACGAATTTTGCGTTGGGTTGTTGATGGATAATTACGTTTTGTGCCAACAAAAACCGACACGCTGTATCGATCGTCGGCGGTGGGACTGGAAAGAGAAAGGCTATAATCAAGACGATATATTCCTGCAGCACCGCTACTGGCTGTCGGTGTCAGGGTGTTGCTGGCGAAACTCCATTCATTCAGTGAGCCTGAGGTAAAAGTCCCTATCTGATACCAGGTAGCAAGGGCACCAATGGCGATGGTTTGATCGGTATTAAGATACATGCTAGCCTGAGAGGGGGCGGTTGAGCCGCTAATTTTGTAAAGATGGACGCTGGCAAAACGGGTGGTCATTGCTTTGCTGGCAGTGGTTGTTTTAACCTCCACTCTGATTTTATCTGTGGCAACAATACTAAGGATACCACAGGCAGTGGTATTCTGATAATCTGAGCTGTTGGCTTTAACGATGGATTTCATGGTGGTTGGATCTGCAGAAGTCCCATTTTTTACCAGGCCATGAGTATACGTGGCTGGTGACCCGACGCTACCGGCCCCTGTGAAAGTATTTGAGTAAACCACGAGATAAGTCCCTGCGGCAGAAGCTCCAGCAACCAATTCATTGGAGCTTACAGTCCAATCACTGAGATTGTTCACTGCGGTAAAACCGGTTAAGGCGACATAGCTGGTGCCTGGCGTTTGTGCCTGATTGGTTTTGATGGCCATACCACCGTAGGATGAAGTGGTATTCTCTGTGACTTCCACCAGGGCAATCTGGGCTTCGATTGGTTTGAAAGAGCCTCCTGCTGTGGGCTTGACCATTAATCGTATTGTTTGCGCGTCGGCAACTGTGACCAAGCCTGACCCGCTTATCGTACCGGTAGCTTTGGAGGCAGACACAACCGTTCTTTGACTCTGGATTTTGGAGGGATCGGCACCATTGACAGAGATTCCTGCAAGCCAACCAGTTGCCGCCCCGTCATAGCTGAGGGAATATCTCACCATATAGGTGCCCCCGGCTCCAGTACCGGCAGTTAAGACATTACCGGATAGTGTCCAGTTATTGACTGCACCTGACACAAAGTCAGCCTGGGAACCTGTACCCACCAGGGACCAGGATGTGGTAACAGTAGTTGCAACCCCGCCACCGGCGATATAAACAAAGGCATAATCCTGACCAAAGCTCAATAGAGGAATAGTTAACATCATTTGAAACAACCACTTTTTTGTCAAGAAAAACCTCATATTCATCCCTTACTCAAGATATTGAAATTTATAATATACAATAACTTAACCTTCCCCCCCATCGGGCACAAGGTAATGCGGGCCGAGCTAAGCAATAATCATTGTATCCTCATCGAGTGGGATGACCATCCCTGGTTGAAATGTGGAAGAAGCAGCCTTTGTGATACTCCTGAGTATCGCCTGGATATTGAAAAAAGTGATTATCTGAGAAGGGTCACCCTTTGAATCTGATTGATGGAGCCTGCACGGAGTCGAACCATATAAATCCCGGAAGTCACAGCATTGTCATGGTGATCAAGACCATGCCATTTAAAGTCGTGCCTGCCTGCATCTTGAAAGCCAGAGCTCAAGGTTTGAATCAAGGCCCCTTTTATGTCATAAATTTCCAATAAAAGATTCTCCACCTCATTTTCCAGAGTGAAGGCTATGTTCACATCGGGATTAAAGGGGTTGGGGAAGGCTTCATTAAGTTTGACTTCAGAAGGTTTCAGGTTTGACCCAGCATCTTTCACAGTCACATCAATTTCAGTATGTTTGGTTATTACTCCCTGATAGTCAACATCTGAGAGGCGATAGGCATATGATTTACCCATGATTACCTGCCTATCGATGTATACGTATTTGTTCTGCGACGTGGTAGATCCTCGTCCTAATAGTTCAGGGTTTGTGGTAAATGTGGCTATCTCGGACCACGTTTCGGCAGGCTCAACGTTCGAGCTCTGAGCTTTTAGAAGGGTT
>JABMOS010000056.1 GCA_013203185.1 Fidelibacterota bacterium | reverse complement strand
TAAAAGACTTGTGTAAAAAAATGAGTCATGGTATATTGTGTCAACGACTTGTTTTGAGTTGAAATGAATGACAATTTGTCAGGTGACGCTTTATTAAGGTTGGGGATTGATATAAACTACCTGCCAATCGACTGATAGTATCATGGAGGAATATTGAAAATGAAACAATGGTTAAGCATCTTCTTGTCTACTGTCTTGGCTACGGGTACGACTCTGGGTCAATTTAATGAGGGGCAGACTGTTTTGCATGGTGCCATAGGCCCAACCTTTTCCTATATGATTTCGCTTGAGCTGGATCAGACTGCTTTTGGATTATTGAGTAATTTTACTACTGATTTCGATATATCAGACGCTGCTGAAGTAACAGGCATTAATAGCAACGGGATGCTTGTAACCGGTTTCGAGGGATTTGGTGAAGTTACACCTCACTGGACCATCGGTATGTACGCCGGGCAAGGAGAATATGTTGCCTCTGCCCAGGATGCAGCAGATGTTGACTTTACCGTAAATTTTGTGTTAAGCAGTGTCGGAGTTACGGCAGAATTTAACACCCATTCTCGATCCCGTCTCAAATTGTTGGGTGGTTCCATGTTTGGAATTGGACAGGCGACTCTGGTTGCCAGTTCATCACCGGGAAATGAAAGTTGGGATGAAATCATTGCAGGTCTTGCACCGCGTAAGGCTTTCGAGTTGTCTGCCTGGACACCAGTAATTCAGCCCTATCTAGGAATGCGCTTTGACATTTCTCGTTCAATGGGGTTCAAGACTATTGCCGGTTGGAATGAACAGGTTGCCTCAGCGGGTAGTTGGAAACTCTACCACGCCAAAACAATTCCTGATTCAAAAGAAGTCACTCTGAGGGCCCTTTTCTTCCGGTTCCAGCTATACGTCATCCTTTAAGCGACGATATTGGACGCTTAACTATCCAGCGTTCTCATTAAAGAAGCGACCCCCATACTGTTATTGAATTGTTTATTATTATAGCGTAAGGCCCAAATGGGGGCTTTCATCAAATGAATGTCGCCGTTATTTTATTTGCCGTTATTAAAAATAGGAACCTTGGTGATAAACAAGGATTAGTATATAGATATGAAGATTTTAAAAAAGATTGCCGTTGTCTCCCTCGTCCTGCTGGGCGTGTTTGCGCTGAGTCCCTCTGGTCAGGAATTATTTGCCCAGGGAAGCGACTTTTACGATAAGTGGAGAGATTTCCAGGATATGGTCAAAATCATCAACACCAATTATGTTGAAGATGTTGACTGGGATAAAACCATGATTGGTGCCCAAAATGGTCTCATGGAGGCCCTTGATCCCCATTCCGTATATATCGGAGCAGATCGCATGGGTCAGATTAATGAAAGTTTCCGGGGAAATTTTGAGGGTATAGGAATTGAGTTTGATATTATTGATGACTATATCACAGTGATTACGCCCATCGTGGGATCCCCCTCAGATGGATTACTACATCCCGGTGATCAGATTGTAAAAATTGATAAAGAATCTGCTTATAAGATAACGCGGGATGGTGTGTTTGATAAACTGCGTGGTCCCAAAGGCTCAAGAGTCGATCTTGACATTGCCAGATTGGGTGAAACCGAATTAATTCCGGTTACTATTTACAGAGATAAGATTCCAATTTATAGTGTGCTTGCAAAATTTGTCATGGAAGATGGCACAGGCTATATCTTATTGAATAGATTTTCATCTACCACATCAAGTGAAGTAATCACCGCCATTACTGAGCTCCAGGCTCAGGGTATGGAACGTCTCATTATTGATTTAAGAAATAATAGCGGTGGCTACATGGATGAGGTTATCAAGATTGTGGACTACATTTTGCCTGGTGGTGAAAAGATTCTTTCTACCAAAGGCCGCTTAAAAAATGCCAACGAGGAAATGTACTCCAAACAGAAACCAACTTTTTTCAAGCAACCTATTATTGCCCTGATAAATCGCGGGTCAGCATCTGCCAGTGAAATATTGGCTGGCGCCTTGCAAGATCTTGATCGCGGAATGGTAGTGGGTGAAACCAGCTTTGGCAAGGGACTGGTCCAACGACAATATCCACTTCGTGATGGCTCTGCTGTCAGGGTCACGGTTGCCCGGTATTACACACCCAGCGGCCGCTTGATACAGCGTGAATATGAAAATGGTGAAGCTCAAGATTATTACGCTGAGCTTTATGAAAGAGACGAGGATAAGGACACCACGGAAGTGGAGGAGGACAGGCCCGTGTTTAAGACAAAAATGGGTCGTACAGTTTATGGTGGAGGCGGTATTGCACCCGACATCACTCTATCGAAACCTTCAACGATATCCCGTGACCTTGCCATGGTAAGACGTCATGATATCAGATTTTTCTTTAAAATAGCATCTGACTATGCTGCCATTCATCCTGAGTTGGGAGATGATTGGGACAAATTTTTTAAGACCTACGAAGTGGATGAATCGCTCATGAACGAAGTTTACGAGAAGATATTTGCAATTGAAGATCTCGAGCTGGACGGGGAAAAAATCCGTGAGGATGATGAGACGATAAGATATTACATTAAGAGCGAACTTGCAGCAAAGCTCTGGGGACGAAACGAGCAATACCAAGTAAGGGTGGAAATGGATAATCAAATTCAGGAAGCCCTTCAGCACTTTAAAAAGGCTCGTGAAATTGCCGAGGCTGCAGATTATTTATAAAAAAGGTTCAAAGTGCCTAGAAACTCTAGGACATAGTGGGAATTTGATTGACTTTAGATACGTATGAAACTATGATTATGCGCTTGGTCAGATCAAGTT
>JABMOS010000055.1 GCA_013203185.1 Fidelibacterota bacterium | reverse complement strand
TATCTTCAATCCCGAAAGCTCTTCAACTTCCATGATTGCGTTGAGTACACCCTTGGTGACGTCTTCAAAGGGGGCTTCCACTGTGGTAGGAGCCTCTCCCCTTGTTTTTAAACGATACCCCTGATCGGTCAATTCGATCAGGATAGCTTTGGTCGTGGTGGAGCCACAATCCGTTGCCAGAATAGTTTTAAGTTTGTTACCAGCCACTATTTCGGTCCTTTATTTTTTTCATCTCGCAGAGCAAACAGAGACGCAGAGATTATTTTTATTAAGTCCAAAAAGCTTCCCTTACACTTAAATCATTCTCTGCGGCTTTGCGATCTTTGCGAGAGTGTTTTGCCTTAACTCTGGCAAAGATATATAATTTTGTCTTCCCACTATTGTTTGAGGCGTGGGTCCAATGCATCTCGTAAACCCTCACCGACAAGATTATAGACAGTCACGGTTATAAAAATTGCCAAGCCTGGAAATGTGGTCAACCACCAACCTGTAGGCAGCGTATCCCTGGCACTACTTAACAATGATCCCCAGGTTGCCTGCTCCGGTGGCGCACCAAAACCAAGAAAACTGAGCCCAGATTCAATCAAGATTGCAGCGGCAACTCCAAAGGTTGCAGTCACCAACACAGGTGTTAAAGTGTTGGGCAATACATGCCTGAAAATAGTGCGGAAGTCTCTGTAGCCCAGCGCTTTAGCTGCAACCACATAATCTTCATTCTTAACTTTCAAAAATTCACCCCGAGTGAAACGAGCAACCCCCGTCCAGCCAGTCAGCCCCAAAATTATCATAATATTAATAATGGACTGGGTCTCCATTACAGCTACAATGGTAATGATAAGAAACATTCGAGGAAAGGTAATCATTATTTCAATCAATCTTTGAATGACGATATCAATGATGCCTCCATAGAAACCTGCCAAAGCCCCCAGGATAACACCAATAAATACGTAAATGGCCACGGCCACAAATCCAACCAATAGACTCACTCGAGCGCCATGAATCATTTGCGATAATACATCTCGACCTAATTCATCGGTTCCAAATATATGGGCTCGACTTGGCGGTTGTAGTTTTACCTGAAGATTGTATTCAGTTGAGGAGTATGGAATCACAGGATAAATAGCCCAGTCCCCTTCTCCGTACTTCTTCTCCAAAATCTTGAACTGCTGACTCTTAAAGGCATCCTGCCAATTCAATCCAAACCACTTCACACCATATTCCCGAAATACTGGAAAGTAGGTACTGCCTTGATATCTCATCACAATGGGTTTGTCATTTGCCAGAAAATCTGCGAAGATAAAGACGAAAAGAAGCACATAAATAATATGTAGGGACATCACAGCGAGCTTGTTCTTACGGAACTGGGAGCCGACGATCTGTGAATAGGTGCGGGCTGGTGCCATCTCTGACATTAGCGTTTCTCCTCAAAGGTTATCCGAGGATCCACTACGGCATAAAGTAGGTCTGAAAGTAATATTCCGAAAAGTGTAAGCATGGCTGATATGGTAGTCACGGCCATAATGATGGGGTAATCCCTGGAGAGAACAGCATTGAAACTGAGCTGACCCATGCCAGGAATCGAAAAAATAGATTCAATGATGATGGAACCTGATATTGCCAGAGGCAAGAGATTAGCCAGCATTGTGATAATAGGAATCAAGGAGTTTCTTAAAGCATGTTTATATGTGACGACACGCTCACTAAGCCCTTTTGCCCTGGCAGTTCTGATATAGTCCTGCCGGATAACTTCCAGCATGGATCCACGCATATATCGTGACAGAGCTGAGAATGAACCATAAGTCCAGATCAATAGGGGTAGTGCAACATGATGGGCCATATCTACCAGATAGTCCCAGGTACCCATCTCGCTGGCCCCCAAACTATGCAAGCCCGAAACAGGGAATATGTCGAAGAAATCCCCACCCCCAAAAAAGACAATGGCCATTGTTGCCACCCAAAAGTTCGGCAGGGAGTACAGAATAAACAGAATCACTGTTGTGACCTTATCCCCTGTTGAATATTGATGGGTCGCAGAGTAAATACCGAGAGGAATCGCAATTAGATATGCCAACATAAATGAGGTAAATGTAAAAATCAGGGAGACGGGCACACTCTCTTTGATGTGATCCCAAACTGGACGATTGTCCTTTATAGAAGTCCCAAACTCAAGGGTCATCATGTTGACTAGCCAACGTGGGTATTGAGCCTCAGTAAAAATCTTTTTAAATTTTTGGAAACCGCTGAATTGATAGGTGTCCTTTGCAGCACTTCGCACAACACCTGTAGAGTCAGTACCACCATGCCACCAGTTCTGAATATACTCCAACTGTTTTTCCGAGCTCATTTCAGCACTAATGCTTAGCTTCTGCTTTATGGTGAGAATTTC
The DNA here is from genome assembly GCA_013203185.1 of Fidelibacterota bacterium. Taxonomy (GTDB): domain Bacteria; phylum Fidelibacterota; class UBA8477; order UBA8477; family JABMPR01; genus JABMPR01. The sequence continues at coordinate 3,189 of JABMOS010000055.1, read as the reverse complement.
TAAGACAACTGTAGATTCATCAGCCGTGAGATTGCCTGAGTCCAGGAGCCCGACCAAAAATGGCACGGCAACTTCATCTGCCTGTTTGAGGGGCTCTACAATATCATCATAATCTCTTCCGCTAAGCCCTTGGCCTTCAGCGAGATAGTCCTGAACTTCTTTCCAGTTATCTTCCACATTAAAAATGACAAAATTGAGTAATAGAGGCTTGTCCAAACCATATATTTCCCTTGTCTGCTCTATCATCTGCTTGGCCAGATTCTGATCCGATGCCATTCCAGACTGCTGGTTACCCATCTTTATGGCAGTAGGATCACCTGGAGCCAGCTTGATGATCAGGAAGGTGATGATGGATATTCCAAAGAGTGTAGGGAATATGAGAAGAATTCTTTTAAGAAAATAACGCCACATCAGGAAGTTGCTCCTACACTGGCAGTGTTGCGCCACCAACTGTTCAGTCTATACCCAGGACGAATTGGTAACCATTTTACACCATGAAATTCTTTCAAATATGCACCTGGATCACGTTGATAAAACATAAAGGTGTAGGGCTGCTCTTCATGAAAGATTTCCTGTAGTCGAAAATACATGGCATTGCGTTTTCCCTCATCCAGTTCATAGCGCGCCTTCTCAATGAGAGAATCAGCCTCAGCGTGGCGGAACCCCATATAGTTTGACCCTCGATCTCCAATATTGTCGGAATGCCAGATCTGATATGGATCCATTTCCAGGCCACCGATCCACAACAGGGAAACCACATCAAACTGTCGATCACGGAGATTCTCAACATAAACTGACCATTCTAACTGCCTGATATTCACAACGATACCGACTTTTCGCAAATCCTCTTTGAGCATTAATGCTAGATATTTTGAACTGGTGGAGCCTGAGGAAACAGAGAAGGTAAAGTTGAATGGAATACCATCTTTATCGCGGATACCATCACCATCGTGGTCAATCCACCCAGCTTCTTCAATAAGCTCAACAGCCCGTTGAGGATCATAGGGCCAGCGCTCAATATTGTGATTGTACTGTTTACCATAAATGTAGAAAGGACCAATAGTTGGAATACCAAGCCCATAGGCTACATTCTCGTTGTAGTTGTCACGATCAATAAGCATGGTCATGGCCTGACGCACGCGCTTATCTTTAAAATAGGGTCGATCATTATTCCAACCCACATAACTATAAGCAGGTACCACATAATTCACTTTTTGGAATTTTTCTAGAAAATCGGGCGTGTTGGTCTGAGTAAAGTACTGAACTGCTCGCATTCTGGGTATGAAATCTAATTCACCTGCTTTTAGGGCTGTCAAACGCGCCGTTGCATCGCTAATGACTTTTACGATCACTTTATCCAGGTAGGCCCCATCCTCAGAAAATCCTTCTTCATAGGTCTCATCAGCGTTCCAATAATTATTGTTTTTAGCATATGATATGTAATCTCCTGTGATCCATTTATCAAATACCCATGGGCCGGAGCCTATTATTGGTTCAGCATCATCACCAACAGGTCTTCCCTGGGGATGAACATTGAAGGCATCGGCAAACCCCTTAATAGCTGCCTCCTCCCGGGTTACAGAGGGATTGAGTAAATCCTCGACTGAATACCTGTCTAACAATCCTTCAGGATCCCAGACATGTTTGGGTATAATATGGAATCCACCCAGGATTTCTTGATTTCGAAAATGGGTTTCAGAACTGGTTACGCTAAATATAAAATCACCCTCGGTCCGAGCACTGGTCACCTTTTGAAAGGAGCTCCTCGTTGGGGCACTATCCACAAAAGGATTCAAAATGGATTTAAGAGAAAACAAGACATCATGTGCAGTCAGTTGCTCACCATCATGCCAGTAGACATTCTTCCGAATTTTAAAGGTGAGTGTATATCCATCCTCACTTACTGAGAAACTCTCGGCCAAAACGGGTTTGTCATATCGCCAGGTGCGGAAATCATACCCCAGAAGTGTCTCATAGATGTTATCCAGAATTCTGGTGGCAGCTGCAGAGGTAGATGTAAAAGTATTGAGATGTTCAGGATGTGCTGATTCCGCTAAAACCAGGGTCCCACCCTGTTGCGGCTCTTTCCCTGTGGGACTGCTCTCGAAGATGGTTTCCTCGCCAGTAAGATCTACTCGAATACCCCCGGCATTGCCCAATTCATCGTTTATCAGGTTTTCTGCTGGTCTCAAACCCAGGTTGGCCAGGATGATAAGAAGCAGGAGTAAGGAGAATTGAATGAGGAATGATTTTTTCATTTATAACCCAACAACCAGGGTCAAATACAAATAACTCAGTGGCGCTGCGAACAGGATTGAATCCAGTCGATCCCACGCTCCGCCATGTCCAGGTAGAAGATTTGACGAATCTTTTACGCCCACATCACGCTTCACCAGGGATTCAGCAAAATCGCCAATTTGACCTGCGACACCTGTAATAAGACCAAGCATAACCGCATCTGTGTAATCCAGTCCAGGCAACCAACCCACACGGATAATAAGCAGGAGTGCTATAAACGAACCAATCAATCCAGCAATAGAGCCTTCCCAACTTTTATTTGGGCTTACTCGGGGGAATATTTTGTGTTTGCCAATGGCAGATCCAACAAAATAAGCCAGTGAATCGCAGGTCCAAACGCCGATGAAAACGGTCAAAACCGCATACCCACCGAGGTGTTGACCCTCTCCATTATACCCAAGTTGTTGGAGCAAAATGAAATAGGACATTGCCATTGCGATAAATGTTGCTGCAAAAAAGCTTGAGGCGACGTTTTCTAGCACATGGGTCTTCTTGCGAAACATTTCCAAGGTCAATAATATGAGAATTGAGAAAACCAAGATAGGCGCAAGATTTTCACCGCCAGCTAAAAGTTGATCACCCATGAGGGCCAAATATAGGAGATAGCCCACCCAGACGTTTGGCTCAGTACCATTTGGTCTTGACATTCGATACGCCTCGCCCAGGATGAGAATACCTGCCAGGGTAAATAAAACCATAAAAATATAATGCGTGTACAAAGTGAACCCTATAAGGGCGGGGATGCCAATTATGACTACAGGGGCGCGTTTTATTATATTATTTAACGACATATTAGAGCGCTGAAATTATTGGGCGCCCCCCCCAACACCAACATGTTTTCGGCTAGTGGTAATATTATCCGCTGAGAACCACAGAAGTTAGCATTTTAAT
>JABMOS010000006.1 GCA_013203185.1 Fidelibacterota bacterium | reverse complement strand
TATGCGCCCGTAGCTCAGCTGGATAGAGCGTCGGTTTCCGGTACCGAAGGTCGCAGGTTCGACTCCTGCCGGGCGTACATAAGATCCAAATACCTGCGGTATGCGAGGAAATCAGGACTCCTGCCTGCCAAGCCATAGCTCGCAGAGCGAAGGCTGGCCGGGCGTACTAATCTTCGCCCCCTGTTGGGGGCTACGATTAGCAAGCTTATAACAACCACAATCGCTTAAATATTGGGAAGTCAAGATGCATGAAAGGCAATGGCTTGTCTATGTGATCCATTCGCTCGAGGGCTTGAGTTATGTGGGGATGACAGCAAATTTTGAAAAAAGATTAAATCAGCATAATTCTGGGATAAGTAAGTGGACGAGAAGAGGAAGTGGGTGGAGCCTGACCTATCCGGAGTCATTCAGGTCGTCTGATGAAGCACGAAGACGTGAGAAGTATTTTAAGAATAATGCTGGTCGGGAGTGGCTGCAGCGTCGTGGTTATCTTTAGTCCTGCATTTATCTATCTTAGCAGAGCGAAGATAGAGGGCGTACATCCAATCCAAACACCTGTGGCATTCAGGTCAAAGGCCGTCTCTCAAAATCTTCATTTGTATACCCTTCAATTGGGAAAATTACACCTTGATTAACTAAGGTGTATTCTTTACTCCAAATATTTATCAACTCTTTTATTCCTACGTTTCACGTTCTATTTTAGATTTGTATGACAAATTATTTGATGGACACGTTTATTAAAAATAATTGAGTAAGGGACATCACTATGTCAAAGATCATTAGCCTCTTGGGTATTTCTATTTTGCTTTTTAGCTGTTCCCCGGAAACTGGAACCGCACTTCTTGTAAGTAACATTGCTGAGCTAAACGATGCGATTGAACAAGTTCAACCAGGTGATATAATCGTCATGGAGAATGGTGTGTGGGAGAATGTCGAGATTCAATTTGAGGCACAGGGAACCAAAGAAGCTCCTATTACTCTCCGTGCTGAAACGCCAGGAGAAGTAACCATTGAGGGCCAGTCATCTCTGGAACTCGCAGGCGAGTATCTAATTGTTGATGGTCTCTATTTCAAAAATGGTTATACCCCATCCAATAGTGTAATTGAATTCCGTATTGATTCAGACAGGATTGCCAATCATTCATCTGTAGTAAATTGTGTAATAGACGGATTCACACAGAAGAATCGTATTACTACTGATCATTGGGTTGAGTTTTGGGGTAGGCACAATTCACTTGAGTCATGCAGCATCTTAGGTAAGGCCAACGATGGACCCACAGTAAGAGTCAATTTAAAAGGCAACGAAAATATTCGCAATTATCATCGCATCGCGAATAACTATTTTGGTCCCAGACCACGCAAAGGGGGACCTCATGGGGAAACCTTGCAGATTGGTGATAGTGGGACCTCCATGGCTCCTTCATACGTCCTCGTAGAGAATAATCTATTTGATCGCTGTAATGGTGAGGTCGAAGTGATATCCAGCAAAACCAACTTCAATGAGTTTCGAAACAATATCTTTTACCATTGTGAAGGATCGCTGGTCATGCGACATGGAAATTATTGCATTATTGATGGTAACTACTTTATCGGATCTGAAGATTCTGACTTCAATGGAGGAGTTAGGATCATTAATACAGGTCACTGGGTGACCAACAACTACTTCTATCGAATAAGCGGTATCGAATTTCGCAGCCCACTGGCCATCATGAACGGTATCCCCAAATCGCCACTGAATAGATATAATCAGGTCACAGATGTGGTGGTGGCCTATAATACCTGGATTGATTGTAAGGCACCCTGGCAATTGGGAGTGGGAGCCAATATGGATATGAAAGATGTGCTGCCTAAAAGCGAGATCCGTTCAGCTAGACCCATACGAACTGTGGTGGCAAACAATATCATATATAATAGAATTGCTGATCCAAATCCAATTCAGTCCTACGACAAAGTTGATGGTATCCAATTTAGAAACAATCTCCTGGACAATGCAGGAGGTGTCGAATCCGGATATGATGGCATATCAACAGCTGATTTGGGAATGAAGAACATCACGAATTGGTTGCTGGTACCTGAGATGGATCAACCTGCTGAATTTAGTCAGACATATGCAGGATTTGAATTCGACAAAATAGCAGATGACATTTTCGGGACTCCCAGAAGTACCCAGGACAACGTCGGTGCCATGCTACCAGGTGGAAATCCAACCCTGGATATAGTTGATGCCGCACGATATGGGGCAAAATGGTTTAAGGGTAATGATGACACGGTGCCTACTATTCATGAATACGATCCAGATGGAAAACCTCTTAATGAATTTATTCTAGATGTGACGGCAGGGGATATCATTTACTTACCAGAGGGTGAATTGACCATAGCAGAACCCATAGCCCTATATAAGGGGATTACTTTGCGTGGCGCTGACGGGAAGAAGCCAAGCATCCTGACCTATAATGGTGGTGCCAAGACACCCCTGTTCCAAATGCAGCCCAGGGGAGAGCTACATCTGGAAAATGTCAAGATTCAGGGATCAGGCACCCAATACGCATTTGAGACACTCAAGGAGGACATGTCTCCTGGATACAATCTATGGATGGACAGGGTTGATATCTCAGGATTCAATCATGTACTCCTGGGACACAAGGGCTCCTTTGCTGACACCATCAGTATTACAAATACTAAATTCAGTGATTGTGAAAATGGAATCGTATTGGCTGCAGAAACCGATGATAAGGGCGATTACAATGCGGAATTTGTGACCATACAGAATTCCAGCTTTGAACGGATCAATCAGAATGTCCTTAATTTTTACCGAGGCGGATATGATGAATCAACTATTGGTGGTGTTCTTACTATTGATAATTCCAAATTCATGAATTGTGGAAAGCTGGAAGACTCAAATATCCTACTGAAGACCCGCGGTATAATTAATGTGGATCTTCAGAACAATATATTCCAAAACAATCCAGTGAAACTTGTAGCAGTCCTCTGGGGTGCAAAAAACAACAAACATTCAGGTAATAAGATTTCTCGATCAGGGGAGATACGTGTTGAGCAGCAACTCAAGCTGAAACTGATGTACTAAAAGCACTTTGTAGAGGGTTAAAAAAGAGGTCCAGAGGTCATGCTTCTGGGCCTCTTTTCATTTTTAATCCAATGATTGAAATCAGATTGTTTTAGGTCAGGAATTATCCTTGACAAGCCATGACCGCTCTTTTAACATAATGTGTCATACATCTTACTAATTATCTCCGTGTGGCGGAATTTGAAAAAATCGGGAAGAATTGAACATCTTGTCTTCAGTACAAAATGGTTGAAACCTTTACTATAGCGCGATAATATGTCATACATCATTCATATTATCGAAAAAGGGAGTACCTGCATGAGTGGATCGATTAAGTGGCTGAAAAAGTATCTTGGGGCTTTGGTATTTATACCAATGATGCTTAACGCCGGCCAGGGTGGTAAGATATCAGGTCAAGTTACGGACGCACAAACAGGCGAAGCATTACCTGGAGCAAATGTAATGGTAACCCATCGCTGGATAGATGGAGAAGAATCACCTCTGGACGCTGTCCTGGGTAGTGCAACTGATCTGGAAGGTCACTACTATATTCTCAATATCTATCCCGGTACATATACCCTACGCGTAGACTTTATCGGTATGGCCAGTAAACAGATCACTGAAATTGATGTATTGGTAGATATGACCAGCTTTATTGATGTTGCCCTGGAAGCTGCCTCCTTAGAAGGTGAAATGGTTGTGGTGGAGTCTCAGAGAGACAATACCGTTCAGACGGATCTCACAGCAACAAAAACGGTTTATCAAATCTCCGATGTCCAAAGTATCGCTGGTGTCAGTGATATTGGTGATATTATTAACCTGCAGGCTGATGTTGTAGATGATCACTTTCGTGGTGGTCGCAGCGGTGAATCCAGCTATCTCCTGGCTGGTGGTACCATTGTTAACCCCCTGACCAACTCCAAAGCATTTAGCCCAATCGTTACCGGCCTGGAACAGGTTGAAGTTTATACCAGTGGTTTCAGCGCTGAGTACGGTAATGCTCAATCTGGTGTTATCAACATGGTCACCAAAGAGGGGCGTGAGAAATGGGAATCTCGATTAGAGGTATCTGTGACTGCTCCATACTATAAAGTGTGGGAAGAATTCTTTGACGAAGACAGCAATCGCACTGTTGAAGCAGGAAGCCCCTATGATGTCAATAGTCTAGAATTTTATGAAATTTTAATGGATACATCAGAGTGGTTGGAAGAAAACCCTCAACAACCAGGTCGCGTCATGTATGATCTGGGTTACGGATTTGGTGGCCAGTACTTGCCTCCTAGAACAACCTGGCCTCCAAACCCACTTACTTTGAAAGATTCAATGCAGATCGCTCGTTTAGGACAGGTGAGTTGGATGCAGTCTGTCCGTGATGTAGGGATGCAATATGATAACACTTTTGATAATCGTCTTGATTTTTCTACAGGTGGTCCCATAACAGATCATGTTAAAGCTTTCATTGCTCTCAGACAAAATACTTCATTCACTCGTATTCCAACTCAATCACCAGATTTGGATCGACAACTTATGAGTAGTCTGGTTTATAAGCCTAATACCTCAGATAAATACAAGTTGACCTGGAACTACAATACATCAAGAGAGACCTACTTCAATAGTTCTTATCGATATTGGCTATTTGATCCAACCTTGTCTACATCCCAGAGATTGTCTGCGTCTACCCAACTTGGTCTGGACTGGAATCATATATTTAGTGGTTCTACCTTTGGTCATATCAGGCTCAATACATTGGATATTAAAAATGAGGAATTGATCAATCTTCTGGGTGAGGGTGAATTAACCACAGATTATTCAAAAAATTCTAATTGGGTTGATCTTACAGGTCCCTCAAATCATCGGGTTGGTCGTATATTCAATGACTCTGGTGAGGATATTACGAGAACCTATACGGCCCAGGCTGACATTACTTCCCAGGTTAATAACTCAAATATGCTCAAAGCCGGAGCTCAATTCAGCTATTATGATGTTTTTGTAAATCGACTCTATAATCGCGATGGAGATGCTGATATTCGCATCTTGAAGTTTGAAGTAAACCCTTACGAAGGAGCCTTATTTGTTCAGGATAAGATGGAATTCGAAGGGATGATCGCCAATATGGGGTTGCGCTTTGATTTTTATCAACTGAATAAAGATTTCTACTCAGACATATATGGTCCTCTGAGAAATCCAAACTACGATCCCACGCTTCCATACCTTGAAAGAGGGCCCTATTATTCAGCGGAGTTGGCCCAGCAGGAGCATACCAAGATTTATGCCAAGCTTCAGCCAAGAATTGGTGTGAGCTTTCCTGTAGATGAGACCACTGTCTTTCACTTAAATTATGGTACTTTTTCTCAGCGCCCCAGTTTTAATCAACTCTTTTACAACCAGATAACATTCAATAATGAAATAGAAATTCTAGGTAACCCCAGGCTTAAACCTGAGGAAACCAACGCCTATGATATTGGTATTGTTAAGGGTATCCCTGCACTGGGTTTGACTCTTGATATTAGCGCTTACTACAAGGATGTGAAGAACCTGGTGGAAACAGCCTATTATTATGATGAGCAACAGGCAGTATACCGCACCTATATAAATAAGGATTATGCCGATATTAAAGGATTTCATGTCAATCTGGAGAGACGAGATGGCGCTATACGCGGGTATATCAGATATAATTATGAATCTTCTACAGGGAAGAGTAGCAATGATCTGAATGCCCCTGTGACTTATTTTGAAGTCGCCGACCCAGTCTATGGTCTGGAACAACTGCCAGATCCTGCAGATGTGTTTTTAGATTATGATCGTACTCACAAAGCCGTATTCAATCTCAGGTATAAATCTCCCAAGAAATTTGGTCCACAAATTATGGGTACATATCCTCTTGCTAAATTCAGCATAAGCGGAACCTATAAATACTACACTGGTCGACCCTATACAGATCCTGAGAGTGGCCTGCTGTACACCGAACGGACTCCTGATGAACGTGAAATGCGCATGAGAATTGAGAAGGAGTTTAATATCTCAGGTCGCAAAACAACCCTGTATGTAGAAGGATATAATCTGACCAACGATTATACCTGGTCATATGGTCGTGCCTTTGACAATCCTTACAATACACCACGTTGGAAAACGGAAAAAGACAATATCTTGACCTATTCTCTCTTTGAACCTTACATCTCTAGTCAGGATATATATCTATTAAGTAATCAACCACGTCACTGGCGATTTGGCCTAATCGTGAAATTCTAAGAAGATCTCGGAGAAGACATGAAAATCTTAAAACACACACTTTCGATTTCCCTGATCCTGCTTTTTGTGAGTTTTTCATTTGGGCAGATAAGAGAATTCAAAATACATGACCGTGGGATGTTGCATAACACGGTTTTCAATACAGGTGAAATAGGTCGGGCCTGGCAGACAGGCGAGGCAGGAAATTTTACAAGTGTCCCAGTTTTCGAGTGGCCTCCCTACTCAAAAACCATCATTGATGGAATCGAGTACGATGGTCAACATAATATCCTGGGAGCCGGTTTCTATATCGCAGCAAATCTTGCCAGCGCGCCTGGTGAAATTGATCGACTCTTTGCATTGTGCGGTGGGGTTGGAGCAGGTTCTCCTGAAGTTTCCATTGGACGTTGGTCTTTTCCACTCTTCATGGAAGAGATTGAGAACTTTCCGCTTTTAGAGGATGGAACCCTGAATCTTGACTATGATCCTAATGAAGCAGAAGAAATTATCAGAACCTCCTGGGCTACTTCTACGGGTATCACCGTGACCAGAACTTCACGAGCCTGGAGTTACCCAGATTATGACGACATGATCATTTATGAGTATGATCTTGAATACACAGGTGACACAGATGGGAATCCTGCAACGATTGAGCAAACTGAGGATCTCAAAGATGTCATGGTTGCTCTAAATTATGGATTTGCTCCCTCCATGTACGGCTATCAACGAACCTATCTTGAATGGAAATACACCGGCGGTATCTACCGCGGAGACCAGAATAATTTTTGGGACTCGGATTGGTGGTTGTCCTTCAATATGAACTTGAGGAATAATCTTACTGATAACGCTGGTGCGGGAAATCCTGAACTAGATCCGGATCTGTTTTTGGAATTCGCTCAAACGGGCAGAAACGGTGGCGCTCTGGGGTCTCCCCAGGCACCTGGTTATGCCGTTCTTTTCTACGACACAACCCACCTTGCTTATGTGGTACCTGAAGTGATTGATAGTTTGGGTCAAAATGACTCTGAAACCCAGTCAGCTCTTAGAACCAGCACCCTGGTCGATCAGGCTGATTTTGATACCTGGGAGGGACGTTCCGGGGTCGATATCTACCATGAGAATGAGAGTGGATCCTTTACCTGGTACTACGAGGTGGATGAGAATCATCACATCAAACAACCCTGGTCCAACAAGGTTTCCACAGGGAACACCAATAGTCCCAAGATAATGTATGAGAAAGATGCAATTAATCCCAACACACGCTGGAGTGGTGTGCATTCACCTGGGAGTACTGCCTGGAATTATGAAAAAGGCTATCACTGGGTAGGTCGTGCAGCATATCCATATAGGCAGAGTGCTGATGCTGGGATGAAACACCATACCTTTGGACCCTATAGTCTCTCACTTGGTGATAAAATTGAATTTAGTTATGCCGAAGTTGTTGGCTACGGTGCTGAGCCTGGTAAGAGAATTGAAGGTGGTCAGGTAATCACACAGTGGACCAGTACACCAACCTGGAATCGTGCTTATACTATTGATGGTCAGTTAATGACTAATGCCTATCTCGATGATTTTGGATATCCTGACTATGTTAATTCAAAGACAGTAAGGAATGTGACTGAAGTTACTGAGAAGGCTTTTGAGGCTTATTTGGGAACTGCACCAACTGCACCAGTTTGGCCTGAAGCTCATCCTAAGAATGGCGTTTATACAATTCCGGCACCTTATCCAGCTCCAGTTCTTAATGTTGCAAACTTTGAAGGCGCAACGATTAAGCTTACCTGGCGTGCGGATCAGGAAGAATTTGAACACCCCTTGCTAACAACAACTCTTACAAAGTATTACATCTGGAGAGCAGCAGCAGGTATGGGTCCATGGACACTGGTGGATAGTGTGGAAGTCGGTGACCCTCTCAATTCAGATAACCTTTATGAATTTGTTGATACTGAAGAAACATTTAGAGTGGGTGAATATCGCTATTACTCTGTGACTTCAGTTGATGACGCTGGTGAACAAAGTGGCAAGAGCAATGTCACCCGCTTTGGTAAAAATATCGCTGCAGTTGAGGAATTGGGTAACGTTCATGTCGTGCCAAATCCCTATATCGCCAGCAAGGGATCTTTTAGTGGGACAGATGAGGGGAAGATTGGTTTTTACGCCTTACCCGCCAAATGTACCATTCAGATCTATAGTTATGCCATGCAACTGGTTAGAACCATTGAACATGATACAGCAGTTTATTCTAACCTGAATTATCAAACGACCCGTGTGGGGCAGGAAATGGCATCAGGGATCTACTTCTATGTAGTGACGACTCCTGATGGCAATAGCTCCAACGGTAAATTTGTGATAGTCAAGTAGGGGTGAGGATATCATGAAAAAAATAAATATAATTTTACTCCTGCTTCTAACATTATCATTTAACTCTTTTGGATTTGAAAAGGTTGGAGTCACATCCTTTCAATTCTTAAAAATTTCACCAGACCCCAGAATCGCCTCAATGGGTGGTGCCTATGCAGCCATATCACAGGGTACAGCAAGTCTCTATGGCAATCCAGCTGCCCTGGTTTATCAACAGGGGTTGGGAACCTTTATCTCCCAAACAGACTACATGTTTGATACTCAACATACCAGTGTTGCAGCCTCCTGGGGCTTTGGAGGTTTTGCTGTGGGTGTCTATGGTATGTCTATCGACTATGGATCCATTGCAGTTACTAATATTGCCAATCTTGGTTTTGTGGATGGTGTGTTTAATCCAGGTCTTACTGGTGAATCCCTTACCTTGGGTGCCACAGATATGGGAATTGGATTGAGTCAGCAACTGACGGACAAGTTTTCATATGGACTTATTACAAAATATGTCACTGAGGATTTCTCTGTAGCCAGTGAAGATGTTGTAGCTTGGGATTTAGGTGTTCTCTACAATTCCGGATTTAAAAGTATCATTCTGGCAGCAACGGTGAGAAACTTTGGTCCTCAAGTAAAATATGAGACACAGAGCTATCCTTTACCTCAAACGATGAATATTGGTCTTTCATCACACATTATGGGAGCAGATAGCCCGCTACTGGTGGAGAGCCCCACCCACGATCTCTTGATGACTGTGGATCTGGTACAGCCTCGGGATTATGCCCAGCAATTCAATGTGGGTATGGAATATTCCTTTAGGGACCTGGTTTATGCCAGGACCGGGTATCGGATAAACTATGATACAGAAGGTTTTAATTTTGGATTGGGTTTCAAATTGAAACGAGTTGCTTTGAACTATGGCTATAGCGATTATGGTGAGAATCTCAGTGGAGTTCATCGCTTTAGCATTGGCTTTATTAATATTTAGGGAATGTCAGTATGAGACGCAAAACATCACATTTTTTGACAAGCTTTCTGATTTTGGCATTCCTGGTGAGTGTCCACGCTCAAAACAGAGGTAATATCCTCTCTTTCCAGGGAGTAGATAAGGCTTTGACCTTTACACCTGGAGCTCTTGGTAGTGGTCTGGATGGTATCTCCGACCTAGGAGGATCTGCATCCATATTTAGCAACCCTGCAGGCTTGTCAGGGATCAAAGGACTGACTGTGAGCACTGGTATGGTGAGTATAGAAAACCAATGGTGGGAGAATCAGCACTACCGTCCTAACCGACTGTTTGTGACCTTGCCATTCTATTTAGAGGGGCTCTATATTCCTGATCCAATCAATAATGGCAGGCTGGATTCAGATGTTTTCTTTGAATCTCTCCTGGATACGTCCTATTTGGTTTCGAATCCTGAAATGGGGTTGGAGCATTTCTCGGAAGAGGCAGCAGATTGGAAGCAAACTGAATCTACAAGTGGTCTCAGCCATTTTGGTATCGCCTTACCAGTGAATATAGCTGGGAATAAGATTGCCTTCAGCGCGGGATATGCTTCCCTGCTAAATGGGATTAGCTATGATAGAAATAAAACCTATCTCACACCGCATCCAGGTTATATCGATTACAATATGCCCGCCCTGGTTGAAGGCGCTGATACAACACGTATTGACTGGTATGATTTTCAACGACTCCAAAAGACGAATCTTAATCAGATCAGTCTTGGGGTAGGGTATGAAGCCACTGAAAACATCCATCTTGGTCTTGGTCTCTCTATATATTCAGGTGGCTCTGAGGAGCTTCAAGTCCAGGATAAGGTGGGATATTTTGACCTCATTGATCAAAATGAGTTCATCTGGTCCTATGATACTATGAATACACAGTATTCAGGTGATGCAGATTTCTCAGGAACAGCCATCAAATTGGGTTTGATTCTTGATTATGATCATTTCAGAATGGGATTATCCTACACTTCAAAAATGGATTTAACAAAAGATTGGAGTTATGAAAAGACTCTGACTTATCTCCAGGGTGATACCCTGCTTACTTCAAGTATGTCCACTATTGAGGGACAGGATGTAATGACAATTCCTGGCAGTTATGGCGTTGGTGTTCAACTCAAACCAGTGGAAAAATTCACATTTCTCCTGAGCTATGAAATGCATCTATATGGTGATTCTGAAGTGTCCAGAGATACACTCTCGACCTTTTCCATGGGTGATATGCAGAGCTGGATCGATCAGTCCATCGTTCAGTTTGGTATGCGCTATGAATTGCATGATATGGTTTACCTAAATGCGTTATATCGTTCAGTGCCAATGAGTTATGTTCCAGATGGTGCAGCGATTAAAGCCAGTGGCCCCGAAGCTATATCCTATCGTTTGGGTGTCGAGTTAGACTTGGGAAGTCTGGGCGGTATCGATCTGGGCTATGCGCTCCAGGATCTAAAATATCAGGATAACTACTATTCGAATACAAACTACTCACGTGAGCAGGGATCATCCTTTACTGTGAGTTATATCTATTCTATTAAATAAGGAGGCAGCATGAAGAAACTGCAACTATCTCTTTTATCAATGCTGGTGGCGGCAACGTCATTTGCTCAGATTCCATCACTCATCGAAGTGGGTGCGGACAACTGGGAGGCATGGTACGAGGGTGATTTTAAGAATGTACTAAACTTTGTAGCCCAGGGCGCAGATACAGTACTTCTCACATCAAGTGGATTTGAGTACACAACCTCAGATACTTTTCCACTGGTGATTAACAGTCCAGTTGTCATCATGGCAGCCCCTGGACTGGCTGAGAAACCAATATTGACACATTCAAATCCCGATACCAGTAGCTCAATGGAGATTTTCCGTATCCAGAGCACGGTTAAATTTGAAGGTATTCGATTTGAAGGGGCTCTGGATCAACCCCGTGGTTTGAAATACGCGCTAAGATATGGTGATTTCGAAGATACAGGAACAGGTCAAATCCATTTAGCCCAATCTGATATCGATATTATCATTAAGGATTGTGATTTTAATAATTTCCACTCTGGAGGTGACCAGGATATGCAAGGGAATGTTCTCTATTTTCAGAGACCTCTAGATGTAACCCATGACCATATCAGAGCCAATAAAGTCCTCATTGAGGGTTGTACCTTTACAGATATTGGTGATGAAGCTATTCGTGTTTCTGAAGGAGAAAAATATCCTTTTGGTACCAGCGGTACGGTTGCCTATGATACACTTATTGTAAGGAACAGCACTTTTGATGATATCGATGCTGAATGCATACGCATCTATGGTGATACGGACACCAGTTTTGTTGGACCCACCTATGTCGATGGTTTTACACTCATTGAAAAGGTGACGGCTGTAAACTGCTCACCACGATTTATCTATGCCAAGAATTATCGTCAGACAATCGTCCGTGATGTCCTCGTGGCCAATGGTAGAGAGACTTCTATCAACCGTCCTGACCGTGGCGATTATGTGATGCACGTCCAGCTAAGCAGTTCTTACATCGCTAATATCGACACCTTTAATTTGACCTTTACCCTCTATGCAGAAGAACGGGTGCAGAGTGGGAAGGGTGCAGATCATGATGAAAGTACAGTCTATGGTTATGATCCAGATTTCACAGATGCATCCAATGGCAACTATGAAGTGAATGCTCCTCAGCTCTACAGCAGAGGTAGTGATGGTGGTTTTATTGGTGATCCACGCTGGGCCACCAACCCGCCACCCGTAGGCACTGATCCTGAAACGAAACCCATTGGTTTTTCTCTGGAGCAGAATTACCCGAATCCCTTTAACCCAACTACAACAATTGACTTCACTATTGAAAGGCCAGATTTTACTACTTTGGTTGTCTTCAATGTCCTGGGGCAGGTTGTAGCCACATTAAGGGATGAATTTATGTGGGAAGGTTCCCACAGTGTACAATTTGATGCTTCCGATCTGGCCAATGGCGTGTATTTCTATGAGTTACGTCAAGGACAGAACAGCAGCATAAATAAAATGATTTTACTTAAATAGGAAATGGGAGGTAACATGAAAAAACTACTTATTGCCATTTGTCTCATGACACTGGCATTTGGAATGCTGCAGGCTGCAGTGATTCCAGTAGTCAACGACTCAGATTCATCCCTGGTAACTGCATATAACAATGCGGCTGCTGGAGATATTCTGGAGCTCACAGTAGACGGCGTGTATCTGTCTAAGGCTCAAATTGAGCTTGATATGGATATCACCATCCGTGCTGCTGAATGGTTAGATAACAAACCAGTTTACAAATATGTTGGTACCTCTACAGGCGCCTATATGTTTAAGGGTGTGGGTTCTCCACGCATCTCTATCTCTGGGATTGAATTCCAGGGTGATGGAACTGCCGAAGGAGCAGCCGGAAAAGCTAAATACCTGGCTCGCTTAGATAATGGCGACCCAACAGCTACCATGGATTTTTTCCTGGATAATTGTGTGGTGAATGATTTCAATGACAAATTCATCAAGCCATACGGAAATTGTGGTCTTGATTCAATTGTTGTGACGAATAGCTCATTCTCCAATGGTGCCTCTGAGGGGATTGTCCTCTATTCAGGCTCCTCAAGTGATCCAGCCATCGTCTACACCTACGCCGAAATTAGTGGTAATACATTCTATGCCATCGAGCGGGAGGCCATCAAAGGCCAAACAGCTACAGGCGGTGTGGTTCGTATCGACAGAAACACTTTCTATGATTGTGGGAATGTTGAAAATAAACCAATGATGTATTTCCGCGATGTCACAGATGTTGTGGTTAAAAACAGTATCTTTGCCAACTCTCAGAATGCTGATGCAGGTGAAGAATTTGCTGACCTCACTTCTGATGCCACACTCTTCATGAACAACGTTATGTGGGACATTGTCAACAGTGATATTGGTAATGCCACTGCATCTGATACGCTTACCGCTGACCCCATGTTTGCTGATGCAGCCAATGGCGATTTTACTATTGGCAATGATGTATTGTTGACATTTGCTGATGATGGTGGCGCTGTAGGTGACCCCTATTGGGTGCCAAATCGTGTTCCTGCAGTGTATCAGGTCACAAATGCTGACACAAACTCTATTGCTGATGCCATCGCTGATGCCATTTCAGGAGATGTGATTGAATTGGTTTCTGATGGTCTATACTTGAATACATCACAGATCGTGATTGAAGAAGATATCACAATCCGCGCCTGGGACTTACTACCCAACAGACCTGTTGTTAAGTACATCGGTACTTCAACTGGTGCTTATATGTTTAAAGGTGTCGGCTCACCACGTATTGAAATCTCTGGAATAGAATTTCAGGGTGATGGAACTGCTGAAGGTGGCGCAGGAAAAGCCAAATATCTAGCCCGTCTTGATAATGGTGATCCTACGGCCACAATGGATTTCTTTCTCTATGATTGTGTGGTGAATGATTTCAATGATAAGTTCATCAAACCCTATGGGAACTGTGGTCTAGATTCCATTGTTGTGAAAAACAATGTATTCTCCAATGGTGCCTCTGAGGGAATCGTTCTTTATTCAGGTTCCTCAAGTGATCCAGCCATTGTCTACACATATGCCGAAATCACAGGCAATACATTTTATGCCATCGAGCGTGAGGCTATCAAAGGCCAAACTGCTACAGGTGGAATGGTGCGTATCGACAGAAACACATTCTATGATTGTGGAAATGTTGAAAATAAACCCATGATGTATTTCCGAGATGTTACAGATGTTGTGGTTAAAAACAGTATCTTTGCCAACTCTCAGAATGCTGATTCAGGCGAAGAATTTGCTGACCTTTCCTCAGATGCAGTTCTGTTTACTAACAATCTGATGTGGGATATTGTCAATAGTGATATTGGTAATGCCACCGTGACAGATACGCTCACTGCAGATCCTATGTTTGCTGATGCAGCCAATGCAGACTTTACTGTTGGTAATCCAGCAGCAATGACCCTAGCCGATGATGGCGGGGCCGTGGGAGATCCACGTTGGATTGAAGCTATGGCAGTTGTGGTGACTGAAGTTACCAATGATTTGCCCAACGCTTTACAAGATGCTGTTGCTGCTTCATCACCTGGTGATATCCTGGAACTTGTTTCTGAAGGTATTTATGTTAATGATGATGATATAGAAGTACCACACGATCTTACCATTCGTGGCGCTGCAGGTCTGGCTACACAACCTGTGGTGAAGTATAATGGTGGCTCAAGCTCATACTTCTTAAGACCAGAAGCCAATGTACGTCTCGCCGTATCAAATCTTGAATTTGATGGTATTCGTGATGGTGGCAGTCTGGTTAAATATTTTGTCCGCATTGACAACTCTGATCCAACTGCACTAACAAGTCTATTTGTTGATAATGTGGTTGCACATGATTTTGCTGATAAAGTTATTAAACCTTATGGCAACTCAGGCATCGATTCACTGGTTGTTAGAAACAGTGTATTCTACAATGGTGCTTCTGAAGGAATCATGTTCTATTCAGGTTCATCAAGTGATCCGGCAACCATACTCAACTATGGTGAAGTTTCGAATACTACCATCTATGCAATGGAACGCGAAGCTATCAAATCTGAAAGCTATGCTGATGCCCACATTCTCATCGACAGAGTGACTGTTTATGATTGTGGAAGTGTTGAGAATAAACCTATGCTGCGTTTTCGTCTCATTACTGATCTGGAAATAAAGAACAGCATCTTCGTTCATAATGACAATACTGACTTAAGTGAGGATTTTGCTGACTTAGGTGAGAGTGCAAACCTGTTCCATCACAATGCTGTCTGGGATGTACTGAACTTCGAAACTGGTTCAGCTACACCAACAGATACCGTACAGATGGATCCTATGTTTGCCGACGCAGCCAATGGAGATTTCTCCATCCCTGAAGACTCACCTCTGTATTCATTTGCAGACGATGGTGGCTCGATTGGTGATACCCGCTGGGCACCACCTCTGGGTGTGTTATTCTTGAACACCTTTGTTGTTGGAGAAGGTTCTATCGAACTGGATCCTCCTGGTGGCGTATATGCTGAGGACCAGACTGTTACACTAACAGCTGTACCAGCTGAATACTGGGCATTTGATCATTGGGATCCTGTCATCACATTCCCACCAAATAACCCTGTTGCAACTATAACCATGACAGAATCCCGTAATATTACGGCCCATTTTGTACCTACACTGAACAATTATGCCATCGATCTAGCCACAATTGGTTATGGTCATATTGTTGAGACCGTTGGTCATCAGTATCCCCTTGATGAATACATCGAAGGTGATACACTTGAGCTGGTCGCAGTTGCTGATTCTGCTAACTGGGAATTTGCTTACTGGGTGAATGCAGAGATGGATAGTATCGCAGATGGCGACATCTACTACCTCATTGATGCTGACACCAGTTTTACAGCCTTGTTCAGATCAACCAACCCACAGGCTATGCTGGCAACAGCAACTGTTGGTATGGGAAGCGTGACTGTATCTCCAATGCCGGTTCCAGGGTTTGATACCTATGATGCTGGTACAGAACTTACCGTTACTGCCAATGCACCTCTTGGTTGGGAATTTGGTGGATGGAGTGGTGATATCACGTCAACTGACAATCCACTAATGATCACTCTCACAGCAGATATGGCTGTTACAGCGACCTTCACTGAGATCAGTCATCCAGATGGAATTCTGGCCATTGACTCAAGTTGGGAATTGATGGATGCTCTGGAGTATACAAAATATAACTCCCAGGCATATCGTATCCTCCTCACTGATGTTGGTCCTTATGAACCAGGTGAAGAGTTACGTGAAGAAGGCAAGATGCCTGAACTCATTATCGACCAAACTGTTGAGATTCTTGGCGCAGACACACTCTCTGCCAAGCCGTGGATCAAGGGGTATACTTCCTCCAATGGTGGTTCCAGTTCTGAAGGTTTCTTCAGACTGAAAATGAATGGACATTTGACGCTGAAGAATGTTGGTATCGATGGCTGGATGGACGGAGCAACTGTTCCTGCCAAATATATCGTTCGTGCTGATGATTCGGGTAACTTCGGTTTCCATACTTCTATCAGAGCTTTTGATGTTGATTTTAAATCAACCATCGAAGCGTTCTATAAGAACTATCCTTCAGCTTTTGTTGATTCTATGATCTTTGATCATTGTGTCATCGAGGATATTGGTAAAGAAGGAATCTTCATGAATTCCGTTGGTGATGCAGCAATGATCAGTATCACAAACACCACATTCAAACGTGTTGCTCGTGAAGTCCTTTATCTGAAGACCATGAATCCTGTGATCTTTATGGATCACTTAACCATCGATACTTGTGGTTATGGAAATGGTTCTGAAGGTGCTAAGTTTGGTGCAGTTCGCATTGAGAATACAACTGATGTGACCTTCACAAACTCCATTATCAACAATGTACCCAATACTACCTATGAGTATGGACTGCGTATTGCAGGTGAAAACTCATATGTAGACAATCTACTCCTTAACAATGTTCCAATGGACCTTCAGATGAGAGATGATGCAACCCTGGGACCAGATGTATTCTGGTATGATCCCATGTTTGCTGACGTTACTGCTGAAGATTACACGCTGGGTGATGATTCATATGCTTATCATCTTCAGAATGATGAATCAGCAGCTATCGGTGATCTTCGCTGGGCAACTTCTACCAACATTACTGCGCATGCAGCAATGAATCTCATGGTTGAAGGCAATGGTTCTGTTGAACTCAGTCCACTTCCAACCTTGAAGTTCTATGCTCCAAGTACAGTCGTGACACTGACAGCAACACCGGATTCATTGGCTCAGTTTGATGGATATTCTGGTGATCTTGTATCTACAGATGCTGTTTCTACAGTGACTATGGATGGCGACAAGATGATCTATGCTGAATTCAGCTTTCCTACATATCTCTTAACACTGAATGCACGTATGGGTTACCAGATCTTTGCTGGCAACTTTAATGCGGATACGGATTCACTAGACGTTGCCGGTAGTATGAATGACTGGAGCGGTGGTGATGACAGTTGGTTGATGCATACTGGTGCAGACTCAATCTGGTCCGTGACATTTGAAGTTCCTGCTCTGGGTGATCTCCACTTCGAGTATAAACTGAGAATCAACGGTAACTGGGACACCTCTGAATTTCCTTTTGGCGGACCAAACCGCGTATTGGATATCACAGGTGATACAGAGGTAACAATCTGGTACAATGATGAAGATTACACCACATCATTGGATGATAACTTCTTACCAGATGTTTATGCTCTGAACCAGAACTATCCAAACCCCTTCAACCCAAGTACGACTATCTCTTTCGATCTTATCGAAACTGCAGATACTCGCTTGGTTCTCTATGATGTACGGGGTAGGGAATTAGAGCGTATTGTTGACCAGAGTATGGCTCCAGGACGCTATACAGTAACCTTTAATGGTTCTGCATTAGCCAGTGGTGTGTACTTCTATCGTCTAACAAGCGGTGAGTTCTCTGATGTCAAGAAACTCATGTTGCTCAAGTAAATAAAAGGACTCAAATCCACGGGGTGATTCGTCACCCCGTGGATTCCTTTCTATGAAAATTATCAGATATCTAACTGTATTCATTTTTGCGTTCAGTGCAACTGCAGCTATTATCCCGGTTAGCAGCGCATTGGATATACAAAATGCCATGTCTGGTCTCAGTCCTGGTGACACTATGCTCATGGGTAATGGTATATGGACCGATCAGCATATATCATTTCACGCAGAAGGTACTGAACAAGCTCCAATTGTCCTCCGAGCTGAAACTCCAGGACAAGTTGTTCTAACAGGAAATTCATATCTATTTTTCTCAGGTTCGTATATCATTATTGACGGACTGAACTTCTCAGAGGGCTATTCCACCGGTAATGGAGTCATCGAATTCAGGCGTTCTGGTATTAGGGCCAACAATTGTCGTTTAACCAACACAACTATTTTTAATTACAATCCATCCAGTATTGGAACCAACTATAAGTGGGTTTCCATGTATGGGCAGAACAATCAAGTAGATCATTGTTACTTCGCAGGCAAAAGTCATGATGGAGCAACTTTTGTGATCTGGCTTTCAGAAGAGCAGGATCGCGACAACCATCATATTATCGAATACAACTATTTTGGATACAGACCTCCACTGGGGTTTAACGGAGGGGAAACCATTCGTATTGGTACCAGTACCTGGTCAATGACCAATTCCCGAAGCATCGTACGCCACAACGTCTTTGAGCGTTGCGATGGAGAGATTGAAATAATCTCCAACAAATCTTGCGAGAATGTATATTTCAACAACACTTTTATTGATAATGAAGGAACCCTGACTCTGAGACATGGTAATCGTTGTCTGGTAGAAGGAAATTTCTTCTTTGGTGAAGGGAATGATGAAGCTGGTGGCGTCCGAATAATTGGTGCTGATCATACGATCATCAACAATTATTTCCATGGCTTGCAGGGGAATGGTTACCGATCGGCCATTACCATGGTCAAAGGTGTAGAAGACTCACCCTTAAATCGATACTTTCAGGTCGAAAATTCACTTATTGCATACAATACCATTATTGATTGTCGTCAATCCATACTTATGGGTTACGGGAGTTCAAGTGATCAGACCTTGCCACCAATCAACAACACCATTGCCAACAATGCCGTTTATGCCAATAGCCGTCCTGTTTTCTATACTGGAGATGCTGAGGGATTACCTCTAGGGACGATCTTCCTTCAGAATATCGTCATTGGCAGTGCTCTGGGCATTCCTGATACCAGTGATGGTATCATCTGGCAAGATCCTCAATTTGATTTTTTTACTGAAGCGCTGGCTCGCCCGGCAGCAGGAAGCCCCCTCATTGGCCAGGCAGCGGCTCTGGATTATGATGTGGACACGGATATGGATGGGCAAAGCAGGGGAGTGTCAAGAGATATTGGTGCCGATCAAGTATCTAATGATCCAGTTCTCTATACACCGCTGGCCGCTGAAGATGTGGGACCAGATTGGTTTTATATCCAATCGGACAATATCTATGTTGAAGCTGGTTTAAATACCCTTGTTGAAGCTGCAGCTCTCATCCTTCCAGGTGATACACTCTTTTTATCGGGGTCTGAATTTACCCTGGATGAATCTGTCCTTATTGACCGCGATGTGATCATCCTAACAGACCCGGCTCTCAATGTAATTCCAGTCATTCGACCTGCTGCAGCCATCTCGCGGATGTTCGATATTCAGGGCAATGGAAGGTTGGAAATATCTGGGGTTACCATTGATGGAGGTGGAGCTTTAGGGACACGAGCTCAAAGAATATTCCATGCTAATTACGCCAATCAGACACAAATGTACTCCCTGCAGATTACTGATGTGAATTTTAAAAATATTGGGGCCACAGGTGACTATGGTACTCTGCTAGAAGTCAATCCTGCAAGTATGGCTGATTCTCTGGTTTTCATCCGCTGTGATTTTCAGGATATCAACGGTGAAGTATTCGCACTGGATGTTACTGAGGATGAGAGTGGACTATTTAGCGCCAATCAGGTCCTTCTGGAAGATTGTACCTTCTGGAACATTTCCAAAACAGTGCTCAGCATCTATGGGGGAGATACCAACCCCTTTTCTGGTGGTCCAGTGGTTATGGTGAATCAGTGCACATTCTATTACTGTGGGTATGACAATGTCCCTGTTATTGATGCCCGCAATGTGGATGTGGCTACCGTCCAGAATTGCATTTTTTCTCAATCCAGTCAATTTGCCAGTCTGGTGGAATTGTATTCGTGGTCCCAAATCATGTACACCAATATTGATGCGAGTGGCGATATCACGCTATATCCGAACGTAACGCTGGGTGCTGGAATTCTCTATGAGGATCCCCAATTTTCAAATCCATCAGAGGGTCAATTCGACCTGTTAGCAGCCTCAGTACTCTATGACCACCCAGGCAATCAGGGT
Source organism: Fidelibacterota bacterium (assembly GCA_013203185.1). Taxonomy (GTDB): domain Bacteria; phylum Fidelibacterota; class UBA8477; order UBA8477; family JABMPR01; genus JABMPR01. The sequence goes on along the minus strand of JABMOS010000006.1, from coordinate 29,033 downwards.
GTTGCTTATGGAGATCGGAGACGGCATGATCCAAGCATTATTCAGGCCGTCGATGACCAGCCCATCATTTCTCATAATTTAGTGAGCAATTATCCCAACCCATTTAATGGTGAGACTATCTTAAGCATTTCATTGGAAAATGATAGCCAGGTTGATGTGCAGGTCTATGATTTAACTGGCAGACAGCTCCTGCATCCCATTTCTAACAGATTTACCGCTGGTGCACACAACCTTTCTCTGAATCTGAGTGCATTTGAATCAGGTGTGTATTTGTGCAAAGTGAGTATGGGTAGGGATCACTCCATGACAAAGATGACGGTGATCAAATAATGCGCTATATCTCTTTTATACTGACAGTACTTCTCCTCATCATCATAGGGATAAATGCATGTGCACCCCAACCAGAGTCAATTTCTCCGCCTGCGACTACAATTTCTGTGTTCAATACGGTTTTGAATCATAAGGCTCTGGCTCAGGCGAAATCGGGAATTGAAGCAAGGGATAGTCTGTATGTAATTCCATTTCAGCTCCTTGAATTCCAAGTTGGCGAGGCAATGGAACTTTCTCCACCCTCCGTCATGGATAAGGAAAATCCACCCCCCAGTGGTGATATGCATGATTACACCAGTATGGGACCCTATTGGTGGCCAGATCCAGACGCTAAAGGTGGGTTGCCCTACATCCGTAGGGATGGTGTTGTGAATCCTGAGCGGGCACAGTTTGATAAAGTCCCAGGTGCCACCATGGCTGAGGCTGTCAGAGCCTTTATTCTTATGTATTATTTTACTGGTGATGAGAAATACGCACAAAAAGCCACTGAATTCTTAAAAGTATGGTTTCTTAACCCAAAAACCCGAATGAATCCTAACCTCAATTATGGACAATTTATACCCGGACGCTCAGACGGAAGGTCCGTTGGGATTATTGAATCGCGGAATTTCGTATTTCTTACAGAATATGAGCCTCTCCTCAAATCATCCACATATTGGACAGATGCTGATCATGAGCAGTTCAAGTCCTGGATGACAGAATTTCTGGACTGGTTGTTGACCAGTGAATTGGGCCAGGAGGAGCAAGCTCGTGTGAATAATCATGGCAGCTGGTGTGATTACCAATTACTGGCCTTAAGTCAATATTGTGGCAATCATGAAGTTGGCAGAGAGGTCGCAGCAAGTATTCAGGGCAACAGGCTGGAGAAGCAAATCGAGGAATCTGGTCAGCAACCTGAAGAGCTGGAGCGCACCAAATCCTATAGCTATTCAGTATTCAACCTCTCAGCCCTGGTTCGCAGCGCTATATTGGCCGACAACTATGACATTGATTTATCGCACCACAATGGTGGCAACTCAGCACTCAAGCAGGCCATAGATTATTTGATTCCCTATGCTCTTGGAGAGAAGAATTGGGAACATACTCAGATATCCAGTATGGATGGATCAAATGAAAAAATGATATTTCTACTGGCATATAGCCAGTCTAAATGGCCAGATGAGCGCTATAAATTGGCACTTAAAAATCTTAGCAACACATATCCAGAATCAGCTTACCTACTAACCACACAAGCTTTCGTCAACACAAACTCAGGCCAGAAGATCGAGGAAAAGAAATGACGTATACATACTCAAAGGTTGGAAATACTGAAACCCTGAGCAACAAAATTCAAAGTGAAATAGAGAAATCAATTCTTGAGAAAAAATTTGTGCCAGGAGATAAGCTTCCCACTGAAAAAGAAATGTGTGAGATGTTTGGCGTAAGTCGGACAGCTTTGCGAGAGGCCTTACAAATGTTGAGCATTCAGGGATTGATCACTATCCGCAAGGGGAGTGGCATTTATGTTAGTGAATATAACTCTGCCAACGCTGTGAAACCTATGAGCCAATATTTACAGATGAATCTTGATGATGCACTCATACTTCAGGTTGTAGAAGTTCGCAAGATGTTTGAACCTCAGATCGCATGGATGGCAGCCCGCAATCGGGATGAGCTTGATGTGAAGCTCCTGGAAAAAAACCTCTCTGATTTAAAGAAGAGTGATAGGTTTAATTCAGAGCATCAAGGAGAAATTGATCAGAATTTTCATCTGAAAATTTGTGAAGCCACAAAAAATCCAATTATTAGTCTGCAGATGGATCCAATTTTTAGATTGATGCCCCGGATTAGGACCATTGTATACAGTACAGTTGATACGGCCTTAAGTGAGGCGGTTGAGTTTCATGAACAAATATTTGCAGCTATTCGCGACCAGGATGCTAACGGCGCCAGGGAAGCCATGATGGGACATCTGGCTGTAGCTGAAGAACATTCATATAAAATTTTAAACAGATAACAGGAGAGCCACTCATTATCGCAGATGAAGGTTCGCTTCAAATAAGTATGACATATTATAAAAAGATAGAAAGTGGAAGGAATTTGATATGAGCACTAATTTAAAAGGTAGAACCGCTCTCGTTACTGGAAGTATCCAGGGGATAGGATTTGAAACAGCAAAGCTTTTGGCCCTGCAGGGTGCAAAAGTTGTTCTTAATAATCATATGGATGCAGATGCATTGCAGGCCAAGGTGGATGAAATCAAAGCTGCCGGCGGAGAGGCCATCGGTGTGTTGGCTGATTGCACCAACAGAGAAGATGTCACCAGACTTGTTGATGCCGCTGTTGAATTTGGTGGTGGGCTGGACATTTTGGTAAACGTAGCTGGTGGTTTGATTAAGCGTGTTCCCATTGCTGAATTTGATGAATCACATTTTGATACAATCATGAATGTGAATGTAAAAACAGCCTTTTTGGTAACCTCTGTTTGTATTCCTCACCTGATTAAGAGCAAAGCAGGTCGTATCATCAATTTTTCCAGCCAGGCAGCCCATGATGGTGGCGGTCCTGGAGCTGCAGCATATGCAGCTTCCAAGGGTGCTATCTGGACCATGACAAAGGGTGTCATCAAAGAAGTCTCAAGTCATGGTGTGACTGTGAATGCCATTTCTCCCGGCTTTATTGCAGGGACTGCATTTCACAATACCTTTACTTCACCTGAAGTTCATGAGAAAGTGACAGGCATGGTACCTCTGGGTCGACTTGGAGAATCAATTGATATTGCCAATGTTGTCCTTTTCCTTGCCTCGGATATGGGTGCCTATGTGAACGGCCAGAGTATCCAGGTTAACGGTGGACTTTACATGCCTTAAGGGCGGTGAATGAATGATTAAAACTATCCACATCGTTGTGTTTGTGTCTTTCCTGATTCTGGGGTGTTCCCAGGATCAGGAAGGTAAACTTCCCGCACATCCTTCTTTGAGTTTATCAGTATCTGAAGCTCAGGAAGTAGTCGCAGGTCTGGAGAAATATCCCCTCCTTGCGAGTAGCTATCAAGAGCTCAAGGGAGCAGCTGACGGTGCCATAAGCGCTGATATAGAGGTTCCCCTACCAGGGGAGGCTGGTGGCTATGCCCATGAGAAGCACAAACAGAATTACCGGGATATGAAAAATGCAGGCTATTTGTTTACCTTTACTGGTGATACGGCTTATGCATTCTTCGTGAAAACAATGCTGGATGAGTATGCCTTGTTGTATCCAACGCTGGGTCCTCATCCACTATCAGCAAAGCAGAAGCCAGGACGTCTTTTCCATCAGGTGCTCAATGAGTCAGTATGGCTCCTGAACACAGCCCAGGCCTATGATTGTGTATATGAATGGCTCAAACCAGAGGACCGTCAGAAGTATGAAGACAATATCTTCAATCCCATGGTGGAACTCTTTTCAGTCAAGTATGCCGAAGCCCACGATCAGATCCATAATCATGGAATGTGGGCATCAGCTTCTGTAGGGATGATCGGTCTGGCCATGGGCAATGATGAATATGTAGAACGTGCCATTTTTGGAACGAAGAATAATGGGACTGGTGGATTCTTAGCACAGGTTGAACATTTATTTTCTCCTGATGGTTACTATATGGAAGGTGCCTACTACGTCCGTTATGCCATCCGTCCCTTATTGTTTTTTGCAGAAGCCCTTGAACGTAATCGACCCTATATGAAGATTTATGAGTTTAAGGACGAAATCATCAAGAAAGCCTTTTACTCCATGGTTCAGATGACAAGTCCAAGTGGTGAATTCTTTCCCATTAATGATGCCAGTGTCAGCATGAATATTCTTGCCCCAGGTGTCCTGTACGGAACTTCCGTCATTTTTGATCGCTATGGATTTGATAAGAATCTACTTGGGCTGGCTAAAATTCAAGGTGAAGTATATCCTAACGGAGCTGGATTAAAATTGGCCCAGGCATATGCTCAAGAGCCTGAAGTTACTGAACCTTCATGGTCCAGTATCGAATTTGTTGATGGCGATGATGGAACACATGGTGGATTTGGGATCCTGAGAAGTGGGGAAGGCAAAGATCAAACAGTTCTGGCCATGAAATATGGTGGTCATGGATTAGGTCATGGACATTTCGATAAACTTCATTTCATGTTTTACGATGGGGGTGAAGATGTGGTCCCAGATTATGGATATGCCAGATGGGTAAACATTGAGACCAAATACGGTGGAAGGTATTTACCTGAGAATAATAGCTATGCAAAACAGACTATTGCCCACAATACACTGGTTATAGATGGAAAGTCGCAGAATGATGGCAACCGCAAGGCAGCTGATAAAGTGCATGCATCTCGTCATTTCTTTGATGTGAGCAATCCAGAGATTCAGGTTATGAGTGCAACTACTGATGTCCATTATGATGGTACAAGTCTGCAGAGAACCATGCTCTTGATTGAAGACCAGCGTCTTGAGTACCCTGTGGTGCTAGATATCTATCGCGTGGAATCTGAAAAAAAACACCAGTATGATATGCCTATCCACTATAAGGGCTATATCATGAATACAAATTTTGAGTACGCTGGTGATAGCCAGGTACAAAAGCCCCTGGGTACATCCAGTGGATACGAACATATCTGGAAAACAGCTGGAGCAACTGTGACCTCGGATGCCATGATCACATGGTTGGATGGACATCGATATTATTCATATATCACGGATGTTCCCTCCAAGTCAGAGATCCTTTTTGGTATGACAGGTGCAAACGATCCAAATTTTAACCTCCGCAACGAACCAGTATTCATCACACGCACCTCAGGTAAAGATATGGTCTTTGCCAGCATTCTGGAACCACACGGATACTATAGTCTGGCTGAAGAAAGTTCTATCAGTGTCCATCCTACCATCCAGGAACTCAGGGTTGTTGGACATTCTGATGAGGGGACTGTTGTTGAAGTTTTGGGGGCTAAGGATTTACACTGGACAATCATGATAAATAACGCTGTAGCAGATGCTGACGCTGAACACACAGTTGACTTTTCCGGGGAGACCTATTCCTGGAAGGGAAATTTTAAAGTCATTCAGAAGTAAAACATAACACTAGGAGAAGATAATGAGTGCAAACGAAGGAACGAAATTTAAAGGCTTGAGGTGGTGGATTATCGCACTCATCTCCCTGGCTACAGTTATTAACTATATTGATCGATCAGCCCTGGGTGTTATGTGGTGGGCAGAGGGTGATTGCATTGCCAAAGATCTGGGATATACAACTGCAGATGTTGCCAAACAGCAATATGCCATCATTTTAAATGTTTTCATGGTGTTCTATGCTATTGGTCAATCTGTTACTGGTCGTGTTTTTGATAAAGTTGGTACGCGGATAGGCTTCATGCTTTCAATCTTTGTCTGGTCACTCTCCACCATGTTCCATGCGCTGGCAAGAGGTGTGCTATCCTTCTCTATTTTCAGAGGCGCATTGGCAGTTGGTGAGGCTGGAAACTGGCCTGGAGCTGTGAAGTCCAATGCTGAATGGTTCCCGCAACAGGAGCGTGCTGTGGCACAGGGCCTATTCAATGCAGGCGCTTCCATAGGCTCAGTCATTTCACCACCGCTCATTGCCTTTTTATTTATTGCCATAGGCTGGAAAGTAACCTTTCTCCTTGTTGGTATATTAGGAATGCTCTGGATAATTCCCTGGATGATCATTAACAAATCTGGACCAGAATCACATCCCTGGATCACTGATGAAGAAAAGAAATATATCCTGGGCGGCAGACCCGCAGTTGATAATAACGCAACTGAGGAGAAAGCCATGACCATGGGCGAGATTGTTTCTCACAAAGCTTCCTGGTCTGTCCTGATTGCTCGCTTTTTCCATGAACCTATCTGGTGGTTGTTTGTGGGTTGGATGCCTATCTACCTCGCTGCTACTTATGGTTTCAACGTCAAGGAAATCGGTGCCTTTGCATGGGTTCCTTATGTTGGTGCGGCTCTAGGTTCCGTGGCTGGTGGCTGGTTTAGTGGCAAACTTATTGCCAGTGGCAAGGCTGTTGGTGTTGCAAGGAAGACAGCTATCACTATTGGATCATCCCTCATGTTCTTGGGATTGGTATCCACTATCCTCATTGCTGATACGCCTGAGAAATTTGTGGGCATCGTGGCAATCGTTCTGTTTGGCTTCCAATTCTCAATTGGAAATGTCCAAACTATCCCTTCAGATATATTAAAAGGCTCCTCTGTAGCTTCCCTGGCTGGTTTGGGTGGAACAGTTGGTGTGTTTTCAGTAATAATTATGAATTTTCTAATTCCCGTATTTACCTCACAATCATTTACCCCTGCCTTCGTCATCATCGCTCTATTTGTACCTCTAGGTGTGCTGGCAGTCTTTTTCTTTGGTGGTAAACTGGAATCTGTAAAGTAGGAGCGAGAAAATGGCTACAAAATTTGTAAAATCCTCTGATGTCCCTGTAGAAAACATTCAGGAAGGACTGGACCGTCAAATATTAGGCTATACCAATGATCTAATGTTGGTGAGAGTCGAATTTAAAAAGGGTGCTGAGGGCTATGTCCACGAGCATCCCCATGAACAGGTCACCTATGTAGAATCAGGTTCCTTCGAAGTGAATCTGGGTGGTGAGAAAAAGATTCTTACTGCTGGAGATGCATTCGTCATAGAGAGTGGTATTGAACATGGAGCTATCTGTCTGGAAAGTGGTGTGCTCATTGATACCTTTTCACCCATGCGTGAGGATTTCCTCGAAGCTTAATAAGGTGCTGCACTATGAATAAACAAGACGTACTAAATAAAATAATGAGTGTTGGAATTGTCCCTGTCGTCCGCATTGCGGACGGGGGACAGGTCCTGGATGCAGCCGACGCACTAATCGCTGGTGGCATCAACATCATGGAAGTCACCATGAGCTCCACGCGACCCTTTGAAATCATCCAGAATCTTAAGGCCAGATATGGTGACAAGCTTCTGGTTGGCTTGGGGTCTGTGTTAAACGAGAAAGTTGCGGAAAAAGGAATCGATGCTGGGGCACAGTTCATCGTATCGCCCATTTTTGATGACAGCATCCTCAAGGCAGCTCAAAAACATGAGATTGCATCCATTTTGGGCTCGTTGACCCCCACGGAGATTCAAAGATCTTTCTCTGCAGGGACTGATGTGGTGAAGGTATTTCCTGCGACCAAATTTGGACCTGGCTACTTCAAAGATATTCTGGCACCTATGCCGCATTTGAAGTTGACACCTACTGGCGGTGTTGATTTGAGTAATGTTGCTGAGTTTCTGAGAAATGGGGCAGTTTGTGTTGGTGTAGGGAGTGCTCTGCTGAAAAACGATTTAATTGCAAATTCAAAATGGGAGGATCTCACTGATCTTGCCCGTCAATACTGCGCCGAAGTTGAAAAAGGGCGTACATAGGGGATATTCATGAGTCAAAAGATAGTCACTTTCGGGGAAATTATGTTGAGACTTGCGCCATATGACTATTTGCGCTTAGCTCAAGCCGATCGTTACCAGGCAACCTTCGGCGGCGGAGAAGCCAATGTTGCTGTTTCTCTAGCCATGTTTGGCAATGACGTTCAATACGTTACCAGGCTGCCAGATAACCCAGTTGCAGATGCTGCACTTGCCAGCGTTCATAAATATGGTGTGGGTACCGATTTCGTTGCCCGTGGTGGTGATCGCATGGGTATTTATTTTCTTGAACATGGCGCATCAGTGCGCCCCTCGAAAGTTACCTATGATCGAGCAAACACGGCCATCTCTCAGGTATCTCTGCAAGATTTTGATTGGACAGCCATATTTGCCGATGTGAAATGGTTTCATACAACAGGTATTACACCTGCTTTGTCACCTGAAACAGCTGCAGTAACACTACAGGCAGCAAAAGCAGCCAAGGCAGCCGGAGTTATGGTAAGTTGTGATCTGAACTATCGAAACAAGCTCTGGACTCGTGAAGAAGCTAAAAAGGTCATGACTGAATTGGTACAATTCACAGATGTAATCATCGCCAACGAAGAGGATTGTGCAGATGTCTTCGGCATCCGTGCCTCCTCAACAGATGTACATAAGGGTGAACTGGATGTGGATCATTATCGTGAAGTAGCTCAAGAAGTCATGAAGATCAGCAAGGCTAAACTTGTTGCCATCACACTCAGAGAGAGTCTCTCAGCCAGTGATAACAATTGGGCAGCCATGTTGTATGATGGCACGAATTTTTTCCTTTCCAAGAAATACACACTCCACATTGTAGATCGTGTGGGTGGGGGAGATTCATTTGGTGCAGGACTCATTCACTCCCTGGTAAACGGGAAAGCGCCTCAGGAAGCTCTGGAGTTTGCTGTTGCTGCTTCTGCTATGAAGCATACCATTCCTGGTGATTTTAATCTGGTGACTGAAGCTGAAGTAAACAGTGTTGCCGGAGGTAATACCTCAGGGCGTGTTCAGCGCTAAAGCTTGATATGAGCAGACTTATCCTTCTGAATTTGGTGCTTTTGGCATCATTGTCAGCCCAACCCGCCTTCAATATTCCAGGCTTTTTTAATGAAGACGGATCGGTTCACGAAATCCTCGAGCCATACTGGCCCTGGGGTGATACTATCAATGTTCTGGATTATGGTGCCGATATTCTGGATAATGACAATGATGACCGCCCAGCTGTGGAAGCTGCAGTTAATGCAGCCAGTATGGGTGATCTCGTCTATTTCCCCAATGGTGTCTATAATATGGCATCACCATCCAGCAGCTCAGGGAATTCACACATTGTGTTGTCTGATGGCTATCACCTCCATGGGGAATCCATGGCAGGAGCCATCATCAAATCTCAGTTTCCACTCTCCATTAATGAGAATGAGACCACAAAGACCGTCAAAATCCAGGGCAAGTTTGCAATAACTATCAAAAACCTGACCTTCACCTCAAACTTTTCAGGACAATATTACACAGATAGGGTTAACAATAATCCTGATCGATCAGCCCCTGGTGTTCACCTGTACATAGATGATAGCGGGAGCACGCCATCCAGACAAGTCGTCGTGGATAGCTGTAAATTTGAAAAGTTCAGAGCGGCGGCCATTAGGCTGGCAAATTCAAGCGATTGTATCATTAGAAATTCTGATTTTAGCCTGGCAACTGATGTAGGCGGTGGAGGCGCAGGATACGGTATTTCTCTCCAGGGCAACGGACATGGCAATGACAGCTATGGATTGGCTCGAGATAGCCGCTACAATCTGATTGAAAATAATACGTTTACAGGACCTCAAATCCGTCATGGTGTGGTTGTTCAATATTACTCACACAATAACCTGATCAGAAACAACACTCTGCGGCTCACCATTATGGATGCCCTGGATCTTCATGGGGAAGATGAGTACAACAACGAACTCTGCTATAATGTGGTAGAGGATGTGACCATGGGTGGTGGTGTTGGTGTTGGGAATACAGGTGCAGATCATGATGCCTCTGGCTATAACAACTATATCCACCATAATACGTTTACCAATTGTCGGGAAGGTGTGAAGGTCTACCTGGGATCACCTTACACTCGCATTGAACACAATACGATTCAGAGCAGCTCAGTTTCCAGCGCTAAAGGCATTTATATTCTTAACGGCCCACGTACTACCATTAAAAACAACATCATTCGCTATAATACTTCATCTGGATTCATCGGTATCTACTTAAAACACGACAATGGGACCTTAGGCGACTATGATGGTGATCCAGATTCGGTTTGGATTGATAGCAATGAGGTCTACTACAATACAAATGGTGTCTGGATAGAAAATGGTACCAATATATTTTATGGTTCAGACAATGACGTGCGTGATAACAATGAAACCGATACATTGTTCGGTGTTAATGTCACCTGGTGGGAGCCAGTAGGCATTGATCCCATATCTGTACCTGATACACGCTTGCTTGTGAACAGTTACCCCAATCCGTATAACAATAGTTTTAACCTGGAGTTTCAAGTTCCAGATGACGCTTATACCAGTATCAACATTCTTGATATCCGAGGTAGACTGGTGGGTAATATTCATCAAGGGATGCTTGGCTCTGGTATTCACAGGGTTCAAGTGCATACCCCTGAATTAAGCAGTGGTATATATTTTATCCAGATCAATCAAAACTCAGAGCAGATCACGCATAAGATTTTATTGAACCGTTAATCACGACTTTCTTTAAAAAACGGGGTACCATTTTGAAGAAGACATCAGTTTATCTCATTCTTATCACTATCTTGGTCAGCCTTTTGGTGATGAATTGCCAACCCAGTATGCTTGGCGAATCGAAAGCACCTGCATCCAGCATAGAGTTTTCCGAAATTCCCTCAGATAGTGTCCTGCTATTCTCACTCGCTCCCGGGATACCTGAGCTCAGTAAGGTCTATAAGGCCAGAGACAAAGGTGACTGGGATAAAGCTCTGCGATTACTTGCTGCATATTTTAAAGAAACCGCCACATCTAGGTACTATTTTTCATGGGAAGAATTTTCGAAGAAATACACCGAATATTTTGATAGCTATGAGGGTAGATTGGAGTATCACCGCAAGAATTCAGCCTATTTTAAAGATCGATATGGATCTGACACACAATGGGTACTCCCTTTTAAAAATCTGAGGGGAGAAGATGTGACTGCATATCGACTACGGCATATCGCTCGTCAGAGCAAGCATACTGATATGGTCATGATGTATTTTGCAGATGAACCAGAGCTAGAGAATCTTGACTATTGGACAGGGCAGATGCTGGATCTAAACCGAGCCTTTACAGCAGGGGAGTATGACCAGGGGGGCAATGCAGTATATGAGGTCTTTCGAGCAGGCAAGCGCACCCATTATTGGCTCTTTGGTCACCACGCCTACCTCAGTACGCCTGAATACACTTCCAAAGATCAAATTGAGAGTATGAGGACCTTTCTCCATACAGCCGCTCAATTGGCTGAGAACGGCAAACGGGTCAGACATGGGAACCACCACACGCGCGGAATGGTTGCTTTGTTTGAGATAGCATCAACCTATCGCGAATTTACACAATCAGATCAGTGGCTTAAGCTGGCAATCGATGGTTTAGTATGGCACATAGAACATGAGATCAATCCAGATGGTTTTCAGTTTGAGCGAACTGTGCACTATCATCAGAGTGATATCGAGAATTATCTCAGGGTCTGGCAGTTGGCCAAACGCGGCAATATTGAACTTCCTGAGATCTATACCACCCAATTCCGAAAAATGTTCGATGCACTTCTGGTTCTGGCTCAGCCTGACCGCAAGCTTCCTGTGCTTCAAGATGATACGGATGCCCTCCACGCTGAGGTCAATGAAATGAGTGGGGTCATGGCGTTGGGGACAATTCTGTATGGTGATAGTCGCTATGCCTATTTTGTGGAAGAGGGAGTTTCGCCCCTCTTTTTCTGGCTCCTTAACGAAGACGAGTTGAACAGGCTTAAGAACACAACACCCCAGGTCCCTGAATTGGGTTCAGCAGCACTGGAATCAACCGGTTATTATGTCATGCGAAATGGCTGGGACCTGGATGATGAATATATGGTCATCTCCGCTGGATTAAGCGAATCCAAACCGGATCATCAACATGCTGATATGCTGGGTGTGGTGGCTTATGCCCACGGAAATGAAATTCTGCCCAATTATCAGGTTAAATACAATCAACCAGATTTTCAATACTGGAAGAACAGTTGGGTTAAGAATGTTGCGCTTATTGACAGTATTCCCCAGGCACAGAAATGGAAGGGAAACAGTGGTGGCTCTGGTTTCGGAAAGTGGCTTGATCTCCCTCAACCCCAGGTAAATACATCCGTGTTTGGAGATGATATTGATTATTTTAGTGGTTCACATGATGGCTATAAGTCACTGAGTATCAGCTATCAACGAGAGGTCTTATTCATAAAGGATGGTTTTTGGATCGTTTCTGATTATTTCGAGAATCCTGATGGATTGGAACATGATTATCAGCAGCTCTGGCAGGGAAAATATTCATCCTCAGACCCAAAAGCTGTGACGGCGAGCTTTAAGAACGGTTCTACTTTTAGGATCCTTTCTCTTGATCAGGCTGACTGTGAATGGGTCTTTGGGTCCTACAAAGAAAAGGGCTCAGTTATACGGTCGGAGACCAATGCATCAAAATCTCACAGAATGACCTCCCTACTCATTCCCGCTGCCTCAGGTCAGACTGGTCTTCCGGACGATTGGAACTTGCTTATTGGTTCTGATTTAAGGCAGGCCTTTCCAGATCTGGCAGGAGACGGTGTAGATTGGGTACTCCAGGATGACAATTCAATCCTGTATTTCTATGATCAAAGTCCTGAAAATCCTGCACCAGTCTTTGTATTTATCAGAAATGAAAAGGTCAACCTCTTTGGAAACACATCACCTGATTAACAAACACTACTGGACGAAAGGTATTTAAGCAAATATGTGCACCAGGTTCGATTGCCAGGGAGAGAGGTAGCTTTTGCATAGTTCAATGAGGATATTTGTTGCGGTTCTGAATATTAGTTTGCTCTTAGGCAGTGACCTGTCCGTCTCCTCAATATTTGGGGATAACATGGTACTCCAGCGGGATATGCCCATCAAAGTGTGGGGATGGGGAGAGACTGGCACTCAGGTTCGTGTAGAGCTGGCAGACATCAAGGGTCAAACCCTCGTTGATTCTGATGGAGCCTGGAACCTGGAACTATCTGCGAAACCCGTTGGCGGTCCTTTTGACATGCTGGTCATAGCTGATGATACCCTCAAATATTCCAACATTCTCATGGGTGAAGTCTGGATTTGTTCTGGCCAATCCAATATGGGCATGACGGTTGGGGGCAGTTCCAGGATCAATAACTACAAACAGGAAATTGAAAACGCTCACTATCCCAATATCCGTCATTTCACCGTAAAGCGTGCTATGGCTTCAAACCCGTTGAATAATGTGGTGAGCGCCGGTTGGTTTCCAGTCACACCAGAGTCCATCGAAAATTTTTCAGCCACAGCATATTTCTTTGCCCGTGATCTTCAAAAAGGTCTTGAAGGCATTCCCATTGGTCTCGTTCATACATCCTGGGGTGGAACAAAGATTGAAGCATGGACCAGTGCAGAAGCCTTATCCCGTGCCGGATTATTCGAAGATGCCATAGCCAATGTGAAATTGAGTAATTCAGAAGCAGATGAATCTTATCTGAAGGCATATAGACAATCTAATGCTGCGTGGATAAACCTGGTTGACAGTCTAGCTGGTGATCTAACCAGAAATCTTGCTTTCAGTGTAGCAGAGGAATCCTGGCCAGTAATGGATATTCCAGGCTACTGGGAGCACACACCGGGTTTTGAGAAATTTGATGGAATAATGTGGTTCCAGAGATTAATCAATATTCCAGCAGGCTGGAAAGGTCAGGAACTATTTTTAAGTCTGGGAACTGTAGATGATTATGACTGGACCTATGTGAATGGACACGAGGTTGGCAATAATATGTCCACGTCTCGGGCCAGCGAGTACGCCATTGATCCTACGTACTTCTCGACGGGAGAAAATAATCTGACTGTACGGGTGCTGGATGTGAATCGTCGTGGTGGCCTGTGGGGGAGAGAGCAGGATTTGTACCTGACACCAGTAAATGGTGGAGATACGCTATGGTTGGCTGGTAAATGGTCGTATAAACCTTTGATGAATTGGGAAGATCACGAAATATTACCACCTGAACGACCTTATTTGCATAATAGGCCAACGGTACTGTACAATGCCATGCTGGCACCTCTCACCAATCTTTCAATGCGTGGGGTTATCTGGTACCAGGGCGAATCCAATGCCAGTAGAGCCCATGAATATCGGAGCACATTTCCCCTGATGATCAAGGATTGGCGAAGGGCGTGGAATCAAGGAGACTTTCCCTTTCTCTATGCCCAGTTGCCGAATTGGGGAGAGCGAAAATCAATTCCAGGTGAGGCGAATTGGGCCGAATTGCGTCATGCGCAGTTACAAGCCCTTGAATTACCAAACACTTCCATGGCCGTGACTATTGATATTGGCGACGCCCGAGATATTCACCCCAAGAACAAACAGGATGTAGGGTATAGACTGGCCTTGTTAGCCCTTCGAGATGTCTATGGGCTGGACGTACAGGCAGAGGGACCAAAATACAAATCCCATTCTTTTAAATGGGGCAGGGCAGTGGTTGTTTTTGATGAAACAGGAGGAGGTCTCAGCAGTAAAGATGGCGGAGATATAGCCGGTTTTAGTCTGGCAGAAGAAGATGGTAAGTTTTATTGGGCTGATGCAAAAATCAAGGGCAGCAAAGTGATTGTGACTTCAAAGCATGTCAAACGTCCTGTAGCACTTCGCTACGCCTGGGGTGCCAATCCCCATTGCAATCTCACCAATGAGAGTGGTCTTCCGGCATCGCCCTTCAAGACCGATGATTGGCCGGATACAACCGAATAAGCATCCGTACATTGAGCTTGCTTGGTAGGTCGTAGCTCGGTGAACGAAGACTGCTCGAAATGCTCAGCCACTAGTTAATGAAACTATTGTCTTTCTCCGATAGCGGGCTAACTTAACCGGTAAAGTAAACCGATTAAGGACCCAGCTCGCTCATGTCAAAGCCAGTTACCCTCCAGGATATTGCGAACCGCCTTGGTATCTCCAAGGTGTCAGTGTCCAAAGCACTCAGGGGACAGTCTGATATTGGGAAAGCCACAACAGAAAAAGTTTTGGCCCTGGCACATGAACTGGGATATCGACCAAACATTCTCGCCCAAAAACTTTCTGCCAAACATACTAGAACCATTGGATTGGTCGTGCCCAAGATCGCTCATCACTTTCTTACCCGTGCAATTGATGCCATATATATATCTGCCAATGAGCAGAATTATGAAATTGTCATGATGGTTTCTGAAGAGAACGCCGAGCTAGAGCGTAAACATATCGAAACCTTGCTATCCATGCGGGTCGATGGATTGCTGGTATCCGTGACTGAAAAGACAACTGATGTAGAGATATTCAAATATGTCGTAGAATCCGGTACGCCGCTGGTGTTCTTTGATCGTGTCATTGAAGATCAGGGCTTTGTATGTATTCGTTCTGCAGATGAGCAAGGGGCTAGTGATCTTGTAGAATACGCCATCAACAAAGGCTATACTGAATTTGGTCACATCGGTGGATATGAGCAGGTTAGTATCAGTCAGCATCGTTTTAAGGGTTTTATGAAAGCTTTAGATTCTCACGGTTTGAAGCCAGCCGAAAATCATATTGTACTGGGCGGCTTCAGTCGATCAGATGGATTTTCAGGACTCGATAAACTTTTAGAACAGGGACCATTGCCTCAGATAATATTCGCAGTCACTTATCCCGTTGCTCTAGGCGTTCTGCTCAGAAGTAGAGAGTTAGGAATAAAAATCCCGCAAGATGTGGATCTGGTGTGCTTTGGGAATAGTGAATACAATGAATTAATCACGCCCTCAATTACTGGGATTAATCAACCCGCTGCAGAGATCGGAGTTCTGGCACTTTCTAAACTTCTTGAACAAATCGATAATCCAGCAAAACTTATAGAAAATAATATAAATGTCCCTGTTGAGATCAATGTAGGCAACACCTGTGTGGGTCCAGGAAGACAGGCATAGGGGAGTATATGAACCAATATTTTATCCGAACCTTACTTATTGCTGCACTTTTTACAAGTGGCTTTGGCCAGAACTATCTAAGTCGAGATCAAATCAATAAAATTGATGATATTAAAGTCCAGATGAAAAGTGTGGCTCAATATCAATTTGAAAATCCCAGCCAACATCGCAGCAAGAATCGAAACTTCCGCAACGGATGGGTTCCAGCTTCCTTTTATATAGGCGTTATGGGAGCATATGAGGCCACAGGTGACAAGTTCTATCAAAACCATGCAGAGACGTGGGCAAAAAACAATAATTATGAGCTAGGTCCACGTTTGCGTCATGCCGACGATCATGCCTGTGGCTCGGTCTACTTGAGTCTACACGCCAATTCGAAAAATGATAAGCGTCTGAAGGCTGTGAAGGGCGTTTATGACCAATTGATTGCCAACCCAAAGCTCGGTCGTGAAGACTGGTGGTGGTGTGATGCCTTGTTTATGTCGCCACCCACATTGGCTCAACTGGGCACAGTTACTGGGAATAAGAAGTATCACAAATATTTACACAAAATGTATTGGGATACAGCCGAATATCTGTTTGATCGGAATGATGGACTGTTTTACCGTGACCAAAGATATTTCTATCGACGCTCCAAGAATGGTGCGAAGGTGTTTTGGTCTCGGGGAAATGGATGGGTTATTGCTGGACTGCCACGCATAATTGCCAATTTGCCTGAAACAGATAAGCAGCGGGAGTCTTATATCGAACTCTTTAAAACACTGGCCTTTTCTCTCAAAGGTCTTCAGGGTGCTGATGGATTCTGGCGTTCAAGTCTTCTTGATTCTGAGGAATATCCAAATCCTGAGAGCAGTGGAAGCGGCTTTATCGTTTATGCTTTGGCCTGGGGCATCAATCAAGGGTACCTGGAGAAGGATGATTATCTCCCAATAGTCGAGAGTGGCTGGTCTGCTCTAAATCGCGCTGTCCATGGAGATGGCAAGATTGGCTGGGTTCAGGATATTGGAATGGATCCCAGAGATGTATCCTTTGAAGATACCCATGCCTATGGGGCAGGGGCGTTCCTTTTAGCTGGTTCTGAAATGATAAACCTCATCAAAAGTGAGAACAATTAGTATGAACTTCTTTCGATCCACATTACCAATTCTAATTACGGCCATTCTAGTGGCTTGTATTCCACCCCAGGATAACTCAATTGGCTCAACCAACATGAGTCAAAAAATTGAATTGAATCCGTCCCAATCAAGAGAATCAATTCTGCTGAATAAAGGCTGGAGCTATTTGGAGCAAGCTACTGACTCTGAGGGACTTAAAAGTATTCCTTCAGGTGAGTGGGAATCAATAAATTTACCCCATACATGGAATGCCCTGGATGCCACTGACAACAATCCCGGTTATCGTCGTGATGCTGGATGGTATCGTAAAATCATCAGCGTGCCCCTTATTGATAAACGATGGATGTTGTATTTTGAAGGGGTCAACATTTCATCAAAAGTATATGTCAATGGACGTGAGGCAGGGGGACATATAGGTGGTTATGTAGGTTTTGAAGTAGATGTCACTAGCTACCTGATACCTTTTAAGACAAATGAGATTCTGGTCTGGGTTGATAATTCTGTGAACCCCAACATCATCCCATCGCAAAAATCTGATTTCTTCATATTTGGTGGGATCACAAGGGATGTCTGGCTTAAATCAATCCCACAAGTTTCACTTGGTACACTCCATGTATCAACACCTTCTGTAAGTAATGAATCAGCTACCACGAATCTGAATTTCGATATATCCAATTGGGGTGATGGAAAAATGGAAGTTAAAGCTCTGGTTCAACTAATTGACCCACAGGGAGTTATGGTCTCTGAGTTTGATAAGGCAATTGTCCTGAACCCGGGGCAGGCAGTGGTGAACCTTGATTTGCCGGAACTCCAAAATCCAATGCTCTGGTCTCCAGCCTCACCAAATCTATACACGCTCCACGTGAGTTTGGATGGTGAGGGAGTTAGTGATGACATCAGTGAGAAGATTGGCTACCGTTGGTTTGAGTTCAAGGAACATGGTCCCTTCTTTCTAAATGGTGAACGATTACTCCTGCGGGGGACCCATCGACATGAAGGATGGGCTGGTCTGGGCAATGCTTTACCTGATTCTCTGCACCGCAAAGATATTGAGATGATTAAGGAAATGGGTGCTAACTTCGTGAGACTTGCACATTATCCCCAGGATCCTGAAATCTATAGAGCTTGTGATGAGTTGGGATTATTGGTGTGGGATGAATTACCCTGGTGCCGGGGTGGCATGGGTGGTAACGAGTGGCAAGCCAATACTGAACGTCTCTTCCGTGAGCAGATCGCACAGAATTACAATCACCCTAGCATCATCCTCTGGTCAGTCGGCAATGAACTCTACTGGCAGCCAGACTTTGAAGGTGGCGGTGACATTGAGAAGCTAAAAGCGTATGTCACACATCTCAATGATTTAGCCCATGAGTTGGATCCATATCGACTGACCACCATGCGGAAATTTTATGATGGAGCAGAGATTACGGATGTCTTTTCACCATCTATTTGGGCTGGTTGGTATTCGGGAGTATACAAGACCTTCCAGACTGCCATAGAGAAAGCCAATAAAAAGTATAAACACTTCTTTCATATGGAATATGGAGGCTCGAGTCATGTGGGTCGACATACTGAGAATCCTATTACTGGTGAGGGCTTTGTGAAAGAAGACGAATGGGACGAAAAACCCAATATGATCAATATTAAAAAAGTCTCAGCCTCTGGTGACTGGAGTGAGTCCTATATAGTGGATCTGTTTGATTGGCATCTCAAGGTAAGTGAGAGTGCTGACTGGTTAACGGGCAATGCTCAATGGGCGTTCAAGGATTTTGGAACCCCACTTCGTCCTGAAAATGCCATCCCATATATCAATCAAAAGGGACTGGTTGACCGGGAGGGCAATCCCAAGGATGCCTATTATGTATTCAAGAGCTATTGGACTACCGATCCAAGCTTTTGCTATATCGAGTCCCATACCTGGAAAGAAAGATTTGGGAAGGTGGATGAGGTAAAACAAATCTCAGTATTTAGTAATTGTGAGGAAGTTGAACTTATTCACAATGGAACATCGTTGGGCAAGCGAACACGAGATATTCAGGATTACCCAGCTGCAGGATTTCACTGGGATGTAACCTTCAAGGAGGGCGAGAATAACCTTGTCGCCAAGGGGTATGCAGACAATAAGCAAATTACAGAGGACACCCATTCCGTTCGCTATATCATTGGGAAGCCAGGTAATCCCCACGATGTAAAGCTTTCCAGCGAAACCTTGCCTGGTGGAAATATCATGGTTAAGGCAATCGTTGTTGATAAAGCTGGAGAGCTGTGCCCAGATTACAATAAGCGGGTCTATTTTGATATCAATGGTCCAGGTAGTCTGCTGAAATACCAGGGCACGCCTACTGGGAGCGATGTCATTGAATTTGCCAGTGGTAAGGCTTCTATCGAATTCATTCCTGGTGACAATGGCATCACAACTATTGAAGCACGTACCCAGGATTTTAAGGGAAGCTACTTAAGGATCCAGACACCATGACAACTTCAAGAATGGTCCTAATTATTTTAGCGTTTGGCATATTTTCAAACTGTGCTCCACCTAGTATGGAGCCCGCTGCCAAAACCCAGGCTGCGTCAGGCATTTCTGCCCTAATTGCAGAGGTGGATCGTGACTGGGTGTTGGCCTCAGCAGATACTATGCTGAATAAGAAACCGAGAAGCGTTACTGAGGAAGTCTGTGAGAGAAGTGAAGGGGGCGCACATGACTTCTATTCAGAAGGGGACTACTGGTGGCCAAATCCCGAGGATCCTGATGGACCCTATATGCGCAAAGATGGAATGACCAATCCCGAGAACTTTGTCATACATCGTCAAGCCATGCGCGAGATGAGTATCACAGTTGGGACACTTACTGCTGCATACAGATTGACTTCAGATGAAATGTACGCCCAGGAAGCTCTCCATCATCTATACCAATGGTTCATTAATCCTGAAACCAGGATGAATCCCAATATGGCCTATGCCCAGGCGATTAAAGGGAGAGTCCCAGGAAGAGGCGTAGGTCTCATTGATGGAATCCATTTTGTTGAACCTGCTCAGGCAATCATCCTCCTCCATGATGCAGGTATGATTTCTGAAGAAGAATTTCTAGAGTATGATTTATGGTTTTCCCAATTCCTGGATTGGATGATGACCCATGAATATGGGATTGATGAGCGGGAGCGTACCAATAACCACGGGACATGTTGGGTCCTTCAAGCTTCGATTTATGCCAAACTCACAGGAAATGAGGAGGTGCTTGATTATTGTAGAGATCGCTACAAGACAGTTTTGCTGCCTAATCAAATGTCACCTGATGGCAGCTACCATCTTGAGCTGTCTCGTACCAAACCGTATGGATATTCACTTTTCAATATGGATATATCGGCAGCGGTATGCCATATCCTCTCCACCGAGGAAGACAACCTATGGACTTTCTCACTTGAAGACGGTAGAGGAATGACCAGGGGTATGGCGTTTATCACACCTTTCATTGCAGACAAATCTAAATGGACCCTGCCACCTGATGTCATGTATTGGGATGAATGGCCAGCGCGCCATCCCGCCTTGCTGTTTGCAGGTACAGCTTTGTCAAATAATGACTATTTAGACATATGGAGTAAATTTCCCCCGCTACCAGAAACACAGGAAGGCTTGAGGAATTTCCCCATACGCTTTCCAGTCTTGTGGTACAAGTAGCGCATAGCCATGCTTAGAAATACACTTATTCTCAGTCTGTTTTCCCTTCTCCTCGCCAACTGCAGCTCTATTGGCGTGTCTGTGGAGGTGTATAATCCTTTGGAGGTTAAAAGGAGTGAGCTCATCACCCTGGAGCGGAATGAACTCTTGGACAAGCTTGATTGCGACCTTCCCATAAGAGTAATGGATCCCAGGGGGGACACTTTGCTCCCAACCCAATTTCTTGATTTGGATCTCGATCAAACATGGGAAGCAATCCTCGTTCAGGTAGTTATGGACCCTCTGGAAACTTGTATGCTTCAAGTCGAGAATACCCAATCCACACCGGCTAATGTTAACCCCAAAGTATTTGGTCGATTTGTTCCTGAACGTAAGGATGATTTCGCCTGGGAGAACGACCGAATTGCCTTCAGGATGTATGGTCCAGCCTTGGAAGCCACTGGTGAAATCAGCAGTGGGGTGGATGTATGGGTCAAAAGCGTAGACAAGCTGATCATCGATAAATGGTATGCACTGGAAGATTATCATAAGGATCATGGTGAAGGGGCTGATTTTTATAAGGTTGGTCCTACCCTGGGTGCAGGGGGACTTGGATTGCTGGTTGGCGATACGCTTTTCGCATCAAAGAATTTCACTGACCAGCGCATATTGGCTCAAGGACCACTTCGTTTTGTTTTCGAATTAGACTACGCAATATGGGGTCCTGATTCTATCCAAATTGAAGAAACCAAGCGTATCACATTAGATGCCGGACAACATTTCAACAGCATATCCAGCCACCTCAAACTTTCCCGTGCTCTTCCAGATTCAGCAAAGTTTGTATCTGGTCTACTTGCCCATCCCGCACTTTCCCCAATTCCTGTAAGTCTCGATAGTTTAGATGATTACATGATCATGTATGAAGGGTTTAAGGGTAATAATGGGGAAGTGGGAACGGCTGTGATCCGTAGTGCGGTGTTCGGGAATGAGTCCATTAAGAAGTATGGGGATCAATACTTGATGACCCATTCTATCTCAAGTGATGGCTCGCTAAACTATGACGCAGGCGCAGCTTGGACTAAGGGCCCCTGGATAAATAGTGAACACGATTGGAAAAATCTTGTGATGGCTTACCAGGCAAGCCTGAAGAATCCTTTCCAAGTAACAATTAAGAAGCATTGATTAAACATATAATGGAGTAATTATGGAAACCAGATATCTACCTAATGACAAAGCCTACCAACGCATGAATACTGCTGAGATGCGGGAAAACTTTCTTGTTGAGGGCTTGTTCTTACCCGGAGAACTAAAGCTGCTATACGCTGATGTAGACAGAGCTATTGTGGGATCAGCTGTTCCATTGGAAACCCCACTGATCCTTAAGGGTAGCATTCAGGAGATGGCTACGGAGATTTTTGCAGAAAGGCGGGAAGTGGGTGCTATAAATGTTGGTTCAACAGGGACCATCGAGGTCGATGGAGAATCCTTCAAGCTGGAACATGGTGATGCGCTCTACATTGGGAAAGGATCGGTAGATATTAAGTTTTCTAGTGATGACAGCTCAGCACCAGCAGAATACTACCTCCTCAGCTTTCCTGCCCATGCAGCCTATCCTACAAAATTGATCAAGAACAGTGAGGGAGAAGTTGAGGAGCTGGGTCAGGCAGGATCCGCCAATATGCGCCGCATCACCAAACTCATTCATCCAGGAGCACTGGATACCTGTCAGATAGTTATGGGGATCACCTCTCTCGGTTCTGGTCAGGTATGGAACACAATGCCACCCCATCTCCATCCCCGACGAATGGAAATCTATATGTACTATGACCTGGAACAAGATCAGCGTGTGTTTCACCTCATGGGAAAACCTGACGAGATTCGAACCTTGACCATGAAGAACAAACAGGCCGTGATCAGTCCCAGCTGGTCCATGCACTCCGCCGCTGGTACCAGCAATTACACCTTCATCTGGGGCATGGGCGGTGAAAACCAGGCTTTTACTGATATGGATTTTATCGATATGGAAACGCTGAGGTAAGCATGAAACAGGATATATTTTCTCTGCAGGGAAAAACTGCACTGGTAACGGGAGCGAGTCGCGGGATTGGATTAGCCATTGGAAAAGGGCTTGTTGCAGCCGGTGCCGATATAATTGCAGTTTCCCGCTCTGGGCAGTTTGAGGCTCTGGAACAATGTTGCGCAGATGCAGATCGAAAGTTCATAGGCTACACCTGTGATCTCTCTGACAGACAGGCAGTTAGCGAATTTACCTCGACTTTGGAAAGGTCCAGTCACGAGATTAATATTCTGGTAAACAATGCAGGAACCATACGTCGCAAACCAGCCGCAGAGCATAGCGATGAGTACTGGGATGAAGTACTTGACGTGAATCTCAGATCTCAGTTCATTCTGAGTCGGGAAATCGGTAAGGGTATGTTGAATCGCGGGCAAGGTAAAATTGTATTTATTGCTTCCTTGCTCTCCTTCCAGGGGGGTATCACAGTTCCCGGATATGCAGCTAGTAAAGGCGGTATTAAAACCCTCACTATGGCATTGGCTAACGAGTGGGCAGGTCGAGGGGTGAATGTGAACGCTGTAGCCCCAGGATATATCGCCACGGACAATACTGCTGCTCTCCAGGCTGATCCTGAGCGGAACAAGGCTATTCTGGAACGCATACCAGCTGGTAGGTGGGGGAAACCCGAGGATATTGCCGGTACTGTCGTATTCCTCAGTTCTCCAGCTTCAGACTATATCAATGGAACTACGGTGTTGGTTGACGGTGGATGGATGGGTCGATAAGATGACTCCAATTGGATTAGATCCAGTGCGTTACTTTGATTCAGATCCTGCTATTCGGCGGATAGCCAGCGAGCTATATGCTGGAGTGAAAGAATTGCCCATTTTATCACCTCATGGGCATACTGATCCTGCCTGGTTTGCTGAGAATGAGCCCTTTCCTGATCCTGCAAAACTGCTCATCATACCTGATCACTACATTTTTCGTATGTTGTATTCCCAGGGTGTGTCGCTGGAGAAGCTTGGTATCAATAGTCTGGATGGCAAATTTGGAGAACCGGATCCTGAAAAAGTCTGGGGATTGTTCGCTGAGAACTATTACCTCTTCGCTGGTACCCCTGTTGCCAATTGGTTCGATCATGTGCTTCACGAGATATTTGATATTCCTGAAGCTCTGAATGCGAAATCTGGTAATTCTATTTATACAGCCATCGACCAGGCGTTAAAAACCCCGGAATTCCTGCCCAGGAACATATTAGACCGCTTCAAAATTGAGGTAATAGCCACCACAGATGATGCGACTCATTCATTGGCGCACCATCAGGTTATTCGTGATTCAGATTGGAAGGGGCGGGTTATACCCACATTTCGTCCCGATGCAGTGACCAATTTGGCCCATTCAGATTGGGCTCAGAATATCCATGTGCTAGGGGAACTGGTAGGGTATGAGTTAACTTCATTTCCCAAATATATTTCCGCTTTGGAACAGAGACGTGCCTATTTCAAATCTATGGGTGCAACTGCTACCGATCACGGTGTAACAAGTCCCTATACCAACAGGTTAAGTCGTGAGTCAGCGAATGATATGTATCAGAGTGCCCTTTCCGGAAAGCTCAATCCAGGTGATGATCACAGTTTTAGTGCTCATATGCTCATGGAAATGGCCCGCATGAGTACTGAGGATGGCCTGGTCATGCAGATTCATCCCGGAGTTTTTAGAAATCATAATAGCCAGGTGTTCCATCAATATGGCACTGACAAAGGTGCTGATATTCCAATTCAGACTGAATACACCCATAATTTATACGCCTTATTGAATGAATTTGGTAATGACACAAGATTCAACCTCATCATCTTCACCCTGGATGAAACCAATTATAGTCGTGAGCTGGCTCCCCTGGCAGGACACTATCCGGCTCTCAAATTGGGACCCGCCTGGTGGTTTAATGATAGTATAGAAGGGATGACCCGTTTTCGTCAAATGACTACTGAAACTGCTTCTATCTACAATACGGTAGGCTTTAATGATGACACGCGTGCCCTGCTTTCCATTCCGGCTCGGCATGATCTGAGTCGTCGTGTTGACTCAAATTATCTGGCCGGCCTGGTTGCTACACATCGAATTGAAATCGCTACGGCAAGGGAAATGAGCCAGGCACTGGCCTATGATCTGGCAAAATCGGCCTACAACCTCTAAGATGAAAGATTCTCTTATGTCCAAACTGGGTATACCATTCATTTTTATTTCAGTTTTCTTGTTGTTTTCCTCATGCTCGGTTCGTCATGATAAAACCATCATCAAGCTTGCCCATGGTCTGGATCCCAGTCATCCTGTGCATCAGGCCATGGTTTTTATGTCTCAGCGACTCTCAGAAAAGTCTGAGGGTCAAATGCAGATGGATATTTATCCTTCGGGTCAATTGGGTGGTGAACGTGAGCTTATTGAATTGCTGCAGATAGGTAGTTTGGCCATGACAAAAGTTTCTGCCAGCCCCATGGAATCCTTTGTCCCGGAAATGAAGCTGTTCAGCATTCCTTACGTATTCCGTAGTGAAGATCATTTATGGCAGATATTAACAGGACAGATCGGTAAAGATATCCTGCTAGCTGGTCAGGATTTTAGACTTCGGGGTTTAGCCTATTATGATGCTGGTAGTCGCAGTTTTTATACCAAGGAAAATCCCATCCAATCTCCTGCCGATCTAACTGGCCTAAAGATCCGGGTCATGAAGAGTCAGACAGCTGTCCAAATGGTCCAGGCACTAGGTGGATCAGCAACGCCAATTAGCTGGGGCGAGCTATATACTGCCCTCCAACAAGGGGTTGTTGATGGCGCAGAAAATAATCCACCCAGTTTCTACCTTTCCAAACACTATGAAGTCTGCAAATTCTATTCTCTGGATGAACATACATCTGTTCCAGATGTCTTATTGATCTCAACTGTTGTATGGAATGGTCTTACCAGTCAAGAGCAACAATGGTTGCAGGAATCAGTCGATGAATCTGTGACTTATCAGCGCAAGCTCTGGAAAGAATCTACTGATAATGCCCTTACTGCAGTTATTGAGGCTGGGGTAGAGGTGATCTATCCTGAAAAATTACCCTTCCAGGAATCAGTAAAGGAAATGCATGAGAGTTATAAAGGGTCACCTATTTATGAACTCATCCAGCAAATAGATGCTATCGAAACTGTTAAGGATATTACCATATGAAATCTCTGACAGCACTCATCGACAAGTTACTATCAAAATTTTTAGTTTTTCTCATGGGCACTATTGTTGTGGTGGTTACCTGGCAGGTAGTGACCCGGTTTCTCATGACAACCCCGAGTTCATATACTGAGGAACTTGCCCGCTTTCTTTTGATCTGGATCGGTGTTCTGGGAGGTGCCTATGCCTTGCGGACAAGGGCCCACCTGGGAATTGATATTATGACAACAAAATTACATGGCCGACAGAAAGATATGCTCATGATTGGCATTTATCTGGCAATCATTTTATTCTCCTCCCTGATTCTTGTCATCGGTGGCATTAAGCTAGTTGCACTAACATTCTCATTAAATCAGATCTCAGCCTCTTTGGGTATAAAAATGGGTTACATCTATACCGTCCTGCCCTTGAGTGGTAGCATAATGATTATCTACTCTCTGGATGTCATTCTTGACGCGTTTAAAGGGCAAAGCCCGGTTGAGGAGGTGAACTAATGGATATGTCAATTTTAGTCCTCCTCGTCAGTTTTGTCATTTTAGTGGCCTTCAATGTGCCTATTGCATTCAGCATTGGCTTGTCCACCATGTTTACCATGCTGTTTACAATCCCAGTGGGACCAGCTATCACCACCATTGCCCAGAGAATGGCCACAGGTATTGATAGCTTTGCTTTGCTGGCTATTCCATTTTTCATTTTGTCGGGTCAACTCATGGGACGAGGTGGCATCGCCCGACGCCTCATTGATTTTGCAAAAGTATTGGTTGGGATGTTCCCCGGTGGTCTGGCCTATGTGAATGTGGTGGCTTGTATGTTTTTCGGTGCCATATCGGGATCTGCAGCAGCAGCCACCACGGCCATAGGGGGCTTTATGATTCCTGTGATGAATAAAGAAGGATATGACAAGAATTTTAATACAGCTCTAACTGTCACGGCCTCAACCACAGGTCTTTTAATTCCTCCCAGCAATATTCTCATCGTGTATTCACTGGCCAGTGGGGGAGTCTCCATTGCTGCACTATTTATCGCAGGATATATCCCTGGAATATTATTGGGACTAGGATTGATTGGTGCGGCGGCGATTATTGCTACAATTCGAAAATATCCCAAAGGGGAGAGACCTACCTTAATCTATGCCATCAAGAAACTCGGGGATGCCATTCCCAGTCTCATGCTGATCGTAATTGTCATTGGGGGAATCATAGGGGGAGTCTTTACTGCCACAGAAGCCTCAGCCATTGCTGTCCTCTATTCACTTCTGCTTTCAGTTGTCTTCTATAAAGAAGTCAAAGTGAACCAACTTTCTGAGATACTTTTGAAAACTGTAGAAATTACAGCCATGGTCATGCTATTGATTGGAGCTTCCTCGGCTATGTCCTGGATTCTTTCCTACGAAAATATCCCTCAGAGTATTAGTCATGCATTGGTGAGTATGACAGAAAGCAAATTTCTTATTCTGCTTATCATCAATCTGATTCTGCTGGTGGTGGGAACCTTCATGGATATGACACCAGCTGTATTAATCTTCACACCAATATTTCTCCCCGTTGTGGCAACACTAGGCATTTCACCTCTGCACTTTGGCATTATGATGATTCTGAATCTGTGCATTGGTTTGACAACCCCACCTGTTGGGACGGTACTATTTGTGGGATGTGGTATAGGGAAAACCACCATTGGAGATCTGGCCAAATCACTATTGCCCTTTTACGCTGTAATGATCGTTGTTCTCATGTTGATCACCTATATCCCTTGGTTAACTGAGGCCTTACCAACATTATTTGGATATATGTAAACAAGGATAAGGATATCTATTCACATGAATATGTTTGATTTAAGAGGCAAGCGAATTGCCATAACGGGTGGAGCTGGCGTGCTAGGTACATCCTTGGCTCGAGGTTTCGCTGCAGCAGGGGCAAGCATTGCCGTTCTAGACCTTGCTCTTGACCGAGCAAAATCCCTGGCTGCAGATTTGGGTGCTGACCATATCGGTGCTGAGATAAATGTCCTGGAGATTGATAGTATTCATGCATCTCTGGCAGCATGTATTTCTGGATTAGGTGGCGTTGATATCCTGGTGAATGGCGCCGGGGGTAACCATCCCAAAGCTACCACAGGTCCTGATATGCCATTTTTTGATATCCCTAAGGATAGTCTGGAGTTTGTCTCAGGATTAAACCTTACTGGAACCATTTTGCCTTCACAAGTGTTCGGGAAGCACATGGTAAATGCAAAGCGGGGGAATATTCTCAATATTAGCTCAATGAACGCCTTTCGTCCTTTAACAAGAATACCTGCGTATTCCGCAGCCAAGGCGGCTGTTTCCAATTTTACCCAATGGTTAGCTGTTCACATAGCCCAGGAATATTCACCAAATATCAGAGTGAATGCAGTGGCACCGGGGTTTTTCCTAACCGACCAGAACCGATTTCTACTGACGGATAAGGAAAGCGGGGAACTTACCCCACGGGGTGATCAAATATTAAGGCATACCCCACAGGGACGTTTTGGTGAACCTGATGATCTCATTGGTACAGCCGTCTGGCTGGTCTCAGATGCGTCCAAATTCGTGACGGGCATCGTGGTGCCAGTTGATGGTGGTTTCTCCGCTTATGGTGGTGTATAGTGTCCACTGCAGCAATTGTGATGTCCTCGCGAGTAACCAGCGGGAACGAGGCGATCTCCATTTCGAGATTGCTTTGTCGTTTCCCTCTTCACAAAGACATCAAAAACGATAATTAACGAACAATAACAGATAGATTTAATGGAGTTTATTGTGTCAAAAGAAAAAGCAAATATCGGAGTAGTTGGCCTGGCTGTCATGGGCGAGAATCTGATTCTCAACATGGAAAGCAAAGGCTTTACTGTTGCCTGCTTCAACAGAACAACCTCAAAAGTAGATGATTTTGTAGCTGGCAGAGCCAAGGGTAAAAATATTCATGGATATCATAGTGTCGAAGATTTTGTCCAGGGACTGGAACGTCCCAGAAAAGTGATGATTATGGTAAAAGCTGGTGGTCCTGTAGATGCCTTTATTGAACAGGTCATTCCATTCCTTGAGGCAGGTGATATCATCATTGATGGTGGCAACTCGCATTTCCCAGATA
>JABMOS010000054.1 GCA_013203185.1 Fidelibacterota bacterium | reverse complement strand
GGCGGCCAAAAGTAAACGGAGCCTTAGGGGGTGTCAATGGTATTTTTAGTGCTTCAAACGCTTGTTTTGTAGAGACATGAATGGGTGGAATAATGAGGAGTAGAACCCCCTGGAAGCCAGACTCCAGTCTCTCTAGTTTCTCGCCAACACCTTGCCCACGCTGCAAGCCACCTCGGATAAAAAAGGGTACATCAGCACCCAACTCCAGGGCCAGCTCCAGCAAACGTTCATTTGAGAGTGGATATCCTGCGATTTGATTCAAGCCCTTGAGCACAGCTGCAGCGTCAGCACTGCCCCCTCCAATTCCAGAGCCAGGGGGTACTTTTTTCTCAAGAGATATCTTTACCGGAAGCTCTATTCCTGTTGCCTCTCTGAATAATTTTTCGGCATGAAGACAAATATTATTGCCACCATCATCAAAACTCAGACCAGCCATATTGAAGCTGAATTTATTTGCTGGCTCAAAATGTAGAACATCACCCCAGTCTAGTTCCAGAAATACTGTATCCAGATCGTGGTAACCATTTTCTCGTTTACCCAGAATGCGTAAACACAGGTTTACCTTCGTGTGGGCAGGGATTGTGAATGATTCAAAGGATTGCATTGTGCTTTAAAGATATTCAGAATGTCATTGTGAACAACGTGAAGAATCGCTTTGGCGGGGATGATGAAGCGGGGCTAACCCCGGGGTTTAAATCCGAGGTTAGCAATAAGTCAATCTTTTGTGTTTATCCAGCTGCTATGAGAAACACATCATCGATAATATGAACCACACCATTGGTTGCATCCACAGTACCCAAAATTTTACTACCATTGACAAAGGTTCCTTCTTCAGTCACCTTCACATCTACATAATGACCGGTGGCCATATACAATTGGTCTCCATCCTTCAACCCTTCAACCGTATAGGTTCCTGGAGAGGCATGAGAAGTGATAATCGCGGCCAGCTTTGACTTGTTCTCTGGCTTTAATAATGTTTCAAGAGTGCCCTCAGGCAGCTTATCAAAGGCTGCATTTGTTGGGGCGAATACGGTTAAGGGACCTGCACCGACCAGAACATTTTCCATCTGAGTTGCCACCACACCTGCCACCAGAGTGGTATGGTCAGGACTTCCCAGAGCGATTTGAAGTATGTTTGGATCTGAGACATCATCCTTTACACCTGCCTGGTTATGATCTTTGGCGAAGCTTTCGGTTTTTGCCATGGCTGTATCTTCATCTGCTGAGCAGGTGAAAAAGGCCATCACAAAAAGGCTTAAAACTAGCAACATTATTACGTTTTTCATTTTATCTCTCCTACTTGATTAATTTCAGTTTTTCAGGTTTTTAAAAACAGGGAGTAAGGCATCGTCCTTCAATTCACCCAATGTCTTGTCAAAAAAGGTAGCCTTAAGCTCAACCCGCGTGGTTCCCCAAACGTTATGGATGGGACAGGGGTTTTCACTGGAACACTCCTTCAAACCCAGAATACATTTATCGAAAATGTCTTTTTCTCCGAAAATTTCTAACACCACTGAAAGGGGTAGACTGTTGGCATGGTCGCAAAGATCTATACCACCAGTTGGTCCAGTGCTCGATTTGAGTATTTCATTTGTAATAAGGGTATTGGCCACTTTGGCGAGTTGGTAATATGGAACTTCCAGGTCATTGGCCACATCCTTGATGCGGACGTATTTTGCCAGCGGTTGACGATCACTTAGATAAAAAATGAGTCGTATGGCGTATTCTGTTGATCGAGATAGAATCATCCTAAAAATCTTTCCTTGAAAATGCCCGATAACCCAACCACAAAGGAGCTATACACCATACCCAAAGTGCAAAGACAGCCACGACAGATCCAAACATATTTCCATAAAATTTTGAAAAAAGAGCCCCAGTATAGCCCATAAGGGCAGCGATATCAATTTGAAGTAACATCAATATTCGTCCCAGGTCAATCGGGTTAAACAGGGATAAGGCCAAAGTCAGCTTTTCAAGTGGGTAATCCTCCAGGGCAAACAGTATAAATAGTACAATGCCATCATATAGGATGGCAAAGAACAACCAGAGAACGATGGTCATTCCAATACCTTTTACGCGCTGCTCAGATAGTACTGCGATGAGGAAAGCGAGAGCAGTGAATACCCAGGTCAAGGAAACACCAACAAGAAGTAGAATCCAATAGCTGCCTGTCTGGACGCCGGCATGATATATAAAGGGCACTCCCACTCCAATGAGATAAACTGCTGAAAGGGGAATGGTGAGACCAAGATACAACCCCAAAAATATAGAAGTCCGACTGATGGGTTGAGATAATAGCAATTCCATAAATTCTCTAGAGTTGTAAAAAAACATGGTCCCAAAAATGATACTCACCAAGGGAATGATGAATAAGACCACATTCATGAGGCTCAACGATACTTGTCCAGAATCTCCACCGAATCGGAATAGTCCATCTGTGAGCAGGAAAAAAACGCCTATATATATGATGAACCATTTTCCTCGGAGGAGGTCGTGCAGCTGATACTTGATAATTTTGAGTAGGGTCATCATATCAATTAAGACATCATTTTTGCGATAGCGCGTTCTAGGTTTTTTTCACCCGTTTGAGCGATGAGTGCATCCACTGGACCATCAAAGAAAATTTTTCCATCAAGCAAATAGAGAATGGTATCAGCCAGTTCCTGGATCTCACTCATAATATGGGAGGTAATAATCACGGTTTTTCCAGCATCCTTTTCAGCAATTATTTTATCTTTAAGAAGACTGCTGGATATAGGATCCAAGCCGGCAGTGGGCTCATCAAGAATCAGGATATCAGGATTGAACATGAGGGCAACAATGGCATTCACTTTTTGACGTGTTCCACCAGATAGATTTCGCAGGGGTTTGGCCATCTCACCTGAAAGCCTGAAATAGGTAATCAGATCATCTGCCTTGTTAGTAGACCCAGCTCGCAAGTCTGAAATCATAGCAATAACCTCGGTAGCAGTCAGGTTTTCTGGGAAACGAGCAATCTGCGGCATATACCCAATCTGACTCCGATATCCCCAATCGCCATTAAGCTTATAATCTTTGATGGTGATGTGACCTCCATCATATTTATCCAAACCAAGTAGACATTTAATTAGCGTGGTTTTGCCTGAACCATTATGACCAACGATGGCAGTAATTTTATTTTCCTGAATTTGTGCATCGAGCTCCTTCAGGACTCCAAGACGATCAAAATGCTTCTTTAATCCCTTGATATCAATCATGGATTTATTCTCATAAGTGGTTCGGCATCAATGAGTGTAGCAGGTGTTAGAATTGGAATATAGCTCTCGGCAAGATCCATGATTTCCACAAAAATACTGCGCATAAGCATGAGAGCGGGTTCATTTTTCTCAGTAAGCAATGAGAACAACTTAACTGGGCGAAAGGGAATATCCCCGATGCCATCCTTATCCAAATCATAACCCCGATACCTGTTCCAATAGTTTTGGCTAAACGCATTAAAATTCTGGCGACTATTGGTTGCAATATCAAAGGTATTAGCGAGAAAATTGTTATGGGTAAACACATTGTCCATGGAGTTGGCCATGATCTTCACGGCCCACCCATTATTCTCAAAATTGTTTCCTTCAACCTGGATTCTGTTACAGGCTTCTGAATAAAGCCCCACAGTATTACGATTGAATTGGTTGTCGGTGATGTTGCTGTCATAGATATCCTTAAGGAGCAGCCCATAAGCCGAGCTTCCCCAGTTGTCAGCGAACACATTGTTGTGCATATCAACGTGTCGTGAATACATCACTGCCACGCCAGCCCCATTATTATCAAATCGATTATTATTGTACTCATTATGATTTGAAAACATGAAGTGTAAACCATAACGCAGGTTTTCCGTGCTATGGTTTTGGGTCACCACACACTGCTCCACAAACTCCAAATAAATCCCGTCCCGATGCCCTGAAATGGTATTTCCACGAATGTTGATATTTTTGCAATACCAGAGGTGAATGCCATTACCTGAACGTGATTCAGATATAGCCAAGCCGCTTATGGCGTTGTTCTCAATCAAGATGTTTTCTGATTTGGAAATATATATGGCGAAAAAATTATCCTCAAATCGATTGTGGCTAATTCTACCATGGTTGGTTTCTTCAAAACGCACTGCTGCATTTTCATCAAGATGGCTTAGACCCGAGCCCTTAAATGTAAAGCCTTCAATAGTTACACCGTCTGCAGTTACTGTAAGGATTTCGCCATTATGGTTTCCATCGATAATTGGGTTGTCTATGCCAATCAGGGTGAGGGTATGAGAAATGGCCAGTCCCCTTTCAACATAAGTCCCAGGATGGACCCGTACAGTATCACCAGGCAGGGAGGCTTTGAGACCATCTGATATCGTGGTATGAAAATAATCAGACCCCACTTCCACGAGCCCTGCCCATAAAGCAGAACTCACGAGAGGAATGATCAGTATGGTGCGAAGCAGCTGCATCTATTATAACCAGGCACTTTCTACATAGGTTTGGACCTGTTCCCAGGTCATGGTTTCACCAAAATATAAGAGCGCTACATCATCGGCTGTCTTCTGTGTCCGAAATGCTGACAGATTCAAACCCATGGGGCTTTTCAGTTTTTTAGCCTGTACAAATATCAATCCCTGGAGGGGATAGAGATTCCCAGCATCCTCAAAATCAGTAAAATACAAGCTGTGAATCTTTTCCTTCGGCAGATCGCCCTTTATTACAAAAGCTGCAAGACATTCAATGGAGTCAAATTTGTGAGCTTTGCCTTTGGTGGTCAGTATTTCCGAACCATAAAGGTCTTCAACGATGGTCATTCGGCAATAGCTACAACCATCTTGGCCATAATTGATAGCCTGGACAGTTGGCTCGCAACTGATCACCAAGATTGCTAAAAGGACTACTGATATGGGGTTCATGGATTTGATCATACGGGTTGCTTACCTCTCCATGATAGAAACGCAGATAGAAACCCCATAAATATTGAAAGGAAAGCAAATATGCCACCCAGGGCAGGTAGGGATGTTGTTACAAAATTCAACATTGTTTTTGTGCCAAAAAGTGGCGGCTGATAGGTCATTCCCTCAATTTGAATAGCTGCATGCTCAGTGTCCAGATTATGACCAAAATCATAATTCCAGAGATAAAAATCAATCAAACCAATCACTGCGACGAGGGAAAAGAAAGCTAACCATGCATATAGCGTTTTCTTGCCACCCTTCCAGGCAACGAGTAGTCCAGAGACAATGAGAAAAACCACAATGGGGGGCATATATTTTAGCTCAGGGATAGATTCAGGTACTATCTCCTGCATACCAATGTAATGGTTAACAATGTTTAAATTTTTGAGGTCATTTTTTGCATGCCCATCAACTGTGTTGATGTGAATATAGATTCCCAAACCTTCTGGGTATTGTGGTGCTTCGACAGTAATGGACCAAAGTGGGAATAAAAACGTCCCTACCAGGAGTAAGGCGCCCGCTGCTAATATCCACCTTGAGTTTTTGTTCATTCCAGTACCATCCGTTCATTGAATAAAGCTGGGGACATGGAGCCCCCAGCTTCAGATTAATTTATTCCTTAAAAGGAGATGGGCACTTTTGAACCCTTGGGTGAAACTCTCACGTAACCTTGCATTTCCTGATGAAGTGCTGAACAGAAGTCCGTACAGTAAAAGGGGAAAACACCAACTCTTTGGGGTTCCCAGCGCAGGGTATTTGTGGCTCCTGGCATGACAAGGAGTTCAGAATTAATAGCCCCCTGCATGGCAAAACCGTGTGGAATATCCCAGTCTTGTTCAAGGTTTGTCACATGGAAATAAACCACATCGCCCACTTGAACGCCTTCAATATTGTCTGGTTTAAAGTGTGTCCGAATGGTGGTCATGTAAACATGAACCTCATTTCCTTTCCGCTCGACACGTGCCTCTTTCTCGCTAAGTGTGCGATATGGATGCATATTATGTTCCAGCTCATAAATCTTGGTTGTGTTTGGATGAATGAGATCTGCTGGAATACCCTGAGCATAGTGAGGTTCACCAATTGTTGGGAAGTCCAAAAGCAGCTTCATCTTTTCACCTGAGATATCTATCAGTTGAGCAGCATGGGCTAACTCAGGTCCTGTTGAAAGATAACGATCTTTGGTCATTTTATTGAGTGCAACCAGATATTTGCCCCAGGGTTTGCGACTATCACCACCTGGAATCATTAAATGTCCGATGGAATAATAGCTGGGAATTCGGTCAACAATTTCCCAGGTTCCCAATTTCCACTTAACCACTTCAGAAGTAATAAAAGCAGAGGTATAGGCATAACCGTTGCCATCAAATTCCGTATGCAGGGGGCCTAGACCAACATTGGTTACTTCTCCTGCTATGGTTGCATCATAATCCAGTACGGGAATACCACCAGCATCGCCAATAAACTTCTTCTCTTCGATGGCTTTCAACATCTTAGAAAATGAGTGGACCGAGACCACCGCTGCAAGTTTTCCGCCACCAACGATGTATTCCCCTGAAGGGTCAATATCAACCCCATGAGGTGATTTTGGTGTCGGCATATAGTATATCAAACCGGGACAGTCTGCTGGATCAAGGACAAGTACTGTTTTGGTAAGCTTGGAAACGGATGAATGGGTTGAATGATCCATACGATTATTATAGTGTTCACCTGGACTGGTTTTACCCTTGCCTTCGGCCAGATATTTCTCAGCAAGTTTCCAATTGACGGCAGCAATAAAATCTTTGTCGTTTTTGGATGCATTGACTTCCAGTAGTGTATTGGCTTGCTCTGTGTTATAACAAGTAAAGAACGCCCAACCGTGTGAAGGACCTTTTCCGGCATGAGCCAGATCATAATCATAACCAGGAACCAGAATTTGAAATTTAATGTTCATGGCACCATCATCTGGATTAACCTTGATGAATGTAAGTGTACCATTAAAATTCTCTTTGTAGGTATCAATGGATACATCTCTCTGCGGAATGGGCACGCTAAATCGTGTCGAGGCTACCACGTACTCCGTGTTCTGAGTAATGAAGGGTGAGCCATGATTTCCGCCGGAGTTCGGAATCTCTATGATTTCAGCTGTCTCGAAAGTTTTCAGATCAATCCGAGCAACACGAGGTGTGTTGTTGGCATTGATGAAAAGCCAGCGACCATCAGGGACACCGTCGGTCTGCGATAGTTCTGGATGGTGAGCGTCATCCCAGGGGATTTGACCAAATGTGGTCTGTAGCATGCTCTTGGTTTCCTCAGTAAATCCATATCCATTCTCTGGGAAAACTGAAAACACGGGAATTTGCTTAAATAGACGACCAGAAGGCAGACCATAAACTGACACCTGCCCGCTAAACCCACCTGACATAAATGAATAGAATTCGTCATAGTCACCAGGGGCAACATAGACAGCTGAAGCTGCATCACTAGAGCCTAGAATAGGCTTGTCTTTTTTTGCACATTCTGAAATGAGTAAAAAAGTAGCAATTACCAGAATTACCCCTACAACTCGCATCATCGTTTTGTTCATACGCTTTTCCTCCTACGTAGTGTTAATTAATTCTCTCAAGTGTCTTGAGGGAAAAGATCTTAAAGGGTTCTCAAGTATTCAAGAATAGCTCGGGCATCATCTTCCGTAACATTCTGAAATGTCATGGGGACGTAAAACTCAGCCAGCATGGTCCTAACTTCAGGATGCTTTTTGACCATCTCGTCGGGATTCAGGATCATATTCATGATAAACGCTGGTGAGCGCTTGATTGTCACACCAGCCAGTGGTGGACCCACGAGGCGTTCATTTATCTTATGACAAGCCACGCATTTCAGCTCAAAAACTTCTGCTCCCTTGGTTGCCAAAGCATCATCCATGGGGCCCAGTGTGAGCGCTCCAATGGGACCGATGCCATGCTTGATCTGTTCTTGAGTGAGACCTTCAGGACTCAATTTTGGAGTGGCAGCTTCTTTGGCTGCTTCAGACTCTCCTCCCCCACAACTCATTAGCAATAGCGTTGCAATGAGTACCATCCCCGTCTTCTTAATCATTTTGGTTGAACTCCTATTCATTATTATGTAGAATTTTTGATGAGATATATTGTCATGATTCCTGGCAAAAAAAGAGCGCTTCCACTCCACATCAACTCTTAAAGTCTATTTATGACCTCTAGCGCATAAATTGATTTGGCAACCAGTCTTTCGCAAGAATTATCTGCTAATATTTAATATTATTAATGTTAATTTTTTATTGAAGGAGTGTGTTTAACGTCCTTCTTAAGCACGGGGGGGGTGGAAATTTTCAGGAATTTTCCTTGCCCTGAGCTAGATTGTCTTTGACAATGAGATAACGGTGAATGAGAAACCCCCCAATAATGATCACCAGTATGATGGAAACCACTGCATTATATTTTTTTAAATATGCACCAATCTGTTCCCAGTTTTCACCAACGGTGCTGCCCAGCCAGATCAAGGTGCCATTCCACATGAGGCTCGAAATTGTTGAGAGGATGATAACTTTCCAGATATTGAGTTTTCCAAGCCCAGAGAACAGTCCAACCACACTTCTCAGACCTGCCAGAAAGCGATTGATAAGCACAACACCATAACCCCATTTCGCAAATAAGTCTTCCACACGTTTCAAGCTTTTGGGTGAGAACCAGGTTTGCTGAGTAGAGTACATAA
Source organism: Fidelibacterota bacterium (assembly GCA_013203185.1). GTDB lineage: Bacteria > Fidelibacterota > UBA8477 > UBA8477 > JABMPR01 > JABMPR01. The sequence goes on along the minus strand of JABMOS010000054.1, from coordinate 24,500 downwards.
AGCCACGGCCGTATTTGTATCCTGCTACATAAAGTGTGAGAAAGCCCAGAACGCTTCCCGCCAGCGTGGTAGCCATGGCCATCCCAAAGGACAATTGGCCCCGACCAACCAGATAGGCTCCAAAAAGCAGGATGGTATCTCCTGGGATTGGTGGAAAAATATTTTCTATATAGGATGCTAAAAAGACAGTGACAAAAACCAACCAGGGAGGTGATTGTTCAATAAAGCTAAAAAGGGCTTCCAGCATGTCAGGACTACTGTATTACATTTTTGAAAGGAGACAAACTGCTTGTGCTGCAACGGCATCTCCATTTCCGGTCATCCCCATGCCTTCAGTTGTAGTTGCCTTAACTGATACAAGATCAATAGAAACTTCCAAGGCTCCAGCTAGCTTCTGACGCATCTCTTGCAAGAAACCCATTACTTTGGGTCGCTGAAGGATGAGGGTTGCATCCACATTGGAAACCACAAAACTTTTTTCTTTAATAAGAGCGGCCACATGTTTAAGTAGATCAATAGAATAGATGCCTTCATATTCAGGGTCCGTATCTGGAAAATGCTGGCCAATATCTCCTAGTGCCAGGGCACCAAGAATTGCATCTGCAACAGCGTGGGTCAGTACATCTCCATCAGAATGTCCAAGTGTTCCCCTCTCAAAAGGAATTTTAACACCACCCAATACTAAATCGCGACCCTCCACCAGACGATGGACATCGTAACCTGTACCTATTCTGAATCGTGGTGTGCTGCTTGGCATCTCTATTCTATTCAATCAAGATATGAACATGGCATCGCCATAGCTGAAAAAGCGATACTTCTTTTCAACTGCCACCTTATACGCTTTAAGAATTTTCTCCTTGGAGGAGAAGGCCGATACCAACATAAGCAAAGTTGATTTTGGCTGATGGAAATTGGTGATAATGCCATCAACCACTCTGAAAATATATGGGGGGTAGATAAACTTATTTGTCCAACCATCACCTGGTTCAAGCTCCCGTGGATACATGACAGCTGATTCCAGGGCACGGACAACTGTGGTTCCAACCCCAATGACCCGTCGACCCTCTTCTTTTGCCTTTTTAATGGCAGCCACCGTCTCTTCAGGCACATTAAAATACTCAGCATCCATTTGATGCTTGGTGATGTCTTCCACATTTACAGGTCTGAAGGTTCCCAGGCCGACATGGAGTGTCACATATTGAATTTCTACACCCTTTGCCTTGGCTTTCTTCAGCAGCGCCTCAGTGAAATGCAAGCCGGCTGTTGGAGCTGCCACCGCACCTCGATGTTCAGCATATACAGTTTGATAGCGGTCCTTGTCCTTGTCATCAGCTTCTCTAAGGATGTAGGGAGGAAGTGGCCATTTGCCAACTTCATCTAAAATTTTATAGAAATCGCCGCCGTTTTTATCAAAGCGAACCACACGTCCACCTGAAACCGTATTGTCGACTACATCACAAGTTATTTTGTCTTCAATGACCAGTTTGTTTCCTACGCGAACTTTGCGGGCAGGTTTTACCAGGGTTTCCCACAGATTATTTCCAAGTTCACGGAGTAAAAATAATTCAATTTCCGTATCTGTTTTATCCTTGCGAGCAAATAGTCTTGAGGGAAAGACTTTGGTATTATTTAGCACGAGGACATCGCCAGATTTCAGAGAATCTACAACATTGGAAAATTTACTATGCTCAACTTCACCGGACTGGGCATCCATGACGAGTAATTTTGATCCATCACGTTTGGCAGTGGGGTGTTGGGCAATCAACTCCTCTGGCAATTCATAATCGAAATCTGAGAGGGTCAGGGCTTTTGCGCGATCAAACAGCATATATTATTCTTTCTTTCTTTGGAATATGTTGGTTTGGGATAACTCGGCTTTTAATAAAATGCCTAAATGCCTGTATGCTTGAGGTGTTGCCTGTCTACCACGGGCAGTTCTTACCAGAAAACCCTCCATGATAAGAAAAGGCTCATAAACTTCTTCCAGCGTATTGGCTTCCTCACCAACAGCCACTGAAAGGGAATTAAGACCTACAGGGCCACCTTCAAATTTTTCTATAAGCGCTTTAAGGATGCGTTTATCCATATCATCGAGGCCATACTCATCAACATTCAACATACCAAGAGCATCATCAGCGATTTGCTTGTTTATTGAGCCATTGCTTTTTACCTGGGCAAAATCTCTGGTCCTTCTTAAAAGCCGATTGGCAATACGTGGTGTTCCTCTGCTGCGACGGGCTAACTCCAGGGCACCTTCATCATCAATGGGCACATTCAAAATGTTTGCTGATCGTTTTATGATATGCTGTAATTGTTCAGCCTCGTAAAAATCCATTCTTAGCACAACACCAAATCGAGCACGCATGGGCGGAGTCAGAAGTCCAGCTCGGGTCGTTGCGCCAACCAGAGTGAAAGGTTCCAGGTTCAATTGGACGCTCCTGGCACTGGGACCTTTATCAATCATGATGTCTATGCGGTAATCTTCCATGGCTGAATACAGATATTCTTCAACGACATGATTTAATCGATGGACCTCATCAATAAAGAAGACATCCCTGTCTTCAAGATTGGTTAGCAGGCCTGCCAGATCAGCCGCCTTGTCAAGGACGGGTCCGGACGTGATTTTAATATTAACACCCAGTTCTTTTGCCACCAGCATAGCCAAAGTGGTTTTACCCAAACCGGGAGGGCCGAACAAAAGGACGTGATCGAGAGCTTCATTGCGTTGTTTGGTTGCTTCTATGAATATTTTTAGTTGAGCGACAACATCTTCTTGACCCACAAAATCTTCCAGGCTCTGTGGTCTCAGAGCACGGTCAAATTCCTGTTCTTCAGTCAATTGGTGTGGTTGTGTTAAATCACTCATCTTTTCAATCTACGCTAGTCTCTCTCTGAATTTGGGTCTCAGGAACATCTTCTTAAAATGTGGCAGCAAATATAGTCGGTGAGGGTGCCTGTTTCCAAGTGAAGCCTTAGCCGTGAAAATCCTCATCCTTCTGAACGCTTCAACGATTTGGGGGCTTCAGCGAAAGCTAATACATGGTTATCCGGGTCCAGGCAATAGCCTACTCGATCGCCCCAATCCTGTACTACCACATCAACAAGAGGTTTTGCTCCAGATTGTATCGCCCGACTTAAATAGCCCCTTGCATCATCAACTACAAAATACAACTCAACTTGTGGATTGGTTGACTCATAGCCCTGAATTACTTCGTCTCCTAAAAGACGTTTAATACCAGAGATAGGCATCAGGCCTAAAACCAATCCCTTCCCCATTCGAAATTCCGTCATTCCAGGCACATCAAGGCTTGGCTTGGTTTGAAGTACAGCCTGATAGAACATTTTTGATGCTTCCTGATCAGAAACATAAAGGATGGTCATGCCTGAGCTGATCATAAAGCTACCACTATTTGGCCAGCATCTCTTTCAGGTAGTGACCTGTATACGATTGCTTCACCTTGGCCACTTGCTCTGGCGTTCCAGAGGCTAGTAACTTACCTCCACCATCACCGCCTTCAGGTCCAAGATCAATGACATGATCTGCAGACTTGATGACGTCAAGATTGTGCTCAATGACCAATACCGTATTGCCCTTGTCAACCAGACGGTCTAATACAGAAAGAAGCATTTTTACATCTTCAAAGTGAAGACCAGTTGTTGGTTCATCCAAGATATAGAATGTACGCCCCGTCCCAACCTTGCTAAGCTCAGTAGCCAGCTTCACCCTCTGGGCTTCGCCCCCTGACAGGGTGGTTGCCTGTTGTCCCAATTTTATGTAACCGAGGCCAACATCAACCAGCGTATTAAGTTTTCGCTTGAGAGCAGGGATAGGTTTAAAGAATCCATAAGCTTCCTCTACAGACATATCCAGTATTTCAGAAATGTTCTTTTTCTTATAAAGGATTTGCAATGTCTCTCTGTTGTAGCGTTTTCCCTTACAATCCTCACACTGCACATACACATCAGGTAAGAAGTGCATTTCTATCTTTCGGATACCATCTCCCTGACAACTCTCACAACGTCCACCTTTCACGTTAAATGAAAACCGACCTGGTTTGTAGCCGCGTAGTTTTGCCTCTGGGAGTTGTGAGAAAAGATCTCTGATGAAGGTAAATGACCCTGTGTATGTCGCAGGGTTTGACCGAGGCGTTCGCCCAATTGCTGACTGATCAATATTAATGACTTTGTCAATGTAAGCGAGACCTTCGACTCTATCGTGGGGTAAAGTCGTAATCTTTGTATTATAAATGGACCGCGCCATGGCCGGGTAGAGTGTCTGGTTGATGAGAGACGATTTCCCTGATCCTGATACGCCCGTTACGCAAATGAATTTGCCCAGAGGGAAATCGATGTTGAGCTTTTGAAGATTATTTCCCCTGGCTCCAATCAGGCTGATCTTACTGTTTTTTCCTTCTCGTCTCTGAAGGGGTACGGGTATAGACAATTCACCAGATAAATATTTGGCTGTGAGCGAATTTTTGTTTTTTAAGAAAGTTTTTGGTGGACCAACGGCAACAATCTCACCACCGTGTTCTCCAGCACCGGGTCCCATATCTACGATGATATCTGCTTCTTCCATGGTTTCCTGATCATGCTCTATGACCAGAACTGTGTTTCCAAGATCACGCAAATGCTTTAGTGTTTCGATAAGTCGACGATTGTCCCTTTGATGAAGACCTATGGATGGTTCATCTAAAATATATAATACACCAACTAATTGGGACCCAATCTGTGTAGCGAGTCTTATGCGTTGAGCTTCACCACCAGAAAGTGTTCCAGCTGTTCGAAATAAGTTTAAGTAGTCCAGGCCAACATTTACCAGAAAACTTAATCTCTCTTTAACTTCCTTTAAAATTTGCTTTCCGATTTGTTCTTCTGTCTCTGTAAGTTTTAATTCATTAAAGAATGTTAAAAGTTCTTTGATGGGTAAATAACTCAAATCAGTGATACTCTTTTTTCCCAGGAAAATATGATTCGCCTCAATACGCAATCGAGATCCGCCACATGTTTCACAGGGTAGCGAACTCATATAGCCCTCAATCCATTTTCTTACGCCTGGAGAGGTGGTCTGTTTGTATCTCCGTTCAAGATTGGGAATAACTCCCTCAAAACCGCCTTCATACTCACCCTTCCAGCGATCTGATTCATAGGCCATCTTTATCTTTTTATCACCCGTCCCTCGTATAATGGCTTGCCTGCCTTCTTCGCTAATACTACTCCAAGGCTGGGTAAACTTGAAATTATAATGAGAGGCCAGGCTTTTTAGAATGGCGGCGTACCAATTACCCCTGGGTTGTTCACCCAGTGGTGCAATAGCGCCTTGCAATAGCGTCTTACGTCTATCTGGTACGATTAGATTGATATCCATACTGGTTTGCATTCCGAGACCATCACAGCTTGGACATGCTCCGTAAGGGCCATTAAAAGAAAACAAACGAGGTTCTAGATCTGGATAGCTTATTTCACAATAAGGACAAGCATAGTGCTCCGAGAATACATGTTCCTCTTCTCCGACTACATCTATAATAACCATGCCCGTACCATGTTTTAATGCGAGCTCAACAGAATCTGTCAATCTATCCTTAAACTCTTCATTGATGACTAGGCGATCGATGACAATTTCAATTTTATGTTTCTTGTTTTTATCCAGAGTTATCGCTCTGCCGACTTCATGGATTTTGCCATCTACACGAACGCGTACAAAGCCTTCTCTTTTAATTTCTTTAAATATTTCTTTAAATTCACCCTTACGACTTTGTACAATGGGGGAAAGAATTTGAATGTTTGCATCTTGCTTGAGGTTTAATATTGAATCAACAACTTGCTGCACGGTTTGTCGAGTGATAGGTCTACCACAGTTATAACATTCTGGTTTTGCAATTCGCGCAAACAACAATCTTAGATAATCGTGAATTTCCGTTACTGTTCCGACAGTTGATCTAGGATTACGGCCGGCTGATTTTTGTTCAATGGATATCGCTGGAGACAATCCATCTATATAATCGACATCTGGTTTTTCCATGAGGCCGAGGAATTGACGGGCATATGCCGACAGGGATTCAACATAACGACGTTGGCCTTCAGCATATATAGTATCAAAAGCTAACGAAGTTTTACCTGATCCAGACAAGCCAGTTATAACTATAAATTTATCTCTTGGGAGTTCTAGATTTACATTTTTAAGATTGTGCTCTCTGGCACCGTGAACTACTAATTTATCACTACGCATAAAATCCTCAATTCAAACTTTGAAGATATTTGAAGGAGTAGCCTGGTGGAAGTAGAATTTGAAATTTCTTAATTAATAATGGACAGTGCGACCAGGACTGGGGAAAATAAATAGCTCTGGGCATGAACACGTGGGAAGTGCTCATATATGCACATGTCGCTTTTCTTCTCCAGCTCACCGCCCTTCGTTTCGGTATGCTGACGCTTTTGCGGGAAATCGTCAGCTTTTTCTCACAGGGCAGGAATACATATTTATGAAACGAGGTTATCAACACATTATACTAGGAATAGTCATCCCTTCCTTTTCTGGACAATGAACGTGTTCTATCCTAATTACTAGATTACTCTTTGGCTGTATATCTCGCCTAAATACCATTATTGATATCTATGGCAGGGAACCTGAGAAGCACTTCTAATTAAAATTAATCACCAACTCTAGCTCATTCTGACTGCCTGGTCAAGATCCGGCGTTAACCTTCCCAATCATGCATAATCCACTAACACTTTCACTTTTGGCCAATTCATTGACTCAAAAATATATAAAAATGCTTTTGCCTGTAAGTGCACTTCCCGGTTTCTGATTGTATCCTCAGGACTAAATAGCAGTACTTTTACCAAAGATATGGGACGCCTCGGCCAGAAATCCGAAGCATTCACCCCTGTCCAAAAGATTTTACTCCATGTGTCAGTGGCAAGCGATGACCTGATGCAACTTCCCTTTTTACTCCTGGGATTCTGCAGTAATATAGTATTCAGTGTTTACTATAACTGTATTTAGTTTTATTAACATAATTAAAACATTATTGTACTATTATCTTAAGGTCCTCTACTCTGATGGGCTTGGTGTCAACTGCGCCCCTCACTTATCTACCCCTCTTACCGTTTAGCCTTATCATGCTCTGTTTACCGAATTTTTCCCACATCCTACACTTGCTGATTATATTCGCTAGACCCGACCCTGTTTTTCAAAAATAAGGATCCATTGCATGAACGCTTTGACGCTCAATAATATCACTAAAACCTTTAACGACTTTACTGCCGTTGACACGCTCTCTCTTGATGTTCCCGAGGGATGCATTTATGGGTTCATTGGTCCCAACGGATCTGGCAAGACCACAACGATTCGTATGATCATGAACATTCTCCATCCTGACTCTGGAGATATTCAAATTCTTGGCTCCCCTAGAGCATCAATTGACAATGATCTTATCGGGTATCTACCAGAAGAACGGGGTCTATATAAAAAAATGAAGATTCGCGAGCTCCTACAGTTCTACGGCCAGCTTAAGACAGGTCATAGCGTGACGGAGGATGTTGACCTCTGGCTAAAAAAACTGGATCTGGAAGCATGGGCTACCAAAAAGGTAGAAGCCTTAAGTAAAGGCATGAGTCAGAAGGTTCAGTTTATCGCCACTGTAGTCTCTCACCCTAAACTGGTAATCCTTGATGAGCCCTTCAGTGGTTTAGATCCAGTGAACACTGATGTCCTTTTGCAGGCCATGTTGGAACTTCAAAAGAATGGTGCGACCGTGATTTTTAGTACCCATGACATGGGCACCGCTGAAAAGGTTTGTGATTATGTGTTTATGATCCACAAGGGTAAAAAGGTGCTTGATGGGACCTTAGCCGAAATTCAAGATAAATATGGAAGTGATACCTTACGCATTCGTTGTAGCAACAAACCTTCTGGACTGGAACGTATCGCAGGTGTAGATAAAGTACAAGATTTTGGTCAGTCCCAGGAGTTGCGGATATCATCTAACTCTGACCCTCAGGACATCCTTAAAGAATTAATGAAAGATAACACCCTGTTAAGTTTTGATCTTATGAAACCTTCTTTACATGACATTTTTGTTAGAATAGCCGGCGCCGAGGAGGTCAATCATGTATAAAGTTTTACGTCTCGCCCTGAGAGAGTACTATGCAGCTGTTCGCACCAAGGGTTTCATTATTGGTCTCGTCATGCTACCTGTGTTCATGAGCGGCAGCATCATTGCAATGGCTCTCTTGAAAGATCAAGTTGATATCCGTGAGCGACATATTGTGGTAGTCGATGAATCTGGCCAGTTTAGTGAGATGCTGCTTGAGGCTGCCTCCACTCGAAACACACAGCACATTTTTGATGAAGAAGATAGTTCTCAAGTAAAGCCTGTTTATCGTATTGAGTTTGTTGAAGTCGATACAGCAAATATTCTCGTACAGCTTGGGGCTCTATCTGATCGTGCCCGAGCAGGTGAGATTCATGCTATTCTCCACATCGGATCATCCATTGTGCATCCTGGCACAGACCCGGAAAATGCCATTGTGGATTATCATGCTGAAAGTGCAGCCTTAGATGATATCCGTGGCTGGCTAAGAGATCCCATCAACAATCACCTTCGTCGCTTGAGATTAGAAGATGCTGGTATTGATGAGTCTGAAATTCCTGATCTCTTTGATTGGTCATGGGTGGCTGCCAAGGGGTTGTTAAAAGTGGATGAAGCGGGCAATGTCACGGATGCTGGTGCCAGCAATGAAATTCGTGCCATCGCTGTCCCCCTGGTTATGATGATGCTTATGTTTATGATGTCCATGATGGGCGCAACACCACAGTTAAGTGCAGTTATGGAGGAGAAGACCCAAAGAATTGTCGAAGTAATTTTGGGCTCCATTACTCCCTTCCAATTTATGATGGGGAAAATTCTTGGCGGTCTTGCAGTGGCGCTTACCAGCACCCTGGTGTATTTAGGTGGGGGTACAGCCTTTATGCAATGGCGAGGTTTTGAGGCTTATATTCCTTATGATATTCTACCGTGGTTTGTGGTGAACCTGGTTGTTCTCTTGTTTATGCTGGGTGCAATTATGACCAGCCTTGGGTCCGTGGCAAATGATGCCAAAGACGCCCAGTCCCTCTCCTTCCCGGCAATGTTCCCCATGATGATTCCCATGTTTATTATGATGCCGGTATTGAAGGAACCGCTCTCGACTTTTGCAACCGTCATGTCATTGATTCCGCCATTTACTCCAATGGTTATGACTTTAAGAATGGCATCGCCAGTTACCATACCAGCCTGGCAGCCGTGGGCAGGACTTGCCGGCGTAATTGTTTTTACTCTGTTTGTTGTTTGGGGAGGCGCGCGTATCTTCCGTACAGCCATTCTCATGCAGGGTGTTCCACTTAAATTTTCAAACATTATGCGCTGGATGACCAAGGGTTAGAGAGGCAAGATATGACCGACAAGAAAATATACACCTGGACAAAAGAACAATCCCGAGCACGCGCTTATCAATTTCAAGTAAGTCCAAAACTCAAAGGGAAAATCACACGCAAAGGTCTGTGGAGCCCTGATGGTTACGGCGAAATAGGTGACCGCATGTTTCGCTTCACCTCCAATGGGAAAGCCAATATGAACCTGAAGGTTATTGAGGGTTCTTCACAGGAGCAGGTTGGAACCTTGAAATTTTACTGGAAGGATTTCCAGAATAGCAAGCTTGAGCTAAAAAATGGGAGCACCTACTATTTCCGATCTTTCAGTTTGCTAAGAGGTGTTTGGAGTTGGATCAAAAAAGATGCTGCAAATGAGCACTATATCTTCACAGTAGATGGTCCGTTTCATCGTTCTGGAACCATTGAAAGCCCGGCTAAGGAATTGCCGGCACTGGAGCGTGATATTTTGCTGCTCCTCGGTCTACACCTTCAACACTACATCAATATCTGGCTGATCACGATTATTATTGTGATTATTTCTGTTGTTTCAGGAAACTAATCCGGCTTTCCCAGTACTTTTACCATAGCATCAACCAGGTAGACAACAACGAGGTTTGTCAATACTGAAAAACCAATAAACCAGGTCCAGGCTAACCCCTGACTCTTCATGAGAAAAACAATGAGCATGGATGCCACAAGTCCACAAATCAAACTGATTTGAGAAAAATCCTTTTCAATTTTTGTCAGCAGGAAGAGTCCCAGCAAACCACCATAGGTGAACGAGGCAATTTCCAGCCCCATAACAACAATGGCCTTATCAGATTCATCAAAGACCAGGGCAATCCCAATGAGGACGATGGCCCAGCCCAGGCTGATTAAACGAGAAGTTTTAATGGTGGTTTTGCCACCCAGCCAATCAGTTGTGGTTGACGATGCCAGTGAATTGATGGATGAGCTCAAAGTTGACATGGCTGCAGAGAGCACACCTGCTAGCAACAAACCCTTAAGTCCAACAGGCAGTTCATTCACAATAAATGTTGAAAACTCTCTATCCTTTTCCAACTCAGCTCCGCCGAGGTAGATATAAATAAGTGAGCCTGCCAGCAAGAATACGGCAAACTGAATAAAGACAAAGATTCCGCTACCCACCATGGCTTTTCTGGCTCCTGCAAGATCACGCACAGACATTACCCTTTGAACCATCATGTAGTCGGCGCCATGTGATGCAAGGGACAGTAGCATCCCGCCAAAAACCGCAGATAAGAACAGCCAGGGATTAGAAAACAAGTCCCAACCCCAACGAACAATATCCAGTTTTCCCTGGTCATTTAGTTGAGCCAGCATATCACCAAAGCTGGCATTGGAGTGCATAAGGATATAAAAAATCGCTATGAGTCCACCACCGATATATAGCACGAATTGAAAGCTGTCCACCCAGACCACGGTACGTATACCACCCATGAGTGTATACACCACGGTCACAGCACCAATAATCAACACAGCCACAGGTAGAGACCAGCCCGTCACAACCTGGACAATTACTGCCGTAGCCAGAAAGCGGATTCCATCAGCAAGGATACGCGTAACTAGGAAAACGCCTGAAGCTGTTTTCTGAATTTTGACTCCGAATCGATTTCCCAAAACCTCATAGATGGAGGTAATACCACCCTTGAAATATGCTGGCAGCAAAAAGATGCTCACCAGAATACGACCCAGGATATATCCCAGGGCCAACTGGAGGAAGAACCAATCATCACGATAAGCCAAACCAGGGATACTGATAAAGGTCAAAACAGACGTTTCTGTCGCCACGATTGAAAGCATGGCAGCCCACCAGGGTATATCACGTCCAGCAAGAAAATAATCCTCTGATGTTTTGTTGAATCGACTGTTATAAATCCCATAAGCAGAAATACCAGCCAAAAACAAAATGATGATGCTGAAGTCCAAATTTGATAGCATGGCGTGTCCTGTGTTGGGGGTTAAGTAGGAGGTGTCAAGTGTTGCGAAAGGAAAGTCAGTGCTTCCAGATAGGAGTCGACTTTTTTTCCATAATATTGGGCGGCACAAACGTCCTTGGTAACAGAGATACTGCGGAAATCTTCCCGCTCATAAATATTTGAAAGGTGAACCTCCACAACTGGGATCTGAATCCCCTCAATAGCATCACGAATAGCATATGAGTAATGTGTGAAGGCACCGGGGTTAATGATAATGCCATCCGCCCATTTCCTTCTTCGATGGAGGATATCAATAATTCGCCCCTCGTGGTTGGTCTGAATGATGCGCGTCTCTAGATCCAACTCACGAGCTTGCTTGCGAATCGCCGTGTTGACCTTGTCCAGTGTCAGTGTTCCATATTGTTCTGGATCTCGCGTTCCCAGCAAATTCAGATTGGGACCATGGATAATGAAAATTCGTTTCTTTTCAGTTGCTAACTTTGTCATGCGGTGAATCTAATTAGGAATGCACAATATAGAAATGGAACCCTCATGTCCCTGCAGGACGTGAGATAGGTTTTAGCAAATAAAAAGGCGAGGGTGCCCTCGCCTTTTTATTATAACAATTTGTATTGTGTTGAGTGTTTAACTCTCAGCAGATAACTCTGCTTCTTCCAGGATCAGGTCATATTTATAACCTGCACCAAAATCCTTACCCAGTGCAACTTTACCGCTAAAGACCACAACGTCATCTTTGCTAACAACAGCATTAGTTGTTATGGTAACATCAAAGGCATCCCCTGATTTTGTGCCATCCTGGAGGTGAACCCAATTGCGACCCATAATGCCTGCATTGAATTTTGTAACCTGTCCATGCACAACAACGACCTTGCCTTCATAGTCAGTCCTGTTGGTGTAAAGCTCCTGAATACTTATACTGCCATCAACTTTTCCAATGGAAATATCTTTGGCGGTTTCAACAGTTTTTTTGCTAGCCATGGCATTTGCAGCTGCACTTGAGGTGCCACGCATCTGGCCCACAAAGAAGATGCTATCAAAAGTTCTATCAACTTCCTTGCTGGTAAAGTCCTTCATTTCCAAAGCCATATCATAATTCAGTGTCATGCCAGCCTCTAGGGGTTGCTTGGCTGTGGCAATCCAATATTCCTTGTCGCCCTCTGCAACAAACAGATAGGTGTAACTGTTTGCCTGTATGACTTCTTTTACCAAAATGGTATGTGAATCACCTTGAGATTGCGGGGTGGAAGTGGCTTGTGGATTTTCCTCAGGAGCCTTAACTCTCTGCCTTGAATCACATGCTACAATGGTCATTATGGCCATCATGGTTACTACAAATAGTTTGACGCGCATTTTATTCCCTTTCAATAAATTTTTTAGCCGGGAGATTATAGAATAAAACTCTTCGGATATCATCGATTTATTTAGCTTTTACAATTAATAACTTTTCATCTGACGAAATATCACTTGGTTCATAATTGTGATTCTCTATCATCAATATATTGAAGCAGCTCGGGGAAGAACACCAAAAAGCCAGATTCTATGGCCTCATAGTGCTGGTGCACCTCTTCAATGGACCCGTGAAAATCGTGTTTCAATTTCAACCTGCCAGCCAATCCATCCAGTGCTCGTCCAACATGATCCAGTTCAGCATAGGACCTGATCCAGTCTCGTTTGATCATCCAGCCTACCACCAGCTCCATGCGGGGAGGCATGAGGCTTCTATGTTCCCACAGGTCTGCATAGCACTGATCCACAAAACCATTAAATGTTTTAGCCGAATATTTATCCCAGTGCCTGATGAGGAAGTGATCAAAAACCACATCCAGGACAATACCTGAGAAGCGTCGCTTCTCGGCACTAAATTGCCGGCGAAGCGCTTTGACCACATCATGTGAATCCGTATAACCATCAACTGAACGATGAAGATGGATACCCTCCCAAACCTTTGGGGGCAAGGTCTCCAGGTCGACATCCCGCATGAAGTCGGCCATGATATTTCCCAGGCGAGACAAAGCATCATCAGGAGAGATCAGTAAATGAGCGAGGTAATTCATCAAGTGATCCAATAGGGAATATTCAGACTTACAGCCCCAATTCTTTATGGATAATTATTTTTGTTACTGCCAGAATTTCAGCGGTTTCAACCCGTAATAATTTGAGAAAAAGGTCATAACCATCTTCTTTCTCATAGAGTTCGCCTGCCAGCAAGAGCTCTGCTCCCAACAGCTCTCCAAGCTTAGTAGTTTGAGCCTCTGTGAGAAGTCCCGACAGCTGTAACTTTTGCTCTTCCAAAACAGCCTGAAGATCCTTTCGAGCGATAAGGACGAACTGGTTATTTTGTGCCACTGATAGATGAACCTGCTCCTGGAAATATTCAGCGCTGAGCTCAGAATGCTCTGTCTTCGCGTGAATCGGCAAGACTCCCAATCTCCTGGAGTCCTTAATCTTGAGGGTTGAGTAATCAATGAGATTGGAAATGGCATCCTTGAAGAGTTTCGACAAGGTTTCTTCTCTAGATTCGTGGTCCACCTTCTCCGCTTCAAAGTATCCCTCATCAATTTCCAGGGGTTCATCTGTAAAGTTGGAGATTTCCTCTTTAGCCAGCCGCATAATTATGGCTTCCAGTTTATCTGTTTGATAATTGGAGCCTGTATGATGGCTCACACTGCCGGTGACGCCACCAGCGTTTTCACCTGTCTCTTTGCCATAGGTTAAAAACAAATATTTGGCATAGGTAAGCTGGGAAATTTGTCGCAAAACATACTCCCCGCGGAGACCCAGTCCGCCAGTTCCAACAGTGAATAGCTTGATACCCTTCTTCTTGGCTTCCAGGGCGGCAGAGATATAGGTGTACCTCTGACCATAGTCCAGGTGGGCTGAAGCATCGGTAATAACAAAACCCAGACGCAAACCGTCCTCGTTCCATTCCACATTCCGCATGGCCTTATGGAGAGCGGCCTGCATATCTTCTGGTGTATCGCCACCACCACCAGCTCTCACCTCTTCAAGAGCCTCTCGAAACACATCAATATCTGCAGTGAGCGGCACGACCTGGGTGCGATATTTGTCGTCCTTGTCTCGATAAAGTACCATACCGAAACGGATCAATGTCTGATTTGAAAGTGCGGACAGGTTCATGTGTATCATGTCGATGGTGGCGATGAGGCGTTTGATTTCCTCACCCATACTGCCAGTAGTATCCAGAATAAATACAATATCCACTGGTGTTCTTGGCTGCAGATACCTGGATTTGTCTGCTTGAAGTGTAATCATTCGAGGGCCATTGCGTTTTACAACCACCTCCTGATAAAAATTGTCAACTGTATAGCCCACATAGAATGTCTTGTCCTTGGCCGCCACCTCAGATGGGTAGAAGAAATATGAACCATCAGCATAGGTTTTACCTTCATCCAGCAATCGACTTTTTTTGCGGTCAAAAATCTTTATTTCCACATTGGGCAGACTCTTACCGTCCTTATCCTCAAGCAACAAATGAATCCGCTCGCTGATATCATAGGTATAGCTGTTAACAGAAGAACCATACTGGTTCAAAAAATTGAGGAAGTAATTGAACTGCTGATTGTCATCGGCAAAACCTGCCTTCAGGCCGCCTGATTGCGGCGGGGTAGGTCTGCGGCCAGGAGTTTTTCCTTTTCCTTTAGGGACCATCATAAATGGGACCAGCCCCTCAGGAGCAGGGGGTGGTGCAATAAAGGCAGCTGATTCTGGTGATGCAATGGGCTTGTCGACGGTTTCATTCTCAAGACTTTCCGTATCTTCATTTTCAACAGGCATTTTGGGTCGAGGTTTTGCTAATTTGCCTGATTCAGTTGGTGTCGTCTGAGGGCGATCCTTTTGGGGTGGTTTTTTGCCAGAAGTGCTGCCCCCCATAACTTCTGCAGATGAACCGTCGCTTTTTGATGCCGTGTGACCCTTGGCAACCAATGGTCGCGTGGCCGTTACAGTGACCGCTTCTCCCTTAATTTTATGTTCTTTCAGTTGAAAATTAACGATGTTTGTTTTCCCGCCTTTAACCTTCACTTTTTTAACTGACTGGGTAGTATAGCCAATCATGGTTGCCGTTAATGTGTATTCACCCTTGGGAACATTGGATATTTTATATTTGCCCTTTAGGTCTGTTGCGGCACCCAGACTATGCTTCAAGATGACAACGTTCACACCTGGAAGTGGTTTACCAGTCTTGGCATCTGTTACGAGACCCTTGATGGTGCCAACAGATGCTGACATGAGTGGCATGGCAATAATTAGAAGTGCTAGAAGTAGACGTTTCATTCTGATCCCCCGTCTTGAAACTTGTGACCCATTCTTTTGATTAAAGCTGACATATTATACTAAAACTGAACTCCGATGTTTCTTACGGTGTTTTGCATACCCACAGTTGCATGTTTCCCTTACCAGTAATTTGGGTTTCAATGATTTCCAACCCAAGCCTGTTTATAAGAGCCGGCATACCCCCTTGTTTGATGAATGATTTGAAGCCAGCATAGTGTTCTCTACCAGCGAGACGTTCTACAAAATGTGTACTTATTTTCTTTATCATGGAGGGTTGGGGATAAATCCAGTCCACTATAATGAGTTGTTTCCCTAGCCGCGTCATTTCGGTGAGTACTGGAATGCGAATCGCTTCAGGCATCTCATGAATGACCAGGCTGGTAACAGCATAGTCAAATGAATTATCCTTGAGTGAGGATAGATTGCTGGCATCAGCCAATAAAAAATCACAATTTTTGATACCTCTGGCCAGGGCTTGCTCCTCACAAGTTTTGATCATTGTACCCGATAACTCCACTCCCAGACCAGATTGAATTTGGTTGGACAGGAAAAACAATTGATCTCCAGTCCCACAGCCCACATCAAGCACGGTTGCATTTTCTGTGATGAGCCGGGATACTCTTTTGCGAATACTACCAAGGGATGGATCCAGGATCTTGCGGTATATCCATCCATCATAAAAATGATTTTGGGCTTCAGTTTCAATTTTCATATTCATCCTTTCAGACCCATTGTCTGCACCCCTTGAATAGAATCTCTTTCCCACAAATACCAGACGAGAAGATGCCTTGATTTACCAATAATTGCACAAAAGCTTTTCTTTATAAGAAAATAACAATCCTAAGCCATTAACCCAGAGATGAGATAATAATCTTAAATCATAATAATTTGTCACCTTAGGCCCTTTTTTTATCTAATTAAAGCGTCCTTATCCCTTGACAGGTGTAGGGGTTAAAATTAATTTCGCTGGCTTTGCATCAATTGCGGTCAAAGCAGCAAACGGAAGGAGCCTATGGCTAAGAAAGTTAAACGGATCGGTGGAGACACAAATCGCAGCCTCAGTAAGTATCTTGAGGAAATTGGTCAATATGAACCGCTGGATCCAAAAGATGAGATCTCACTGGCCCAGAGGGTCAAGCAGGGTGACCGTCTTGCACTAAAAAAACTAACTGAAGCCAACCTTCGTTTTGTGGTCTCTGTTGCTAAAGATTATCAGGGTCAGGGCTTGCCTCTGACTGACCTCATTAATGAGGGCAACCTTGGTTTGATCAAGGCTGCTGAGCGTTTTGATGAGACCCGTGGTTTTAAATTTATTTCCTATGCTGTCTGGTGGATTCGTCAATCCATTCTCCAGGCTCTGGCTGAGCATTCACGTATTGTTCGTCTTCCATTGAACCGTGTTGGTACTATTTCCAAGATTTCCAAGACCTCAGATCGTCTTGAACAGAAATTGGAAAGAACCCCCACCGAGCGTGAAATCGCCAAGGAACTGGATATGGCACCTGAAGAAGTTGCCGATGCCATTCGCATCTCAAAGCGTCATCATTCATTAGACGCGCCTTTCCAGGAAGAAGAAAAAAATTCACTCATGGATGTGATTGAGGATGAGCATCAAGATGCTCCCGATTTCGATCTCATGTCTGATTCATTAAAAAAAGAAATTCGATCGGCCCTGGACACTCTGAAAGACAGAGAGCGGGAAGTTATCCGTATGTACTTCGGCATTGATCGTGAATATGCATTAACCCTCAATGAAATTGGGGAAGAATTTAATCTGACACGGGAACGTGTTCGTCAGATCAAGGAGAAGGCCATCAAGCGTCTCCAGCACAAATCCCGTAGTCGCAAACTGCAGACCTATTTAGGTTAATTTGAGAGGAGGTGAATTCGCACTATGTCAGTAATGGTAACTGTTAAACGAGATGAGCCGTTTGAAAAGGCACTGAGACGCTTTAAGAAAAAGTACGAGAAAGCTGGTATTCTAAAAGATGTTAAGAAGAACTCCTTCTACCTCAAGCCAACCGAAGAGCGACGTCTACGTCGCGCTAAGGCAGCCAAGCGTAGCCGTCAGACTCCCCGCTATTAATCAATAGCACGGATTAGATTTAAAAGCCCTAGGGATATCTCTGGGGCTTTTTTTGTTATACAGAAAGCAATGGCTTTTCTAGTGTAATAATCCGGCTTATCAGGGTTTTAATCGGTACCCTAGTGTATCCGACACTGAGTCTGTTGCCAGTTAATATTTAGAGGCTAGGTTAATAGATTGGCTTTTGCTAGATTATGACAATAACAATTATCTTTGATGGGAAAATATGAAGCTGTCTTGCCATTACCTCCCTGTCGAGTGTTATTCATAGAATGCATATGAATTATTAAATGTTGGACTAGAACCCATGCCTGAGTCACTTAAAATTTTTTGCTCCCCTGGCGTATGAAAAGGGGTGATGTGTCACAATCTACAACAAATGAAGTCCTTACAGAGTCTCAGGTGCCTGGCAAAGTAAAACCACGCCTGTCTTCGGAAGAGTGGGTTCTTGTAAGTCTATTGGGTATATATCTCCTCACTGTAATCTGGGGATTGCTGGCTGATGGCACCTGGGATGATGATTGTGTTGATCGTTACTATAATACTCGCCAGGCCTTTGACCATCCAAAGCATTTTATCGGACTCTGGAATCGTCCACTCTTTGTGTTGCTGTTCGCACTACCCGTTCTCCTGAGTAAATATGCGATTATCACCTTAATGCCTGTTGTTTCAATCATCACAAATTATGCTCTCTACAGAGCCGCAAAGCTACAGAACATTAGAAATGCCTATTTAGTTATCCCCTTCCTTACCTTCCAGGCTTTTTACTTTCCCATTTCATTTAGTGCGCTAGCCGAACCTCTGGCAGCTTGCATAATGGCCTTGGGGTTGCTTTTTTATCTTGAGAAAAAATATGTGGCCTTTGTCATTGTGGGATCTCTCCTGCCACTTGCTCGCCTGGAACTATCCCCACTTCTAGTTTTCTGGCTCATTATTCTAATTCAACAAAAGCAATGGAAGATCATTCCCCTACTCATCGTACCAACCCTCCTCTGGAATTTTGCAGGGACCTATTTCACCGGTGATCCAATTTGGCTCTACAGTCAAACATTTGGTCAAGGACAAACCGCAAACCGGTATGGACAGACCAGCTTCTGGAGCTATTTCCAACGCTATATTTTCGTGGTGGGTCCAGTCGTTTTTTACTTCTTCCTGATAGGTCTATTTGAAAAAATATATCAACGTAGAGTGGATTTGTTTGTGTCCATTCAATTTTTAGTGGGTTTCTTCATTTATGTCGTGTTTTCCTGGAAGCTAAGTCTGGGACAAGCTGCTGGATTTTTACGTCACTTAATATCACTGTCACCCCTGGTTGCCTATCTGGCCTTAAACGGGTTCAATCAGTGGTTTAATTCTATCCACGAAAAGAAGGCCAGGATTAGGACTCTCATCGGGTCTATCATTATCCTGATTTTGACCTATGTCTTTTTATCCGAAAAACTGATTATACATCATCTAATTATACCAGAAGCGGATTACGCCAACCTGCTTGTTATTTCAACACTCCTGCTATTTTTCATTGGCGCTATCTTTTTCAGGAAATCAATCAAGGTAAAAACATTGCTGCGTTATGTCGTTTCAACAATCATCGTCCTAACCATTGGCTACACCCTGGTAACAGAACCTCCGGATAAAAACAATAGTGAAGAACGTGAGATTATGAAGCTCCTTTCTGATTGGTATATTGAACATGATGTTTATAGGTTTAAAACATATGCAAACCACGGCTGGTTTTATTATGCTAACACCTTGGACCGTTCCAGTGATCGATTTGGGCAAGTCACCATGGCAAATTTGGAAGCTGCTCCAGATTCTGCTGTGGTCATCTGGGAGAATCACTATTCACAGCGTCTCCGGGGTGATGTGCCACTGGATTCGCTTCGAAACAACCCCAGGTTTGAGGAATTGCTCAAATTGACTTCACATGAGACTAAATTTAACGCCATTGTCTTTCAAGTGATCAATTGAGTGCACCATTTGGAAATGATAAAACATAAAATCCATAAAGGGAGTTTCTATTAAAATCTTAATTACTGGTGGGGCCGGGTTTATCGGCTCTCACCTCTGTGAAAGTCTTTTACAAGCAGGCAATGAAGTAATTTGTGTTGATAATTATTTCACAGGAGATAAGCAAAATATTGAGCATCTCTTCGACCACCACTACTTCGAGCTCATCCGACATGACGTCACATTTCCTCTTTATTTGGAGGTGGACCAAATCTATAACCTGGCATGCCCGGCAAGTCCAAAGCACTATCAGTATGATCCAGTGCAAACCATTAAAACTTCTGTCCACGGGTCTATCAATATGCTGGGGTTGGCCAAGCGAACAGGAGCCAGAATACTTCAGGCATCAACCTCTGAAGTATATGGTAATCCAGAGGTTCACCCTCAAACTGAGGCGTATTGGGGTCATGTGAATCCCATTGGTATTCGATCCTGTTATGATGAGGGTAAACGTGCTGCGGAGACCCTCTTTTTTGACTATTATCGTCAACATCATGTGGATATTAGGGTCGTGAGAATTTTTAATACATTCGGTCCAAATATGGCCATTAATGATGGTAGAGTCGTATCGAATTTTATTATTCAAGCTTTAAGAGATGACCCAATAACTGTTTATGGCAATGGATTTCAGAGCAGGTCTTTTTGTTATGTTGATGACATCGTCCATGGCATGCATAAGATGATGACCCAGGATGGCTTTGTCGGTCCTGTGAATCTTGGAAACCCTGTGGAGTTTTCTATTCTCGAACTGGCTGAAAAGGTCATCGATCTCACCAACTCCAAATCCAAAATCATAAACGAGCCCTTGCCTCAAGACGATCCAGACCGCAGGAAACCTGATATTTCGTTAGCAAAGGAACAACTGGACTGGAAACCAGTGACATCACTAGAGGACGGGTTGGCTAAAACAGTTACCTATTTCAGAAACAGATTAGAGCAAGAGACAGGAACAACACATGTCTAGATTAAGCGTTGTTATCCCATGTTTTAATGAAGAAAAGACATTGGTGACCTGTGTAGACAGGGTTCTGGAGATTGCTGGTGAAACCCTATCGATCCAGATCATTATTGTGGATGATTATTCGACTGATAGCAGCCTTAAGGTAGCCCATGAATTGATGGAGATACACCCTGACATATCTGTGCTACACCATGATTTTAATCAAGGAAAGGGTGCTGCTTTAAGAACAGGTTTCCAACATGCCACGGGTGACTATGTCGCTGTTCAAGATGCCGATCTTGAGTACGACCCCAATGATTTTAAAAAGCTGCTCAAGCCGCTGGAGGACGGCAATGCGGATGTGGTATTGGGGTCTAGATTCTTATCAGGGGATGCCCACAGGGTACTCTATTTCTGGCATTCCCTGGGGAACCGATTTTTGACGCTGCTTTCAAATATTTTTACTGATCTAAATCTTACAGACATGGAAACCTGCTATAAGGTTTTTCGTCGAGACGTGATTCAAGGTATTGAAATCAAGGAAAATCGATTTGGTTTTGAGCCAGAAATTGTGGCAAAAATAGCCCACCTCAGGCTTCGAATATATGAGATGGGTATTTCATATCATGGTCGCAGTTATGAAGAAGGCAAAAAAATTGGTGCTCGGGATGGTTTAAGAGCCATCTATTGTATTCTTCGCTATAACGCCTTCCAGGCCCCCCTACCCATTCAGTTCTTTCTTTATTCTCTGATTGGTGGAGTGGCAGCAATCGTCAATTACATCATTTTTATGGGACTGTTCACCAATGGATGGGCAATTCATATGGCTGCACCCCTGGCCTTTGTCCTGGCGGCAGCAGTCAATTATTTTCTCGTCATCACCTTTCTCTTTCGGCATAAGGCCAGATGGAAATCAGCTTTGGAGGTGTTTTTCTTTCTTCTGGTTGTGTTGGTAGGTGGCGGACTCGATCTATTTATCACAAGAAGTCTTTTTCACCTGGATATTTCACCTGGGAGTTCAAAGCTGATTGCAACAGCACTGGTTTTCATCTTTAATTTTCTTGGGCGGCGCTTTTTAGTTTTCCCTGAACCATCTAGTGGACCCTGGAAATAAGTGGTATTCTGAAAAATTTGAAACCATAAAGCTCCTGCAAGGTTGAACTATTCTTTAACTTCTTCTTCCCAGGGCAAACCCAACCACTTCTCAAAGACCTGCTTCTGGGAATCGCTGGGCTTTTCGATTTGCTTGAGTTCTGAAATTTGGTGCGGCTCAAAGCCAACGGTGAGATGAATATCTACGAGGATGCCATTACGGCTGACTGTGCAAATGATCCGATCGCCAGGAACCTTCTCCCTGAAGTAATCTGGTTTTGCACTTTTCACCCGGAAGCCATCGATAGCAACCAGTTCATCATGGACGTTTAGACCTGCATCCCAGGCGGGGGAATTCTCCACCACAGAGGTGACCATAACGCCACTTCCTGAGCTTTTCAGTTTGGCTCCCAGATAGGAATTTTTCTCAGAAGTAGAGTCCACATCCAATCCAGCCAGGGCAAAGACTTCATCATACGGCAGGGGCTCCACGCCAAAAACGAAATCATCAAAGAAGCGAGTCAACTTCAGACCGCTTACGGATTCACAAGTCCTGCGGACATCATCGCTGGTGTAACCCTTTTGCTTCTCAGCAAAATCTTTATTCAGCTTGAACATGACATCATCCAGACTGGATTTACCCCCAGTTGCTGCGATGATCTTGATATCCAGTAGCAGTCCCAGCAGATGACCCTTGTTATAGTAAGAGATGGTTGCGTTGCTGGAATGCTCATTGGAACGGTAATATTTGATCCAGGTGTCAAAACTGGATTCTGCCACAGATTGGTGATGCCTCCCTGGTCGAGATTCCAGGGTATTGATCTCATCTTTCAAGACTTCCAGATATGCTTCTTTGTCCACATGTCCGATTCGCTGCAGGATGAGTTCATCGTAATAACTGGTAAAGCCTTCAGCCATCCAGAGCTCGTCCACATAGTTTTCCTGGTCATAGTCAAAAGTTGAGATACCCTGGGGAGCGAGCCGCTTCACATTCCAGGTGTGGAAGAATTCATGTGCCACCAAAGCCAGAAAACTTTTATAGCGTTTATCATCATTGAAGGACCAGCGGCGGATAAAATTTACCGAGGAGTTGGCATGTTCCAGCCCCCCGCGACCCTCTTCCACGTGGAAAATAAAGCTGTAGTTTTCATAGGGGAGGCCACCAAATATTTTTGTTTCAGCTTCAATAATTTTTGTGATATCACTGACCAAAACGGAATCATCATAATTGCTGGCACCGTACAATGCCATGACGTGGGGTTTTCCCAGAACCTCAAAGTTTACCACATGTTGGTTCCCCAACTCCAGGGGTGAATCCACCAGCTCGTCATAGTCTCTGGCTATGAAGTCCACATTCCCAGGTTGATTAAAAGGTTCCAATGCTGTGGTGATCTCTGACCAGTTCTCTGGCATATTGATATGCAGATGATGTTTACGCTGCAGGTTTTTCTCCCAGTACATGAGGACGCTGGCTGGAACAACCAGAGCATGGTCCGCATTGAGATAGCTGGTGCGAACACTATGCTCAAAGGCATAGACACGATAGGTCACGATGATATCCTGGCTGCCCTTGCCCTTAACCTGCCAATGATTCTTATCTGTTTTTTTGATTATTAAACTTGTGCCATCTTGGCTACGGGCAGTGATATCCTGGACATTTCTGGCATATTCTCTCACCAGATAAGAGCCTGGTGTCCAAACGGGAAGTGCAACGACTTCATTTCCCCTGGCTCCTTCAAGCCGCATCTCAACTTCAAAAAGATGGGTGTGGGGTTCCGACATTGACAAGTTGTAGTGGACACTTTTGGACAGGACTGACCCAACCAGAACAGTGAGCAAGAAAATAAGTTTTACTGATTTTTGCATATTGATTTACCCCTCGAATTCAAGTGCATAAAATATGTCCTCTGTCAGATACAGGGCAAGCAATGAAATAAAAAAAGGGCCGGCGAACCGACCCTTTAATCAAACTGTTAAACAGTTAACTATTTTGCGAATTGCTTGGCAACAAAATCCCAGTTGAAAAGCTTCCAGATTTCTTCCAGATATTTTGGACGGGCATTGCGATAGTCAACATAGTAGGCGTGCTCCCAGACATCCACAGTGAGAAGGGCAGTCTGTCCGCTTGTCATGGGTGTTCCTGCATTTGATGTTGATGCGATGGCTAATGAACCATCAGCATTCTTGACCAACCAGGTCCAACCTGAACCAAAATTGGTTGCAGCAGCCTTGGAAAATTCGGCCTTGAAGTTATCAAAGGACCCAAAGGCAGCATCAATAGCTGCACCTAGATCCCCAGAAGGAGCGCCACCACCATTTGGTGATAAGCAATTCCAGTAAAAAGTGTGATTCCAAACCTGAGCAGCATTGTTGAAAACACCACCAGAAGCCTTCATAATAATCTCTTCCAGGCTTGAGTTTTCGAACTCAGTCCCAGGAACCAAATTATTCAGATTTGTGACATAGGCATTGTGATGCTTGCCATAGTGATAATCCAGGGTCTCAGATGAGATTACTGGAGCCAACGAGTCTTGTGCAAATGGCAGGGCAGGTAATTCATGTTTCATCATTTATCTCCTTAATTTTAAGGGCTTAACATTACGTATTTTATCATCTTTACAGTATAATCGGAGAATCCCCCTTGTAAAGCGACAACTTCTTAGAAAAAGTCGCCCTAACTTAGCCAACAAACCCCATCACTAGAAG
>JABMOS010000053.1 GCA_013203185.1 Fidelibacterota bacterium | reverse complement strand
TCTCATTCACCTACGCTGAAAAAGGATGGCGTTTGGCGCCGGCTTATGACCTTGCCCCCAGTGGCGGCTTCAATGGAAACCACTCCACAACAATAGCCGGCCAGGGCCAGCCAACAAAATCTGACATTTTTGAAGTTGAAACACAAGTGGGACTTAAAAAGAGTCGCCTGCTCCAAATCTTTGATGAAGTCTACGAGAATTGTGCTTCCATTCGTCAGGGGCAATGGTAATTAGAGGTAAAAGCAACCCATTGCGACTTGATTTGAGGACAAATAGAGCTTTATTGGCTCGGATCTCTGCAAAAATAGCCCAAAAAAGTGTATATGAATAGTGAAGGAAGATAGTCTTCTTTATTCATCAAACTCACCCGATTCTCTGATACCACCCGCCTAAAACCCCAAGATTAAAAATTGGTCTTCAAGGAATCCCTATACAAGGAGGTTTTCATGACGCTAAAAATTCAAGATGTCCCAGATGATACCATCAGGGAAGAATATGTTAAACGTTATACCCTAAAGGCTGGCGAAAAATTGAATAGTTCAAGATCAGTGGCAAACCACTTGAGAAGCTACTTTTCCAAATCAAAAACCCGCGAAAGCTTTGCCATGATTTATCTCAATTCGCAACATGAGTTGATCGATACAAAAGTTCTATTCACTGGGAGCATTGCAACGGCTGCCATTTACCCGCGGGAAATTATAAAGACGCTCTTAATCGATTATCCGGGAACAGCCGCAGTCATCATTTCCCACAATCACCCCAGCGGCTCGAATACCCCTAGTTCACCAGATTTCGCCATTACAAAAAAGATTAAGACCGCCCTGGAATCCATTGATATTGAATTATTGGATCACATTATTCTGGGCAGCAACTACTACTCTTTTTCAGATCATCATCAGCTTTAACCCCACTGCTTAGGGCTCCCATATGGGAAATCCTGACAAGCAGTAAAACCCCAAATCAACGCTAAACTAAAAAAAGGTAAGGAGGTCATCATATGACCCTACTCATGCAACGCGGCAGTGAAGCTGCGACCCTTGAAACGGTTGGGGCAGTTCCCCTGCCAAAAGCAACCAGAACCTATCAGCCTGTCTCACATGAAAAGCTCTCAACCATGTTGCTACAAATGGCAACTCATCTCTTGCCTGCTTTTTCCCACAGTAATAGTCAATTCGGACTGGCTGCAGAAGGCAATAAAATGTTTGGAGTACATACGCTGACATCAAGCGATACCTCAATGGGACTCTCCATCGGTTTCCGGAACAGTTATGATCGCACCATGTCTGTGGGCATCGCTGTAGGTGCTTCAGTCCTGGTCTGTGATAACCTGGCTCTGTGCGGGGATATCACGATTTTAAGAAAACATACCCTGAACGTAATCAGAGATATGGAAAGTATGGCATTGTCAGCGATTTATAAATCTCAGAAGGTCTATAATCAGGTCTTGAGGGATGCTGAAACTATGCAGATACAGGAAATAAGTGATGACAATGCCCATCGTATGCTAGGTCTGGTGTATGGCAGAGGCATCATGACTCCTAGACAGATTCCGGTTGCACAACGCGAATGGAAAACCCCGCAATATGAGGCCTTCCAGCCACGGACCGTCTGGAGTCTCTACAATGCCATCACCGAAGCATTAAAGAGTGCACCGCCCCAATCCATCATGGAAAAACACTTAGGCCTACATCAGCTCTTCTCTGAACAATACAAGTTCATGGGGGTGGCTTAAATGACTGGAAAGGGTGTTCAAGTCTTGATACAAGCCATGTTGGTTGTATTTGATGAAGTCATTTCCTGGATTTCCAGAAGGCGAGGGAATGGCTCAGATGAAGCAGAAAATGATGTACCGAAAAGCTGAAATACTAAATAGAATACAGTTGCGCCAATCCACTATCAAGGATTGGCTCAGCTGCCCCTTGATGTTTCGCTTCCGACACGTTGAGAAGTTAAAACCTGCCCATAGAGGTGTGGCCGCCATCCATGGCAGCGCCCTCCATCTTGCTATTCACAGATTGCATACTTTGGGACTAAAAGGTGATGTAAGGATGTTGTACAGGGATGCCCTAACGGAAGTCATGCTCCAAGAATCAGACATTCACATTGCCTGGAAGAAATCACAGGAAGAGGATATGCTGGGGATGGAGGAGCATGCCTGTGAAATCTTGACCGGCTATGCAGGCCTAGAGGTAAACAGGAATTGTAACCTGCTTTATTCAGAGGTGCAGTTTAAAGTCAATATTGGTGGCCACGAGCTGAAGGGAACCATTGATCAGGTCCGGCAACATTCATGCGGTGAAGTGGACCTGGTGGACCTGAAATCCGGGATGCAGCGCCCAAAGGCTATAGCGCTACATCGTGATTGGCAACTCTCATTGTATGCCTATGCTTTAAAATACGGAATGTTGCTAATCAATGGGTCGTGGGTTCGAGTCCGGTTGTCGGTTGATCGCGCAGTGATCTATCATTTGCGTGCTCACGAGAGATATAAGCGCAAATCTAAGTATGGTCTTATTGGGGAAGAGAAGGGCAGACCCTTTATTATTTGCCAGAAACCGGTATGGGATCATCAGCGATTTAAGCAAGACTTACTCAATATAATCAAGATGATGACCAAGGATTGGCCGTTCCCTAACCCCACTTCCTGTGGGTTTTGTGCCTACCAGACCGCGTGTCAGGATCGAACCTTCCTCCACGCCTCACCACAGATAACCCGTGTAAAATCTGATTTGGCTGAGCTTGAGATGTTAGGCGCTAACAGAAAAGAGAGAATATGTTAACTAAAATAGAAAAAGAAAAAATATTAAAGGAGCTCAGAGCAACGAAGTGGGATGTGACGGAAGAGCTGGAAATTCTTGAAGCAAGAATTAACAAGCAAGACTTACCACGAATCCGTATTGATCATCATGAAGACGGGAAACATCGTTTCTATATAGACTATGGTGAGTCCTACGTAAAGGGCGATAAACAAGTCGCCTTTCTCCGAGTGACAGAGTTGAAGGCAATTGTCTTTGAAGAGCAGCAGGTCAGAGCATTCTGGCGGGAAGATGAAGATCACCCCCGTTGCTACGCCATTGATGAAACTATTTTAAGCACTGAACCCATGTCACCAAGTTGTGAGCAGTGTCCAGAATCAATTCCAGGGTTTGGGGCTTGTAAGCCCAAGGTGAGATTATTTGTATTGCCCCTCATAAAAAACAGGGAGATGCAACCCATGGTGCTGTCGTTGTCACCCACTAGTATCAAACCCTGGCGTGACCATCAGCTGAAGCTGAAACGCAGTGGTCTACCCCCTGTGGCTGTGATCACAACTTTTGGCTTAGAGGATACTGTAAATGATAGTTTCCGTTGGGCCAGAGTGCAGGTGGGTATTCGGGGTATCGTTTCCAGGGAGAACTTGATTCTAGCAAAGCAAGCCCAACAGGGAATTAGCAGGGTTAAAACCCGTGTGATTCCTCAGGACTTTTCTGAAGCGGGTGATCGCGTTGAGAAGTCAGACGAATAGCCTAACGTATAATAGCAGCCATTGCCTGTGCGTGATGGCTGCATCAAGGTAGAATTTTATTATTACTTAGCTTGAGGCTGGCAGTCCTTAGAATTTAAAATTATAAATGAAGGAGGAAATAAATGGGATATTTAGTCGATATATTGGGACAAAATAATTTACACATAAACAGTGATAAGATCCCAAGAATTGGCGAGCTTGTTCAGTTTATACCTGAGACATTTGATGGGCAGGAAGGAAAATTGGAATATAGAGTTAAGGATGTTATCTACACATTAGGGAAAGGGTTCGAGTCTGATGTGCCAACGGTGATTCTGGTCTCAGAAATCAGGCTTGATTCCAATCACTGACTGCTCTCAATTAAGACTGCTTCGCCTAGCGCTCTGGTATGTTCAAAATGGTAAACTTGAGAGTATCGGATATAAAAAAACTTAGTCTAGTCTAAGTTTCACATAGAAAAGGTACAGGAATCTGTACTTGATTGGGAACTTTAAGAAAAGAATAGACTTTGCTAAAGCAAAGCCTATTAAAACAAATTAGGGCTCTGTGTCAAGACCTACAACCATTAAATGATCATTTTAGTTAAAAATTATTTAAAAATTTCGGATACTGCTTATATTTGGAGGTGCTCATTTGCTTTTACAGGAAGGGCTGGGACAAAGTCCACATAAGGCATGTCCCACACGATAATTGACAAATAATAATACTTACATTGCTGACAAAAAAGCCAAAAAAGCCAAAAAAGCCAAAATAGAAAGAAAGGAGGAAGCAGTGAGTTAAAGGAGGTTAAGGCTATGGCCCTGACTATTAATTCTATTCTGTTAAAAAAATTATTTACCTACCGTCTCTGGATTAACCCATGGGATTCCCCTGACAAATCTTTACTTAATTACCACAAAACCCCCAAAGGTACTAATTGTCGGTTTCTTCGCCTAAAAGCTAAGAAACAGCCCCCCCGTCCATTCAGGACAAAAATTTTTAAAACCTTATCCCTATATGTAGATATTGCTGCCCCTGTTGTGAAAGACCCATTGTTAAGGGCACTGGAAAATTTCACATTAGAACATCCCAAAATCACATCTGAAATTGAGGTGTATAAATATACCAACTTTTGTGCTATGGGTAAGGCATGTGTATTATGAGTGCCCCCCTTCTTTGGGATGATAATCCTGCACGCAAGTATT
>JABMOS010000052.1 GCA_013203185.1 Fidelibacterota bacterium | reverse complement strand
TGAACAATCCACACCTTCAGCAGAACGACCACCCCAGACATAAGGTAGACCGAGGTATCGCTGTGCTGTTGTGAGAATTTCCTGACGAAGTGGGTTGGCTGCTGGATCAATCAGTTTATAATGGTCGCTGGTGAGTTTTAACTCCCTACCATCCGCGAGAAGCAGCATATCATTTTCAAGATAGGGCAGGCGGGTTCCCATCAAGAATATCATCCCATTCTCCAGGGTATCATTTTTTGTGAAGACAGCCTGTTTACCCATATGATAGCGATTCCACTCCTGAAGATTGACACGACGCAGTGAATTTTTAGGTATATATCCTAGATAACCAATGGCTGATTGAACCTGCAGGTAGTCATCTACTTCACGGATCAAACGCACAGGTTCACCATAGAGCATCTCTGTACCTTCCTGCTTATAATTCACAGGTGTATAGCGCCCCATGATATAGGGTTCAGTAATAATTCCATAGGCCTGGCCCTCTGGAAATGTTTCAGGCAGATAGTGAACCGAATCAATCAACTCAAAATCATATCCAGCCTTTTTCAGTTTGCGTCCAATACCTCGTACGGGGATGGAATAGAATGCTTCACCTGAAAGGGTGATAGTACGACCTTCAACAGAAGCATGAACATCCTGATACCAGATTCTGTTATCCAGATAGAAATCAGCATTTGCCTTGTCGATGATGGCATGTATTTCAGCATGTTTATTATTTGACGGGAGATAGATACAACTGTTCAAGGTGAATATCCCAAACACAAAGGTGAGGACTAATTTTGTGTGTATTGAAGAGAGGCGCATGTGAGGTTACCTTATATAACTTGATATTGTTGAAGCGGTGAAATTAATTTTACACAGGGACTCTCTGCAAGCCTTCTTCAACCCATCAGGTTATTAAATACGGAGTGACTAATTGATAAAGACTAATTTTAGGGCTGGATATTTACTCGGTCTGAAATACGTTATGTCAGAGGAACTTATCCATGCAATATGACAAAGCCTATCTCATCAGTCTAGAGCGCAGCCCTATGAGGCGCAAAAATTTTTATCGCTACGCCAGGAAGGCAGGTCTTGATGTAGAATGGTTCCCAGCAGTCTATGGTCTGGATGTGGATATAGAAGATCACCAGCAACGTGGGTATTTGAGTGGGGACTTCAAGTTGCGACTGGCTGGAAGTCTTGGGACGCTATTAAGCCATATTCATGTCTGGGAAAAGATAGTCGAAGACCCCCAGTGTGATATAGGGCTGGTTTTTGAGGATGATGCAGTTTTCACCAGACATTTCTTAAAAGATCTTGGCGATATCAAGAAAGGAGACATTCCAGAGGATTGGGATATGCTCTGGCTGGGTTGGCATAAGTTGGATTGTGAGCCTGTGAATGAAAAGTTCGGCACACCACGCAAAACTGAAGGCAAAAGTGTAAACTCCGGGCATTTCGCCTATCTGATAAAATCGTCCAGTGTAAAGAAAATAAAGTCTCTGCTTTTGCCCTATGACAACAAGCGATCCAAGGATGTTTTGTTGAGACGGAATTTTGATGCCTTTGGCGCATACTTTCTGCTGGAGAAAATCGTTAGAACCCCAATGATCGGTTTTGACTCGGTTCGCAAAAACATCAACAATCCAAAGCGAATTGAGGGTCACCCCCTTAAGAAATTGGGTCAGAAAATCCGGAAACTATTTTTAGAGTAATGTTCATAGACTCTGGTTTTGTATCCAGAGAGTTCGGTTGCATTAATAACCTGCGCATAATACGAGAAATCTATCAATGAGATATAAAATGGAAAAGTTTTACCTGATCTGGCTGTTAGCAATCCTGCTCCTTGCCTGTCAGGAATCTGCCCCTGAAGATTCACCTCCTTTAGATTTGAAGCCCCCTTCAGATCTGAATCTGACCATCGACAATTCTCACCAAATCACGCTCTCCTGGAAAGAAAATAGTAGGGGGGAAACGGGGTATCGCATTGAGCGTCGGGATTCATCAGATTTCACTGAGATTGCGGCATTGTCCGAGAATACAACGAGCTATGAAGATTCGACTGCACGCTACGGGGTGGTGAATCACTACCGGGTTTCAGTTTTGGCAGTTGCAGCTGATAGTCTTTTCGTCGAGGATTCAATAGGGTTTGTGTACCTGAACACTGAGTGGAGTACAGTTCCAGGTGGAGAATACCATTTCGGAGAACCTGGGAGCCTACGGGAGGATTTAAATGAAGATTTCCAGATGATGACCTTCGAAGTGACCAATTCCCAATTCGTAACTTTTTTAAATGAGGCGATCAGGCTGGGGACAATAACAGTTCCAGGAAGTTTACCAATTGGTGAATACGAAGGGGATGCGCACTGGCCAGCCGCCCACCGGATGGCAGCCGATGTAAATGATCCTGACTCTCGTATGAGTTGGAGCGGGGTTCAATTTGTGGCAGATCCAGGCCATGAAAATAAACCGGTGAGTGAGGTCTCCTGGTTTGGTGCCTACTTTTTTGCCCGGCATTATGGATTAGCCTTACCCACTGAGCATGAATGGGAGAAGGCAGCCAGGGGAATGAGTGACCATCCCTATCCCTGGGGTCTGGACTCTCTGAACTGTGACCTGGCAAATACAGCTGGTTGTGGTGCTCGATTGATAGATTCGGGAACGACCACGAGCGCCAGTCCCTTTGGTGTCCGTGACATGATCGGCAATGTCTGGGAATGGGTGGACGATTTTATGGGTCCAGACAATCCCAGAAGAGTACTCAAAGGGGGCAGTTGCAACTCCACCACACATACCACCTTTGTTTATAGCCGAAACCATGATGATGCCTGGCATACCAGCTATTTTTATGGATTTCGTTGTATCAAGAGGAAATAACATTTCATCTTCATTTCGATGGTTCGTGTGGTGGGAGAGAGCAACGAATTTGTAATAGTTTTTCTTAGAATGTTTCTTTTGAACTTACAGACAGCCCTGACCGGTAACAGACAATAGACTCGTTAAGTAATGCTGTATCCAGTCAAAGCATCCTTGATGCTGGTGTTAAAAATCAAGCTTATAGCCCCAGCTATTAGGCGATTGCCAAGCAAATGAACGGGTCTTGATTTTTGGTCACTTTCGATTCACTCTCCAAAATATTAGCTGAGGTTCATGGGGATTTGGAATCTGCCAACTTATTGTTGTGTCGATCTCAAGATCAAATCTACTTAAGACTTCATTTTCAACACTAAAAAATTTATCCCAGGATATCATATAAAAATTGTTTTTGTGCGATATAACCGCCTCAGTGGTTTGCATGCGGAAGTTAGAGTTTGGAGAAAGCATGCCATGCAAATTACTATTTAATCTGACAAATCTAGTCGTCTCCGGAAAGCCAGGGATTAAAAATGCTGTTGGCCGATTTCCTCCCAGAAAAACCATAGAACTGTCCAGACCCTCCAGGTTTGGGATATATGCATTAATGTAATGGTCTTGCCAGCGTATCCGATCATTCCGTGGGTATGACCCATAAACCAGGCAAGTCAGAGTAATGCTGGCCAGGATGAGGGTAGCTTTTTTGTTGGAAGCGGAGAGTTGGTAAATAATGGTGGCGATGCAAACAAAGGCAAGCGCCTCAACGATGAAAAGGTAGCGATAGATTGAAAACTGAACGATCCAGATGGTGTAGGATATGAAAGAGAATAATAAAATAAAAACTGCTGCTTTGCTGAACCCGATGGCCTTGGATCCATCCCTTCTGCGCCGTACGATTTGATAGGCTAGAATAATCAGGCAAATAAATAATATCGCAAATCTAGCATCTCGAAATCCGCCACCAGTATAGGTGTAAGCTGAGGCATACATAAATTGGAGGGGATAGGATAACCCATCCCAGAGGGAGGATGGAAGAAAACGGAGATCTCGAAATGCCTGGTCCAAAAGCTCTGGTGATTTGAATATATTATTAAACCAGGGGAAAATAGGGTTGCCAAACTCTTGATACAATTTTAGATACCAAAATCCTCCTGTGAGGATGGCTCCACCTATGAATCCACCAGCATATATGGCAAGGACCTTAATTTTCCCGGTCACACTGGGTATCACAATGCTGAGCGCTGCCCCGCTGGCCAGGATGTATATACCCGAAGTCATTTTTAAACCAAAACTCAACCCAGCCGCCGCTCCACCCAGGAAAATCCATTGAAGCGTGGAATTTTGGCTGTTTTGCAAAGCCAGTAGAATTAACCAGATAGATAGGAGAATGGGGATACTGATCAGGTTATCATGATAACTTGTCCCCAGGAGATTGATGGAATCGGGGGCAATAAACGCAGCCAGACTTAGTAGCAGGGCTATCCTGAATGGGGTAATGGTGAGTGCGTAATGCCTATATGTAATTTTATGGTAGGGTACATTTATCAATGTTTGGAGGGATATTATAAATATCAGGAAATAATTAATCCCATGAATAGCTCCCAGTATAAACCCTACAACAATGGGTTTAAAGCTACCCATCAAAAACAGCAACCAGATGTCTGCCAGGGGGTTAAAGAAGGACTGAAGTTGCGCAGGCAGGATATCAAGTTGACTACGGTCGAAGTAAAAGGCATAGGCGTTATAAATATGGTAGTTGCGCAGATCCCAATTATTATCCTGCCCAAAAATAACTGAAAACATTCCAGCTATTATCATCCAGGAACAAAAAACGAATACTGAGGATAGTCGTTCTGAGTAAAGAGGATTTAGATTATTGTTTTGGGGTATTATTGTCATGTTCTTACAGAATGAAAACTATTAGCCAAATTCTTGTTATTGCCCGATTGTGTGATTCCCAGTTGGTTGTAATTAAGAAAACAAAGTTAATATAGCTGGTATTGTGCTGCAAGTGGTGAAATTGGCTAACATTTGGAAGATTCAGGCTTTGTCATTATTTCTATTCTCAGTCTTGAATTAATGGAATTGCCTTGCTCAGCCATTCACGCACAAATAATATGGCACGCTGTCGGCTCTGGTAGCTCCCCCCTAAGCTTTCAAGCTACGGCGGGACAGGCAGCTGGATAGATTTATTGACATGCTCCGGTCCGTCTTCGCCCTCCGGGCTTTGCCGCGACACGTAGCTAGACATACCGAGCTCCGGTAGCTCAGCTGGATAGAGCAACGGATTTCTAATCGTTTTTCAAGTGTTGTAAATACTATACTTAGAAAACCTTCATACCGGTGCCATACCGTTAGTGATAACTTTGGTCCGATTCCTACTCAGAGCAAACTAGATAGATATCTGTGGTAAAATACAAGCTGATATTAGGTTGGCGACAAGCCCTTTTGGTTCACTATTTTTGAGTGCTTCGTGCAGATTTTTTCACCCTCCCATTCTTGGCAACATAAATAAAGTCAGCTAGATGTTCCAAAAACAGACCCTTGTCCTTGTATATTTCCTCTTTGTTCTCTTGCCTGCTGATCCATGTCTCAAAGTCTCTTTGTGCGATAAATTCAGCGCTCCAGTTATTGTCACTCATTTTCGGAACCTCCTAAGTCTTTTCCTTGTCGTTTATCCTCTTTAGCCTCAAATTCATCAATAGCTTTCTGCGAAATTGATGGTGTAACTTTCAATCGGTGTGACTTATTTTGCGGTTTCTTCGTTGTTCTTACTACGGAGTTTATTCTCACAACACGGTTTTTCACTCTTACTGTAACAAACTTCAAGTCATTGATTAGTAGGACTATACCCTCTCGGTAGTCCTTATAGTTCTTTAGGGTGTGTAGTGCCAGCCCTGTTGTTGAAATCATCACAAAATCCATTGTAAGGCATCCTTTTGACCAATACACATCAGCCTGAAGAATCTTATCGAGTTTATGCTTTTTAAGGAGCACAAGAAACTTATAATGAATTTTCTTGGCGACTTCCTCGTGCGTTAATTCATCTGCGTGTAATCCGAAAGGACTGGTTTTGAGAGTGATTGTGAAGACGTGCATGATTCCCTTTTCCTTTACGACTTGCAAGTTTTACCTGAGTGAAAGTTTTTGTAGTGAGTTCATACCACTGTAGGGAGATAGCACTCGGACATAAGATATAAATTGATATAGTAATTGCATAGATAAACATATAATAAAAAAACAGAATTATACTGCTTGATTGTTGAGAATATTTACAGTATACTTACATCAATGATGTTAGAGATAAGAAACAAAAACAAGAGCAAAACACTCATATAAATCAAGGGCTTGGGGACTAGCTGCAAATGCTTAGCTTATACAAAATATACCATATTCTTATAGAAAGGTGTTTTGTATGAAGTTCATCCCCACAGCGCTAATTCTTGCTTTATTCATCCTTCTAATAGCTTGC
>JABMOS010000051.1 GCA_013203185.1 Fidelibacterota bacterium | reverse complement strand
GTGGTGGCCAGGGACGGAATTGAACAGCCGACACGGGGATTTTCAGTCCCCTGCTCTACCGACTGAGCTACCTGGCCCCAGTCGTCTTGTCTAGTCTCGGCGTAGCCCTAAAAGCGAAGCCGGATAAACGAGCGCGCAATAATAAGATATGAGTCCCCTCCCCACAATACCTAATTTATGCTAAGACTATCCAGAGTTTTAAACGGGATATCAGACATATGAAATATGTAGTGCCAACCCGCCACACTTCTGGTTCGACTAATAGAACTAAAGAGACCAATAAGCTTACCATTTTCGCTAAGGATTGGAGCACCACTCATACCCTGGACAGGAATGGCACCTACCTTTGGTGTGAGAATCCCAGGTCGGGTCAGGGAACGCTCACAGATTACAGCCAGGGGATACACCGAGCCTTCATCCATTTCAAGGGCATGGACAATTCGACTGCTATCATTCAAGCCCATACCACCAGGAAATCCAAGTATATAGACATCCTTACCAGAATATCCAGCGGGTAACAATTCCAGGCTTTTTGTTCGGCGTAACTCCACTGGCTGCAAAATTGCCCAGTCCTGTTTTGAAAATTCATCCTTGGAGTATCCCAGACTTACCACATTAAGGGCAAGCTTCTGAAGAGAGATGGTTTGGGCTTCCAGATCTATTAGTTTTCCAGAGTCCACAAAAAATCCATGACCAGCCGTGAGGATATATTCCCCATTATTTATGAAGCTTCCACTCTGCTGAACCCGTTCCTTTTCACCATCTTCGTATTCTATAGTCAAATTGATGAGGAGGGTAGCGGCCAGATTGCTATCCAGCATTTTTCCCACAGCAGGATCGGCTTGCAATGCCAGTTCAAGCTGCTCATGTCCTGCAGCATATAAATCACTGATCTCAATCAGAGGTCTTTGTTGCTCCATACCATCCTGTTTAGAGGCATTCGAACTGCATGCAATAAGGATGAAGACACCAAGTAAACCCAATTTATGTATCACTAGATTTTTGCTCCGTTTTACCTGTTTTCTGGTTCGGATTCAAAATAGACCATTTCCTGGAAAAAAAAGAAGATGTTTCACTCCTCAACTCGATGTGTATTTTCCGCCATGGACAATGGAAAAATAATTCTCAAGAATTTTACTCAGACTGAGATGGAAGCATGGGTCCAATCCATGGGCCACAAAGCTTTTCGTGGACGTCAATTGTTCCAATGGATCTGGGAAAAGGGGGTTGAGAGTTTCTCTGACATGACCAACTTATCCAAAGAATTCATTCAAGAGCTAGAAGCAAAGAGTCAAATTGAATTAACCACTGTCCATCAAGTTCAGACCTCCGAATCCCAGGGCACATCAAAATTTTTAGTTCGTCTAAACGACGGGAAATTTGTTGAGACCGTCCTTATCCCTGAATCCAAACGCGCCACGGTATGTCTTTCTTCACAGGTGGGGTGCGCCCTGGATTGTGATTTTTGCGCCACGGGTAAGATGGGGTTGAAACGCAACCTTACCTCTGGAGAGATCGCTGATCAACTGCTCCATGTCAGGCGTTTTAGTGATAAGCCCATTACCAATATTGTCTTTATGGGAATGGGGGAGCCCTTTCATAATTATGATCAGGTTATTCGAGCTGCAGATATCCTAAATTCAGAATCAGGTTTTGCTCATGGGGCCCGGAAAATCACTATTTCCACCAGTGGAATGGTGCCACAAATCAGGCGCTTTGCCGATGAAGGACACCGCTATAAACTGGCGGTGAGCCTCAATGCATCCAATGATGAAAGCCGGACTCAAATAATGCCCATCAATAAAAAATGGGATATCGCCGACCTGGTAAAAGCCTGTAAGTACTATACTGAGCTGTCTAAAAACATGCTGACTTTTGAATATGTTTTGATGCAAGGTGTCAATGACGATATTGGAGATGCCAGACGGCTATTGAAAATTGCCAATCAGGTTTTTTGTAAGGTGAATGTCATTCCTTACAATGAAGTGGCTGATGGCTATTTACGCCCTTCCAAAAAAAGGATTCAGAGCTTTCTGGATGTCCTTGAAGGCGCACGTTTCGGTGTCACAGTTCGATGGAGTCAGGGCGATGATATAGATGCAGCCTGCGGTCAACTGAGTACGGCAGCTGTAAGTGAAAATGGATAAAAAAATCAGGATGAGTAATCAAATAGACAGTGCAGTTGCATCAATCCGCAAAAAAGGTGCATTCAAAGCCAATGTTGCCCTGGTTCTAGGCTCCGGTCTGGGAAATTTTGTCGATGCCCTCTCAAATACAACACGCATCCCCTTTGCTGACATCCCCGGTTTCCCCGTCTCAACCGTTGAAGGACACTCTGGTGAATTGGTTTATGGATTTTTAGGTGATGTCCCTGTTCTGGTGAACTCAGGAAGAGTCCATTTTTATGAAGGTTATAGCCTGGATCAAGTCATTTATCCCATCCAAATTCTAAAGGCCCTGGGAGCCAATACTATCATCCTAACCAATGCTGCTGGGAGTATTCGTGAAGAATATGCGCCTGGTGATCTCATGCTTATCACAAAACTTATGAATCAAACGGGTCACTCAGTCTATCCTGATAACACAGAACCCGATAATATTTTTACTTCAGAGTTCCTGGATATGGCAAAAAAAGTCGCCCGGCAAGTGTCCGTACCCATAAAAACAGGGTCCTATGCTGGTCTCAATGGCCCTTCCTATGAGACGCCTGCTGAAATTCGCTTTCTTAGAAGCAAGCAGGCCGATGCCGTAGGAATGTCCACTGTCCACGAAAGTATGGCCGCCTTTCAACTTGGTATGCAGGTGTTAGGAATCAGTTGTCTCACCAATTACGCCGCTGGCATTCTGGATCAACCATTGAATCATGAAGAAGTCATGGAAACAGGTATTCGGGTGCGTGAGGATTTCGCAAAAATTCTCAACGAATTGGTACAGGAAATAAGCAGGTAAACCCCATTACTGTTCCTTCACCTAATGCCCATTTATTAGGCATTTCAGGGCATTTCCCCAGGTATATAGAGTAAAAGATTTTACAATTAAAAACAGGCACATATCATTCTGATATGGCGCTATATCAGAATGATGCTAAATTGACCCCATGATCCTTGAAAAAATGTACCTAAAAAATGGATATAAGTGACTAATATTATTACTGCTTATCGTATGTCCCTTTCATTGTGGCATGGCAATTGTCCTAATTAGAAGCAATTGAAAATGGAAGCATCAATGAAAATGGAAAACGATATACTAGAAAGGACCCCGAAAATGACTAACAAAACAGATCATCTGGCAGCCTGGAGCAACCTCTCCGGAACATTGATCGCCATAGCGAGCCATGGAGCTCTGGCGATAATGATGACACTTGCAGTCTCACTACTGATCGCTAACCCAGCCTATGCAGAGGGTGGATCCCAGATCAAAATTGATATTTCTCAAGACCTGGAACAGGAACTTGGAGATGTAGCCATGGAGGTGCAAGAAGCCCTCGATGAAATCGGTGTAGAAACTGGCATCAATATCCACATTAATGATGATGACAACGATTCACGTCCCAAACTGGGCGTTTATTTAAGCGACATGGATTTCGAAGATGCATACAAGATGCGCTACCCATATGCCCATGGTGTATTGGTTAACGGTACGGTGAACAATGGAGCCGCTGACAAAGCTGGAATCATTGAAGATGATATCATCATGTTTTTTGATGGATCTAAAGTGCGTTATGAAGATCACCTCGTACGTTTAATCCGCAGTAAGGATTTTGGCGATAAGGTCAGTATTGTATTTTGGAGAGATGAATCCATCGACTCTACAGTAGTAACATTTGTAGCTCCTGTAAAGAAAGATAAAGACACTCAGCTGAAAATGGCTGGCGAAGATAAAAAAGAGAAAAAACGTAAAAACTCCCGTGGCTATGGTGGTGGTGGTTTCACACCCATGTTGGTTCAGGATGAGTTTGTAGATGTTGAAGAGCTTTTGAACGAATTGGGCTTAAACTCTTTACCCTTCAGCTCTGACGGCATGATGATGTGGGGCGGTTCAGGACAGGGATATGTTGGTAATGGCTGGTTCCTGGGTGGATTTGGTAACTTTGGATCTGCTGGAAACACAGTAGATGTATACCACACTTCAGACGTCGCCAATGCAGATCCAATCGAAAGGAAGATCAATATGTCAATGGGTTATGGTGGATTGACCATTGAAAAAAGACTGGCTCCATTTTCATTTATGACTATCGGTGGCGGTGTTGGCCTTGGGCTTGGTGGCATTGATGTAAACGTGACTCAGGATGAGGGCAACTTTGATTGGGGTAACACTCTGAGTGACCAGCTGATAGACACCAGAAGCACCTCAGTAAATTTCTCAAAAAACTATGCTATAGTCCATCCACGTGCAAATGTCATGATCAAATTGACCGGTTGGATGCGCCTCAAAGCAGAATATGGTTACCTCTATGGCTACGGATTTACAGATGGTTGGAAGACAACCCTGGGTGATGCAGCAATGGATACAGAAATTGAATCCTATGAACTTGATGGGAGTCAGGGCAAACAATCTGAAATCAGTGCACCAACCATGTCCCTTGGTCTCTGGTTTGGATTCTAAGCAGATATAAATAAATAAGCTCACCTGATGCCGATATCTAACCGATGTCGGCATCATGGTTTGTTATAGCAGGCGGAAAATATGAAAATGATACTCAGAACTATAGGAATAATGCTTTTACTGGTTTCACCAGTATTTTCAGCTCTGCTTACCCAGGATCTAGAAGTGATATCTCCAACTGGGATACCCCTGTCACATGATTATGATGAACAGGCCTTTTTCACACCTAGCTCAAGTTATACATTTGCCATTCGCTTCGTACAGACATCCCGGGGTGTTTTGCTGGTCAGGGATTACACAAAGGGGGGCGTTATACAGTTGTCTCATACCATTGTGGACCCTGGCACAAGCGTGGTAATATTTAATTCTTCCTCATCAAGTAATTGTGAGGAGCACATGACAAGCAAGAATATAAATCTGGAATAAACCAGTAACCCAAGTAGGCGACATCAAAACATGACACTCGCGATGCACCTCAAGATAAAAAGACAGAAAAACACCTGTGCTCCAGTTCTTATCTGATAAACTGGGTGCTGGTGCACTTATAGTTTCCCAACTTTTGCTCACGGCATTTGTTGGAACTGATCCCTACTTTCAGGATGTGAATCTGGAAGTGAAAGGGGATAGGCTCTTTTGCTCAGCAGTACTCATGGAAAGTTTTACACCAGACCTTGATGTGCTTCTCCAATCTGGTGACGTGGTTGTTATTCATTTTGAGATAGATCTGGTAAACGCTGCTAATGACTCCGTTGTAGCCATGGCCAACTGGGAGCACCATTTTCGCTATTCACTATTAGAAGATGACTATGAGGTATACCGCAGCGAAGTTGATGAAGCCAAGGAGGTTTATACTCTGGAGGCCGCAAAAGAGGAGTGGGTTAAAATTGAAAATGCTTTATTCTGTCGCATGCGAGTGATGGAGGATGATAAATTATATTACTTAAGGATTTCTGCTTTTATGGAAGAGATGGACATGCCCGGTATTACAGACCAAATTAATCTCATGTCCTTCTGGAATAGAATCAAACCCATCCATATCTCTGAACCCTTCGAAAAACGGCAGTTGGTTCTGTGAAACTAAGAGCACCCTCATTTAGGATCCAGATTATGGTCCTGGTCAGTCTGGTAACTTTAATTGCTGCCTTGCTTATGCGCGACTTTTTTATCAGCAATCTTGAATCATATCAGGATCAGATTACCGATCTTTCCACCAATGAAAAAGTCAGAGAAATACACAAGTCGTATAGCAGCATACTTGATTCCAGCGAGCTGGTTGTTTTTAATCAAGACATTGAAGCCGTACTCATAGATTTACAGAAGATTGAAATTGCAGGTGATCGATACAGCCTGGAAATCAAACGCTACTCTATTGGTATCGTCATTATCATGATCATCCTTACTGGAAGCATCTTTCTCCTTCTGTTGATGATTGTCACACGACCCCTAACGCGACTACTTCTAGCAACTGAACAGCTTAAGGGTGGAGATTTTAATTTTCAGATTAAAGAAAGTGTTTACTCACCATTGAATGGTCTTATCATGGCCTTTAACAACATGATATTTGAGCTCAATCAAAGTAAAGAGCGCCTGATTGAAGCAGAGAAACAGACGATCTGGCAGGAGATGGCTCGAGCCATGGCTCATGAGATTAAAAACCCATTGACGCCTATCCGTCTCGCTGCACAACGTCTGGAAATGAAGTACTATGAAAAAGCCGAGGATTTGCCAGAGATATTGGAAAAATCCCTAAGGATCGTCAACGAAGAGGTGGACAATCTTCAATCCCTGGTAAATGCCTTCTCCGGTTTCGCCAAAATGCCAGAAGCACAATTTGAATACTATGATTTAAACAAACAATTGCGTGATATCTCTGACCAATATTCAGATGATGCTAAAATCGACCTGATTTTGGATGAATCCCTTAACGAAATATTTGCTGACTCTATGCAAATGAAGCAAGTGTTGGTGAACCTGATCCAGAATGCCATCCAGGCCTGTGAAACTGAACCGCATATTGAGGTCTCCACCAGCGTTCAAAACCAATCATGTACTATTGGAATCAAGGATTTTGGCAAGGGGATTTCTGAGGATGATCTGGTTAAGATATTCGAACCATATTTTACCACGAAGAAAAAAGGCACTGGCCTGGGCTTAGCAATTACACAACGTATTATCAGACAGCATGGTGGAGATATTAAAGCTACCAGTGTCCTGGGCAAGGGCTCCACATTTATTATTAGTTTCCCCTGTAACAGGGAAAACCAGCAACAAATAACCAAGTAGAATGGATAGTAAAATGGCTGATCACAAAATCAAAATTTTAATCATTGATGATGAAAAAAACATTCGATTGACCCTGAGAGATATTCTTGAAGATGAAGGTCATCAAGTTTTAGAAGCCGGGACAGGTGAAGATGGGCTGGCACTCTTGAAAGAGGAAAGTGTTGATCTGGTTCTACTGGATGTTCGCTTGCCTGGCATGGATGGTATCGAAGTTCTTAAAGGGATTCGCGAGATAGATGAAAACCTTGACGTCATCATGATTTCTGGTCATGCCACAGTGGGAACTGCCGTAGATGCCCTGAGAATTGGCGCTTATGATTTTCTTGAAAAACCACTGTCACTGGCCCGGGTCAAATTGGCCATTAGAAATCTTTCGGAAAAACAAACCCTGACAAAAAGATCAGCCCTTATTCAACAGACTCAGCAAGATAAATATCGTCTGGTTGGAAGTTCACCGCAGATTCAGCAGGTCCTGGAAACCGCTCGCCGGGTTGGTCCCACTTCAGCAAAAGTCCTCATTAGAGGTGAAAGTGGTACTGGTAAGGAGCTGGTCGCTCACGCCATTCATGCTGCCAGTCCACGTGCTGACGATACCTTCGTAAAGTTTAATGCTGCTGCTATCCCCACTGAGTTGGTTGAAAGTGAACTGTTTGGACATGAGAAAGGTGCCTTCACAGGAGCGGTTGGTCAGAAAAAGGGTAAAATTGAGATGGCTAACGGTGGGACTTTATTTCTTGATGAAATTGGAGATATGAGTCTTTCCGCTCAGGCAAAAATCCTTCGGGTTCTTGAGGATGGAAAATTTGAACGGGTCGGAGGCACACAAACACAGTCAGTTGATATTAGACTTCTAGCGGCCACCAATAAACCCCTT
This sequence comes from Fidelibacterota bacterium, assembly GCA_013203185.1. Lineage (GTDB taxonomy): Bacteria > Fidelibacterota > UBA8477 > UBA8477 > JABMPR01 > JABMPR01. Next base: position 42,361 of record JABMOS010000051.1, on the reverse strand, counting down.
GAAGAAATGGTTTCTGCAGGCATGTTTCGAGAGGATTTATTTTATCGTCTCAACGTAGTACCTATTAACCTACCCCCACTCCGTGAGAGAGAAGGCGATATTAAAACCCTCCTCAATCACTTCCTGTCACACTATGCTGCTGAATTAAGTCTGATACCTAAACAGTTTTCCCGGGATGCCATGAATATGCTGGTTGGCTATCCCTTTCCTGGAAATATCCGTGAGCTGAGAAATCTCATTGAGCGTCTATATATTCTAAGTCCAAATGAAGAGATCGACCTGCCTGAAGTAAAACCTCATTTAAATCAAGTCGTCTCTGGAGATGGAGATGCTGCTATCTTTACTGAGACCCGCCCGTTTGCTGATGCAAAGCGAATGTTCGAAGAACGCTTTCTGGAATCACAACTCCGTCAGCATGCAGGGAACATCAGTAGGACTGCTAACAGTTTAGGGATGCAGCAATCCAATCTCTCCCGGAAGTTAAAAGAATTGGGACTGGGTAAATCCTGACAGACCTCAATCCATAAAGAAAAGAGTAACCCTATGAGATACATAAAAGCCCTGCTAATGGGCGTTTTATTTATAATAAGTACCTCCATCGCAGCAGAAAAAAAGACGATTATAACCACCAGGACAACCATCATTCCTACTATTGATGGTAGACTTGAAGAGGCGGTCTGGGAAACAGTAGAACCAGCCACTGACTTTTATCGATTTGAGCCTGAAAGTGGAGGAAATGCTCCCGTTAAAACTGAGATACGTGTGCTTTATGATGATATCGCTCTCTATGTCGCTTTCAAGATGTACGACCCGGACCCGTCAAGTATCGCAACCCAATTGGGAAAAAGAGATGATTGGGATGTGGTGGCAGACTGGATCGGTCTTTGGATAAACCCTTTTGATGATGGAGCTAATGAGCTCAATTTTGTTCTCACAGCTGCTGGGGTTCAGATTGACTCAAAGTGGAGTCCCAATGGCAATGATTTTAACTGGAATCCTGTATGGGAAAGTGATGTTCAGCTGGATGGGGACGGCTGGACAGCTGAAATGGCCATTCCCTTCAGCCAGATGCGCTTTCCTGGCAAAGATATCCAAACCTGGGGTTTCAATATTGCTCGTGGTCGCTCAAGCACACGTGAGACGTATACCTGGACCTTTTTGAATAAGGAAAAGGATAACTTCGCTCAACAAGCGGGTCTCCTGGAAGGCATCCAGCATCTAGAGATACCTCTGCGACTTTCGTTTACACCCTATGCCTCAGTTGCGTCTGATCGATATCCCCTTGAGGAAGGGGGCATGGCCTCCTCAACGTCCTACCGTGGTGGGATGGATCTCCAGTACGGAATCAACGAGAGTTTTACTTTAGATATGACCCTGATTCCTGATTTTGGACAGGTCCAATCAGATAATATCGAGCTCAATCTTTCCCCATTTGAAATACAGTACAATGAACATCGCCCCTTTTTTACTGAAGGGACTGAGCTCCTGCAAAAAGCTGGATTATTTTATTCCCGTCGAGTTGGCTCTAGACCCCTCCGCTACTGGGAGGTAGCAGATGATGAGTTCCTTGGTGAGGGTGAAATCCTCAAGTCCAATCCTGATGTGACTCAGCTCATCAATGCCACCAAAGTAACGGGCCAGACCGTCAATGGAATAGGTCTGGGATTTTTTAATGCCATCACGGCACCTATGTACGCGGTCATTGAAGATTCGTCGGGAAATGAACGTGAATACCTCACAAATCCCACATCAAATTACAACTTGGTTGTGGTGAGTAAGAACCTGCAAAACGGATCTGAGATCAGTCTCACCAATACCAATGTCCAAAGATTTTCTGGGGATGACTCAACAAATGATTTCCGTGATGCCAATGTTACCGGCTATGATACCAGGCTCTATACCAAAGACAGCAAATGGCGATTTGATTCTATGGGAGCCTATAACAATCTGAGTTTTCCTGATAGTACGTCAACTGGATTTAGATATTACTTTCAATTTGTTGAGGATCAGGGAGCCATCCAGTATGCAGTCGGTCATTCAGTGGAAAGTGAATTCTTTGACCCCAATGACATGGGTTTTTTGCGTCAATCCAATGAGATGCAGCATTTCGCCTGGATGGAGTTCAAAACGCTAAACCCGGTCTGGAAAGTAAATGGGGCTCAATTAAGACTAAACGCTAACTATTCTCAGCTCTACAGCCCCCGTGCTTTTACTTACCTGAACATTAACGCCAACTATGATGTGAACTTCAAGAACTACTATTCCTTAGGCGGTGGAATGTCCTGGAACCCCAAAGAAGGTCACGATTACTATGAGACTCGCGTTGATGACCGCTATTTTACTACACCAAAGGGCTTTGATACACACATATGGGTGGCAACCAATTATAATAAACCCTTCTCCCTGAGTGCATGGACCGGGATTTCAACAGTTACACGCCGTGGAAGCCAATGGCGGGGACATGGTCTGAATCCCAAATGGCGGATTAGCAACCAATTCATGATTCAGTACGAGTTGGACCAACATTTTCGTTCAAACAATCATGGGTTTGCTGACTTTGATGAGAATGACAATCCAATATTTGGCAGGCGGGATCATATCACCACAACCAACACTGTTTATTCTCAATTCATTGTAAGCAGAAATCTGGAATCTGATATCCGACTGCGGCATTATCGCTCAACAGTGGAATACAAAGAATTCTTCGATCTCATGGATGATGGAAATCTCTCTACCAGTAGTTTTTCTGGAGATCTGAATACAGTGTTCAATGCTTTGACTATTGATGCTGTAATGACCTGGCGGTTTACACCTGGCAGTGAATTGACGCTCTCCTGGAAGAATGCCATTTATTCTGATGGTGATACTGAAGGTTTGGCCAAAAGTTACTTCGAGGATCTTCAGGATGTATGGAATCAGGATCAGAGTAATAGTATCTCTCTTAAATTGTTATACTATGTTGACTCCTGGGCACTGAGACATCGCCTGAAGTAATAAGCTCATACATATTTGATAAACAGCGGGGGTCTCAATTCTTGGGTACCCCGCTTTCGTAATACCCCCTTTCACATTCCTTTCTCAATTGAAAAATCTACTATCCAGAAGACCTGATATGGCACAAAGCTTGCCTTAAGCATGGATCGAAACCAGGAGTGAGAAATGTATAAGATTACTAAAGCTGAATTCATTGCACCCAATGTGAAAAGTTTCATCCTCGAAGCCCCTCACATCGCTAAAAAACGTCAAGCCGGTCAATTTATTATTTTGCGTGTTCACGATAAAGGTGAGCGCATCCCTATTACCATCGCTGATTCAAATGCCGAAGAAGGTTGGATCAACATTATTGTCCAGGGTCTTGGGAAAACCAGTGCCCATTTGAATACACTGGAAACAGGTGACCACTTACAAGATTTGGTTGGCCCCCTGGGTCTACCTACCCATATCGAAAATTGGGGCACTCTGGTTTGCATGAGTGGTGGCGTTGGCACTGCTGAGGCACTTCCCATTGCAGCTGCGGGAAAAGCTGCCGGCAATAGGGTGATTTCAATTATCGGAGCTCGGAATAAAGACCTCATTATTGCCCAGGATCAAATGTCCCAGGTCGTAGATGAAGTCAGAATATCAACTGATGATGGATCAGCTGGTCGTCATGGACTGGTTACTGATGTGCTCCAGGATCTCATGGATGAGGGTGTTAAACCTGATATGATTGTGGCCATTGGACCGCTCCCTATGATGGCTGCAGTGTCCAACCAGACCAAAGAAATTGGCATCCCCACCATGGTCAGCCTGAATGCCATCATGGTTGATGGAACAGGGATGTGTGGTGCTTGTCGTGCCACGGTAGGTGGCAAAACAGTATTTGTTTGTGTTGATGGACCTGAATTTGACGGGCACCTGGTGGATTTTAAAGAACTGGGGAGCCGCCAGAGAATGTACAAGAAGCAAGAGGAAGAATCTCACAAGTGCTTCCTGGAAAGGCAGATGAAAAAAATGAAGGCTGAACAAATGCAAGAGGAGGTCTGATCATGAAACGCGAACGTCCTCAATCATTTAATACCGTTCCCATGAAGGAACGCCTGACCATCCCTCGTCAGGAAATGCCAGAGCAGGATGCCGGTCTCAGAAGCACAAATTTTCTCGAAGTCAATCTGGGCCTCACCCCTGAGCAGGCTTTAGTCGAAGCTCAACGCTGTATCGAATGTAAGAGTCCTACCTGCATGGAAGGTTGCCCTGTTAGCATCAAAATCCCAGATTTCATTCAACTGATCTGCAACGAAGACTTTATAGGAGCAGCTAAAAAGATTAAGGAAGACAACTCACTACCTGCCATTTGCGGTCGAGTCTGTCCCCAGGAAACCCAGTGTGAAGAAGTCTGTGTCATGGGAAGACGTTTTGAGCCCGTGGCCATTGGCCGTCTTGAGCGGTTTGTTGCAGACTATGCCATGCAGCATGATGATGGTTCCAAAGAAACTTTCCAGGGACCAACTTCCTCTGGACAAAAAGTTGCCATTGTTGGATCAGGTCCTGCTGGTTTAGCTGTGGCTAGTGATCTCATTAAAGAAGGTCATGAAGTCACTGTTTTTGAAGCCTTACATGAGTTTGGTGGTGTTCTGGTATATGGAATACCGGAATTTCGCCTCCCAAAATCTATTTTGCGCAAAGAGGTCGCCACCCTGGAAACCATGGGTGTGAAATTTGTAAAGAATTTTATCGTGGGTCGCACCATGACTATTCAAGAACTCATGGCAGACGAGGGGTATGATGCTGTCTTCCTGGGTCTAGGTGCTGGGTTGCCACGTTTCATGAATATACCAGGTGAGAACCTCAATGGTGTCTACTCAGCCAATGAATTTTTGACCCGTTCAAACCTCATGCGGGGATACGATTTCCCGGAATGGGATACGCCCCTTTATCGGGCTAAACACGCCATCATTGTCGGGGGTGGGAATACTGCCATGGATGCTGTTAGAACTGCCAAACGTCTTGGTGCAGATGAAGCCTCCATTGTTTATCGTCGCTCGGAAGAAGAAATGCCAGCCAGGAATGAAGAGATCCACCACGCCAAAGAAGAAGGCGTAAAATTTATGAATCTGGTCAATCCCATTGAATTTATCAGTGATGATCAGGGGAGTGTAGTCGCTGCCAAATGTCTCCGCATGGAACTGGGTGAACCTGATGCGTCAGGTCGTCGTCGTCCAGTGCCCATGGAAGGGTCCGAATTCATCATGGATGTAGATATGGTGGTTATTGCAGTGGGAAATGGATCAAATCCGCTTATTTCTCAAACAACACCCGAAATTGAAACCAACAAGTGGGGTAATATCGTCGCCGATGAAGATGGCAGAACCTCTATGGAGGGGGTCTTTGCTGGTGGTGATATCGTTAGTGGTGGAGCCACTGTGATTTTAGCCATGGGTGCAGGACGGAAATCAGCCGTTGCAATTAATGAATATTTGAAAGCCAAGGTAGGGAGTTCAACATGAGCCTAAAAGATCAAATCAGTTCAATGGATATGGATGATATTGTCGAAATGTGTATTAGCCAGGAGCAACAAGCTATTGATCTTTATACCCTTGCCAGAGATCAAGCCAAGGATGAAAGTTCACGGCAGAAATTTCAGGAACTGGTTGACATGGAGACAGTCCACAAGGTCTCCTTAACCAATTTTGAAGTTGAAAACTATATAGAATTACCACCGGCTGATCTTAAGGTTACGAATTATCTCATGGAACCTGAGCTCAAGGACAATATGACAACTCAGGAAATTATCATCCTGGCAGCCAAACGTGAAGATAAGACAGCACGTATGTATCAGGACTTAGCTGACCACTTTCACTTTGATAAAAAGTTGAACACCTTTTTTCAAATGATGGCTGATGAGGAACTGCGTCATAAACATGATCTTGAAACGGAGTATGAAAACGAGTTTCTTCAAGAAGGCTAGGCTACGTTTTATTAGCTACGGATTTACGCGGATTTGCACTGAAGAGCTTTTTAATAAAGGCTCTTTTCGCAATTGAGGGTTGGCAGGTGAGCCTGCCAAAATGCAACCGGGTTGTTAGTTCAAAATATCTTTTTTTAAAGTGGGTTTACATTTGTTCTGGTGCTGTGATTCCCAATATGCGCAGACCATTTTTCAACGTGATTTGTACTGCCTCCAGCAGGGCCAACCTGGCTTTTGAGAGTTGGGGGTTCTCAAGATCAATCACCTTATACTCGGTATAGAATTTGTGCAGTGATGTGGCCAGTTCGAAGAGGTAGCCTGGTAAGTGGTGTACTTCGAGGGCACGACGACAATGATCAATGACTTCAGGAAATTCAAGCATCTTATTGATCAGGGCAACTGTAAACTCCTCATCCAGAAGCGATAAATCAGCGTTCTCTGTGTCTGCCGCCAGGCCCCTTTCCTGGGCGCGTCGAAAAATGCTGGAAATTCTGGCATGGGCGTACTGGAGGTAAAAAACGGGATTTTCTTCGGTCTGACGCTTGGCCAGATCAAGATCAAAATTGAGATGACTGGAAGCGCTGCGCATGATATAGAAATATCGAACCACATCAGCACCCACTTCATCAATAAGCTCGTCCAGAGTCACAAAGTTTGCTTTTCTAGTGGACATTTTGACAACCTCTCCAGAACGGAGGAGGGTGACAAATTGATGGATTACCACTTGGATGTGCTCATGCTTCAACCCCATTACTTTTAGCGCTGAAAGCACATCAGGATAGGCATCGATATGATCGGCACCAAAGATGTCAACCACCAGATCAAAACCACGGGCAACTTTTTCGCGATGATAGGCAATATCAGGCAAACGGTATGTCGGTTCTCCACTTGATTTCACAAGCACACGATCTTGCTCTATACCCAATTCGCTGGTTTTAAACCAGACCGCCCCATCCTTGTCATAGAGCAACCCCTTCTCACGGAGAATAGCCAGGACCTCATCAATTTTACCTGCTTCATACAGGGATCGTTCATTGTAGAACACGTCGTGGATCACGCCGATTCGCTGAAGACTTGTTTTGATAATACCAAAAATTGATTCTTCAGCATAGGTCTTAAAAATATCAATCTCATCGTCAGCAGTCAGACCAGGTTGTTCTGCCATGAGGTCCTTGGCGACGTCAATGAGATACACCCCTTCATAACCACCATCTGGTAAAGTGATAGCTTCACCCTTCAATTCCAGATAGCGTGCCTTGAGGGATTCACCAAGCAGTCGCATTTGACGACCGGCATTGTTAAAGTAGTACTCGCGAGTGACATCATATCCAGACCAGGTCAGAATATTGGCCAGGGTATCCCCTAAAACGGTCTGGCGACCATGCCCAACGGTAAGAGGGCCAGTGGGGTTGGCACTAACAAACTCTACCTGGGCAGTTTTTCCACTGCCAAAGTCAGATTTACCATACTCATCTTTCTTGGTGAGGATATACTGGATTTGGGCAGTGAGATATTCAGGAGACTGAAAGAAATTTATAAATCCAGGATTCAAGATGTCGAATTTTTCAACAATGTTGGGATCCAGGACCAATCCATCCATGAGTTCTTCAGCAATCTGCATGGGGGCTCGTTTTAAATTTCGGGCCAGGGCCATGGCAATGTTTGTAGCCCAATCCCCATTCTCAGCTTTTTTAGGTCTGGATAACTGCAGCCGGTCTGCTGGCCATGACAATTGCTCGAGCCTGGCAGTCAGCTGCTTTGTTAAATATTCAAACATATCTGGATTCAATCAATTCTTATAGATTATCAAACAGAGGAGTTTCAGCACTGAGGGCGTTTTCATCTTCGAAGAGCTCTGTAATTTCCGCATCAATCCAGAGGCGCTCCAGATCATAAAAATCCCGACTTGCGTCATGGAAAACATGGACCACGACGTTAATGTAATCCAGAAGAATCCACTCGCGAGTATCATAGCCTTCACGATTAAAGGGCCGTTCAACTTCAGCAATCTCATCTACTATGTGATCGGTAATTGCTTTCACCTGAACATCTGAGCCACCGGAGCAGATCACAAAAAAATCAGTCATGGAAGTAATTTTGTGAACATCCAGAATTTTGACACGATTTGCTTTCTTTTGTAAGGCGAGCTCGCCAATCTCTAAAGCAAGTTTTTTTGAATCTGAGTAATTATCAGGCATAGATCATTTCATTTTTTAATTGAGGGAGGGCTGGGCTAGGGAGCACAAAGGCAATACTTACGACTTTTTCTCTTTATAAGCAGGTACTGACTTATAGTCGTGACCAATTATCATAGTGATATCAACGGAGAGGCTGGCATCTGTTTCTAGACTTACATGCTCTCGACTGATACCCAATTCTTCTGCCAGCTTAAATGCGGCATCAATATTGTCAGCCCTGGCAATGATGAGGGTATTGTCGTAGTGGAAATGAGCTGCATTCTCAGTATTCAACACATCAAATGTTTTTTCATGGACGATGTCCTTGAAGAGGGCTGCAACACCACCGATCCCACAGCCATTCAGGATTTCAACACTGACCTTGGTATATTTTTGATTGGCAATCAAGGTCTCAGGTGTAGCCTCTTCAGGGATCTCAGCATAGTAGCGCATCTCTTCAGCAACATTACGATTGTTGGTGTGACGGTTCCAGAAGGACCAGATAAAAGTCAATACCAGCACTGAAAGTGCCAGCATAAGCACATTTACCAGCATGTCTGCTGATTGTGCTGGTCGCTTTTTACGATTTTTCTTGGTTGCTCGTCTGGATTGTTTGGAAGATTTGCTGTTAAGAACTTTTGCCATGAAAAATTAATATCCCAATCGTCTGTAAGGGTAGGGTGAATAAAATTGATTGTAAGCGCTTGCAGGCATTCTGCTAAACCCAATTTGAAATGACATATTCTCTTTAGGCTTATAGGTGACCTCACCGCTATAAAAGATATTGTCGGCACTAAAGTCATTTAGAAATGAGTTTTGCTCATCCATGGGCGTAAAGGTTGAAAAAGGTGAGTGCATAAGTCCCACAGAACCCTGAAAACTAATTTGAGGATTAATGGCATATTCAAAACTGGTTTTCAAGAGGCCCATAGCTACTGCATCATTGCCAAAGGAAGACACCTGCATTGAATAGCTGTGCTGGAAGTTGATCTTGTCCAGATCGATTCCGAAGAACGAAGCTGATCCACCTACGGTCCGAGTATTGAGCCCGGGAATATTTGGAATTTCGGCTTTAAATTGAGCCTGAACCAATGATGGTAATACGAGAAATATCATAAATAGGGTGGTAATATTTGTTCTTCTAACGACGTTCATGTGTTACTCCTGCGAGGCTAAAATCTTCGCTTCCACTGTTTGTAATTCATCTACAGTGTTGATACCCTGAATTTCAGAAAAAGTTTCACAGATTTCAACCCCTACCTTTGCACCTGCTTTTTGAAGACGGGGCAGGACATCTGGTAGGTAATATTCGCCCTGCACGTTGCTATTCCCCACTTTGCCTAACTCTGTGAACAGCTTTTGACTATCAAAAACATAAATGCCAGAATTTATTTCATTGATGCTTAGCTGATCTTCAGTGGCATCCTTGTGTTCCACGACCTGATCGAAGTAATCATTCTGGGTCCGAACAACACGTCCATATCCCGTGGGATTTTCTGCGATGGCAGTAAGCACTGTTGCTACAAACTTTCCGTCTCGGTGCTTGTCAAGCAAGGCACGGAGCGTGCTCCCTTTTAGCAGAGGGACATCTCCAGATAAAACGATGACATCTCCATCAAATCCTTCCAGGAGATCAGCAGTTTGAAGGACGGCATGACCGGTTCCCAGTTGTTGGAGTTGCTCAGCGAAAAGAACTGGTTCGTCTTTCAAAGTGTCTCTGACAATTTCCTGCTTATGACCAACAATGCAGATAATTTTTGCAGCTGATAAACTTTTGGCCTGATCTACCACATATTGAATCAGTGGTTTTCCCAAAACGAGATTGCACACCTTGGGGATATCATCACGTTTCATGCGAGTGCCTTTGCCCGCTGCCATGATCACGACTGCTAATTGTTGAGACATCTTCAATTCCATCCAATTTTTTACTGCTTCAATTTAAGAGACTTACACTGAAGTGGTAAGCATTTCAATGCTTAAACTGAATTTATAACACCGCCACCCACCACGGCATCACCCTGGAAGAAGACAGCAGATTGTCCAGGAGTAATTGCATTTTCAGGGGTGGAAAAAGTGACCTGCACTTCATCCTTTGAAAGCGGTGAAATCATAGCTGGTTTGGCTTCATGATTATAGCGGATCTGGACATTCAGTTCTTGATTAAAAATAAATTCTTCAGGAACCAGCCAGTTGCAAGAATTTACTGTAAATTTAGTCGCTTCTGCATCTGTTTTACTTCCCACATGAACGGTGTTGGTTTCCACATCAATTTTGTTGACGAAAATGCGCTCACCTGTTGCCAGTCCTAAGCCTTTTCGCTGGCCCACTGTGTAGTTATGAATCCCTTGGTGCTCACCAATGACCTCACCTGAGGCGTTGACAAAATCACCTCGAGGTGCAGCCTCGATAACTTCAGGATATTGCTCTGAAAGAAAGCGTCTATAATCGTTGTCCGGGACAAAACAGATTTCCATGCTTTCTGGTGTATCAGCGGTCCGCATATCTGCCTTGGCAGCTTGCTCACGAACTTCCTGCTTGGACAGATCTCCAAGAGGGAAAAGGGTGCGCTCTAGCTCATCAGGACGAATCCCCCAGAGTACATAGGACTGATCTTTAATTTGGTCTTTACCACGGCCTACTACCCATTTACCAGAAGCTTCATGCTTTACCTTCCTGGCATAATGTCCTGTTGCCAGATACTGGACTCCCAGATCATCCAGCTTATTCAAAAGTGCGTGCCATTTGATTTCTGTGTTGCAAATAATGCATGGATTTGGTGTTCTGCCAGCCTTGTATTCAGACACAAAATTTTGAATCACAATTTCTTTGAATTCAGCTGACATATCCAGTGTATAGTGGGGAATACCCAATGAAGCGCATTCTGCTTTCGCATTGTTGATATCATCCAGAGAACAACAGTTGCTATCGTGGGTTGGGCGTCCTCCGCTATCGATATAGCCCCATAGTTTCATGGTGACCCCCATGACATCATAACCTTGATCCACCAGCAATCTGGCTGCCAGTGAGCTATCCACACCACCGCTCATGGCGATGACGACTTTTTCTTTCTTTGTTTCCATTATTCTGAATCTCTATATATTGAAGTGACGATCTGCTCAAGTTCTCTGCAGAAGTCATCTATTTCTTGTTTAGTTGTCTTTATTCCCATTGAAATACGCAAGCTCGCCTGGGCAGTATTCTCATCCAACCCCAATGCTGTCAACACATGTGATGGTGCCTGCGAACCTGAACTGCAGGCGGCTCCATTTGAGACAGCAATATTTTTCATGTCCAGTCTGATAAAAAGAGCTTCACCATCAACATGCTTAAATGAACAGCTTAAAATGTTGGGGGAATACTGCTTCCCCTGACGATTGACCTGAATCCCGGGCATTGCTTGTAAATGACCCTGAAGGTAGTCTAATAGATCCGAGTACTTCTTATGGAGTGTATCAATATGTGCTAGATGATAATCCATGGCTATTGCCAGTGCTTTAGCACCCATGTGATTCTGGGTTCCTGCCCGAACATTTTGTTCCTGACTTCCGCCAAAACTCGTACGTGAAATAGCATGTCCTTTTCTCACATACAGAGCACCGATACCTGCCGGAGCCCCAAGTTTGTGGCCTGAAAGTGCCAGGGAGTCTATTCCTGAGTTTTCCATGTTTATTGGGAAATGACCAAATGCCTGCACCACATCGCAATGAAATTTCACCTCATAATCATTGGCAATTTGAGCCAGCGTTTCAACGGGATGGACAAGTCCCGTTTCATTGTTCACCCACATAAAGCTAGCCAGAATGGTGTCTTCAGTGATACTGGCTCTGAATGCTTCAGGGTCTACATCGCCGTTGCTGTCGCATTTGAGATAGGTGATTTGAAACCCACTTTTCTCAAGTGATTTATAACTCTCTAAAACAGATGGATGCTCAGTTGCACAGGTGATGATATGACGACCTTTTTCCTTAAGTACATCCACACCACCTAAAATGGCAAGGTTGTTGGCTTCGGTACCTCCTGAAGTAAACAGAATTTCACTGGGTTTACAGCCTAGCACCTTTGCAATGATCGTTCGGGCCTCGTCGAGACCGGCGGCCGAACGACGGCCTTCCTGATGTATACTAGATGGGTTTGTCATGCCTGATTCAAGCCAGTCAGAGATACAGCTTTTGACCTCTGGAAGGAGAGTTGTTCCAGAGGCATGATCAAGATATATGGCTTCACTTCTTTTCATCGTCTGAACATAGTTGAAAGGGAGGCCTGAGGGAATAGAGAATGATTATGTCATGATTAAGCAATAATTGTTCTCTTAGAACCAAGGCAGTGAAGGTTTAAACAAAATTGGAGCAAGGGGTAAGAAAAATTCACGCTTCGTTTTCATGCTATTATAAGCTTTAATCCCGCTTAATTTGAAGGCATCATAATGAAAGATCTACACCTACATATTGACACCGTAAGACGCCTGCTTCGCCGCCATGCCAAGAGCAATCTTGAGAACATGATGGACAAGATGCACGCTGCTGAACTTGCTCTGATCTTTCGCCATATTACGCCGGAAGAACGCATTGAGGCTTTCCTCACCATTGCTGATGTTGATCACGCTGCAGCGGTTTTGTCTGAAATGGACGAACACCTCATCGAGGAATTGATCACAGAACTTCCCATCGAAAAAACAATGAAGCTTATGAAAGCCCTGTCCCCTGATGATGAGGCTGATATTCTTCAATTGCTACCAGAGGAAATGGCAGAAGACATTCTGAATCGTCTAAAATCAAGTGAGTCGGAGGAAATGGAAACGCTCATGGCGTATCCAGAGAACTCGGCCGGTGGATTGATGATTCTAGATGTTTTTGCCCTCCATGAAGATATCACGGTAGGGGAGGCCATTGCCTCCATTCAGAATCAAGATGAGCAGGAAATGGTTTTTTACCTTTACGTAGTGGATGATCGTCAGCACCTGGTTGGTGTCATTTCCTTGCGTGATCTGATTACTTCTAAACCAAAGAAAAAATTAAGCGAAATGATGATCACCCGCGTCCATTCCGTCAAGCCAATGACAGATCAGGAAGAAGTGGCCCAGATCGTTTCTCGCTACAATATTCTGGCTGTTCCCGTGGTGGACGAAGAGAATAAACTCATGGGTATTATTACTGTGGATGATGTTATTGATGTCATCCGCGAAGAAGCCACCGAAGATTTTCTCCAGATGGCTGGTGCTGGTCGTGACCGGGATATTCTCATGAAAAGTGCCTTTTCCAATGCCAAAACCCGCGTACCCTGGCTTTTTGCCAGTTGGATGGGTGGTTTACTTGTGGCCAGCATTATTACTACCTACGAGGATACGCTGGGACAGGTTTTGGCTCTCATGGCATTTCTGCCCATCATTATTGGTATGGCTGGTAACGTGGGAACTCAAACAGCTACTATTATTGTTCGGGGAATAGCAACTGGGCGTGTTTCGACAACCAACGCTCTCACTCTGGTTTTAAAAGAATTACGAGTAGGCTTTCTTCTGGGTGGTCTTTATGGAGTCCTCCTCGGAGGTGCAGGCTATTTACTCGGCATGATTGGATATATGGATATAGGTGTTATGACATCAGTTGAACTTGGCATAACAGTGGGGTTGGGCATCATTCTTTCCATGGCTACTGCAGCTTTTGTGGGATCTCTCGTACCGGTTCTGCTGCATAGGATGAATTTGGATCCAGCCGTGGCAACGGGTCCTTTTGTAACGACCAGCGTCGATATCTTGGGCGTTGCGGTTTATTTCATCGTTGCTGGATACTTTATCCTCTAATATCAATGTTCCACTTTATCGGTTTTCTACTCGTTCTCGGAGCCATCCCCTATTTTACCTTTGTAGCAATCATGATCTTGGGTCTTCGTAACTCCAAACCGACACCTCAATCCGAAAATTTGCCTGAGGTTGGTGTCCTTGTGGCTGCGCGCAATGAGGCCCACAATCTGCCTGATCTCCTAGACGATCTCCTTGCTCAAAATTATGCAGGGAAACTTTCATTCATGATCGCTGATGACCGCTCAAGTGATGATACCTGGAGTGTCATTCACAAATTTAGTAAGTCACATCCACAATTTAAAGCTGTGCGTATTTTAGAGGCATCATCAGAGATGACAGGCAAGAAAAATGCCCTCACCCAATGCATTAAGAACACAACGGCTTCCATACTTATTGAGACGGATGCAGACTGTCGCATGGGTCCTGATTGGATAAGCACTATGGTGGCGGAGTTTGATGAAGACACCGGCATTGTTGTGGGCTTTTCCAGCGTGAGAAGTAGATCCGTCTTTGCCATTTATCAGGCCCTGGACTTTTTAGGAATCATGATGACCAACGCTGGTATGATGGAGCATGGGAAGGCCTGGAGTGGCTCAGGACAGAATCTGGCTTTTAAAAGGAGTCACTTTACCGCGATTGGTGGGTTTACAGGAGATCCAGACCAGACCATAGGCGATGACTTTTATCTTGTGCAAAAAATTGCCAAGCTCAAAGGAGTCACAGCAAAATTTTCCTGGAATCCAAAAAGCTTTGTAACGACATCCCCAGCAGAAACGGTGAGCGCCTTTTATTGGCAGCGGAAACGTTGGGCTTCTGACTCCCGTGGACTTCACCACAAGGATCCACTTTTCTTTTTGTTTTTGGCGTCAGCTTTTGTCTTAAACACAGCACTTCTACTCCACCTTTTGAGTTTCCAGATAACGCCTGTATTCCTCTCGATTATTGGGATAAAATTTTGCATCGAAAGTATCATTCTAATGATTGGTCTACAAAAAATGAATCGAATGGTCGATATCTGGGTATTTGCCATTTGGTTTGTGATGCAGCCCTTCTACATCCCAGTCATGGGAATCTCAGGCTTGGTTGGGAAGGTAGCCTGGAAATGAGAAGAGGATCGCCTTTTACCCGATTTATGCGCCTTTTTGGAGCTGTTTTGCTCATTGCTGGTCTGCATTCAGCAGGCTTTGGAGGTGAGAAGAAAGTTATCTCCTATGAGGCTTCTTACATGGGTATTGCCCTTCTGGATATGACTTTGACCTGGGAGGATATGGATAGTACGGTTCAGATTACTTACGACAATCAGGTCAAACCGTTTATTGGCCGCTTTCACCACATTCACAATATTTACCATGTTCATTTTGAGAAGGACAGTTATGAACCCATCTCCTGGTCTAAAAAGATCTCAGAGGGTTCCATGGATTTCCTCTTGGAAGGAAGCCGGTCTGTTGATGGTGCCAATGTATTGTATTCAAATGGCGCAACGGCATCAATACCTGAAGATGCATTTACGGTCTTTTCTGCAACACATTTCCTGGCATCTAAGGCCCACGAGACTGAGTATTTCCCCGTAGATTTAAAAGTATTTATTGATGGTGAAATATGGAAGGCCACAGCCACCCGCTATACTGCAACCACTCCCCATCCTGAAATAACCCTGCCCACTACCCAGGTTTTAATCCAAACTGATCTCCAGTATGTAGGGGGGACGCGTGTAATGATTGAAAATGATATTCTCATGGATGTCATCGCCACTGAGGGTACCCGCTTTATACTGTGGGTTGAAGGAGATGGCAGCTACAGCAAAGCCCAGTTTGGCAAGTTTCCCAAAGCAGTTGTTATGGAACGCCTTAAAAAGTAAATCAAATGTTTCTCCGGGAAAATTTGATAGCAGATCGAGTAGGGATTGAGTAGCCCTGATAAAACAGTGGATTTCAATCTTACGGGATCTCAAACATTTTGACTTCACATCGGGTTAGGTTATCTTGCACTTCTAAAATGAAACAACACTTAGGAGCTTCTAATGGTGAATAGATTATTAATTATTATCTCGTTGTTGGTCACAGGAAATCTTCTGGCTTCAACATCATTCACGGCCATTGAAGCAGCTTTTTCACGAGGAGATATTTCTGCAGATGAGATGATTCTCAATAAAATGTATGCACTTCTGGATCCAGAACGAGTCGATACTCAATTCGTGACGGATGAACAAATCTTGTATAAATGTGGGACACCCATTCTTATGCAATATGAAAGAATGCTTCCACAGCTATCAGATGAAACCATTAGAATTGTTAATACTTATCTCGATGATTCCATGCGTGATCTTCGCTCCATTTATTTAAGCCTAGGCGGCCACTTCTCAATAGATTATTTGACGACGGGTACGCATGCCGTGCCTGCTGCAGACACTGATGTGAATGGCATCCCTGATTATGTTGAGCGGGCTGCAGAATTCCTGGATTTTACTTGGACTCAAGAATTAGACTCCGCAGGATTTGGGACCCCCAATCATTCTGGGGGAGATGGTCGCTATAATGTGTCCTTTGAAAATTTAGGCCCTGGTTTTTATGGTTATTGCTCTCCTAGCGGTGTGGATGGAAGTGAACTCACCCACCTGGTATTAAGCAGTACCTTCAGTGGTATGGGTGGCAATGATGATCCGGCTGGAAACGTAATTGGAGCGATGAAAGTAACGTGTGCCCACGAATTCAAACATGCTAGCCAGCGTGTTAACTCTGGTTGGTCAGAAACAATATATTGGAACGAGTTGGACGCCACCTGGGCCGAAGAATATGTTTTTGATTATGTAAATGATTCCATGCATAATTTTATGGGTTACGGGGATCCCTTTTCCCACCCACATTGGGGACTGGATAATGAAGATACTCACCAATACGAAGATTATCCGTGGGAAGATTTTTTGCATCAGCGCTTTGATGATAACTCTTATGACTCAGCACCCCTGATAGTGGCCTATTGGAACTGGCGATCAACGCATAATAGTCAAAGTGTGATGAGCAGTTATAATCAGGTGTTAATCAATGCTGGTAGCTCTTTTGAAGAGGCTTTTAGCGAATATGTCGTCTGGAATTTTTTCACTGGATCCCGTGCTGTCGTCGTTGGAGGAGTAAGTCAATTTGGATACGATGATGCCGGAATTAATGGCTTTCCAACAGCTACGCTGTCTGCCAATCATAATACATATCCTATAAATTCGAGTGTTACAGGGATTGATAATATGGCTTGCAAAATGATTCGACTGAACACCACCAATCAGATGGGTCTGGAAATCACTTTTGATGGGCAGGATGGTGTAGAAATGTCTGCAATGTGGGCAATTCGACAGGATGACAACACGGTTGACTGGGGCTCAATTGATCTTGATGGCAGTAACAATGGCTCAATTATATTGGATGTAAGAGATGCCTCCATGGCCGCCTTGATTCCTGTAGTTACCCAACTGACAGGGTCCACGTACGGAGCTAGTTATACAATTGAACAAAATTCACTGGCTGAATGTGACCCAGGCGATATCAACGATGATAGCAATCTTGATGTTTCTGATTTGGTTCGTCTTGTGGCTATTATCCTGGGGAATGGTCTTCCACCCGGCGATGTTGAACTTTGTGCCGCTGATGTAAATGATGATGGTCAATCGAATGTTCAGGATGTGGTTACACTGGTAGACAATATCATCCAATAGAATAGTGAGTGACTATTCCGAGGGAACTATGAAAGAGAAGGTAAATATCTCCTATCCATTATTTGAGAGCTTCAAAAACAAATTGAAGCCCAACCGAAGTCAAGCACAGATGGCCTTATCCCAGGTCAATGTATTCAGCCGCCTATCCTGGCAGGAAATAAAAATTGTTGAGAATGCTGTACATATTCGCAATTATGCTCCAGGGGAGCCTGTTTTTAAACAGGGTGATCCTGGGAGTGGCATGTACATCATTATTGAAGGAAGCGTGGGTATCTTTTTAGACATCCCTCACCAATCGCCAAAAGAACTCTCAAAATTGGGCGATGGTGATTTTTTTGGGGAAATCGCACTCCTGGACGCATCTCCTAGAACGGCTGCTGCTACTGCGCTTGAGAATAGCACGATTATCGGCTTTTATCGTCCAGATCTCATGGATATTCTGAGGACAAAACCAGCCCTGGGTGGAAAGATACTACTGGCCCTCTCTGAAGTTTTGGCTGTACGATTACGGAGCACCAATGGCGAACTAGTCAAAGTCTCCAGGAAACTGGAAGCGGCCCTGGAGTCTGGTGCCAATGAGTAACAACGATTCTGTCACCATTGCCCCCCAGTCGGTGCGGCTATTTCACCAGAGCCTCTTCAAGACCCTGGTGTACTTCTTCCTGCTGGTTTTAGTTCTTGCTGGTGCATACAAGGCTTTCCCACTGGTTGTTGATGCACTATTCCTCATTGTCATTGCAGCCATTCTTACCGCTGTTTTTAATCCCATGGTTGATCGTATGGAATCCTCTGGAATACGCCGTATCTACGGAACGATCTTAATGTTTGGCGGAATAGTTGGTATGGTAGCATTGGGGGTGGTTAAGGGAATACCAACCTTACTCACAGAAGTAAGTCGCATAAAGGATGTCATTCAGCAGAACTCAGCAACTGAATCCCTGGAAGCGATGATAGGTGACATAAACACGAGGATTGCAGAATATATCCCCGGGTTTCAATTGGATTTAGATCTCATCACCAGTCTATCAGCCCAATTCTTCAGCCAATTAGGTTCCATTCTTGCCAGCGCTTTAGACACATTGGCAACCATCATTTTTATCCTGATCATCACCATGTTTTTTCTCGTGGACGGCAAGCGGATGACCAAAAAGTTAATCGGTATGGTGCCAAATCAATATTTTGAAATGTCACTGAATATTACCTATAAAACAAAAAAGCAATTAACCAATTTTCTGCGTGGTCAACTACTGGCAGCTCTCGGTGTGGCCATTCAGTCATTTATTGGTCTTAGCCTGTTAAACTGGCTTTTTGATACCAATATTTCAGGGGTTCTGCTTATCAGTACCATTGCAGGCATGGCCAACATGATTCCTTTTGTGGGACCATTTATGGGCATGGTTCCAGCTATTATTGTTAGTTTATTTAATAATCTTGGTGATCCAATAGCTGCCTCACACTTCTACTATATCATACATATCATTGTCATGTTCCTCATTGTTCAGATGATAGACAACAATATTATCTCACCCATCGTTGTTTCAGGATCCATGGAGATGCATCCACTTACAGTGATTTTACTGATTCTGGTTGGATCTCAGATAGGGGTGTTGGGTATGTTTCTAGCAGTACCAGCCTGGGGAATTTCAAAAGTTATCATTCAAGAAGTTTATCAAGGATTAAAAGGACACCACTTAATTTAGTTATTTCTTTTGCTTGTTCTGATATTCTATTTTTTGAACACTACCATTTTTCAAATACAGCCAAATTTCCATAGATTCAGATTGTGGGTAGACGTATAGCTCATAATCGCTCTCCTTGAATTTTCGCTCAGGGGGACCGATGTATCGGACAATAAGTGATCCCTTCATGCCAATCTTTGGAACAAAATTCTCAGGATTTAGGTTATCAAGATCTTCCATCAAATTATCCAGTGCCATACGGCGCATTGGTGCGATCTTCTGCTCATCAGCATATTTGATGGCCTGCTCCAGATCGTTTAAATGTTCATCAACAATGTCAGTGAGGACAGGATTTAGATTCTTAGCGTCTTTCATGGCTTCATATACCATATTGGCGATCTTCTTTTAGAATGCCTTCATTGGCATCGTCAAGACGTCCATCTCCAATCTTCTGCCGCATTTCCGCTGTAACCATTTCATAGCGATCTGTGAGCCCATCAGCCTGCCTGAGCCAATATAGGCTTCGACCATAAACTCCAGATTGATACAAAACAGTGGCGCGAATGATATAAGATCGAGCCAGAAGAACTTTGGCAATTGAGTAAGAAGAGGGGTCGCTCTTAAGTGCCAACAGGATGAGATCCTCAGCGAATTCGTAGTCAAGCATCTTCAGTGCTTGTGCCACTCCCTCTAATGCACGATCAGCTATCTCTACTTTCATGTCCTGGACAGCTCTTTCAATTGCTTCCTCTGGTGGTTTTTCACCCTGTTGAATGAGGGCGTGAGCATCTCCTATTTTCCCCTGGGAAAGAATGGTTCGGACGTCTCGATAGTACCTGGATACCAGCGAATCTTCAACCATCTGCTTTTGAATCAACACGGCCTCTTTATTATGGTGCTTTGGTGTGAATTGCAGGAGCTCCTGCATGGTTTCAAGGGCGCTTGTGTAGTGTTTATTCTTAAATGCTTCAAACGCTTTCATGGCAGCATTGGGGTATCCGCCAAATATCAAACCAATATTTATTGAGACTACAGGCTGACTGAAATCGATATATGTAATGGGGACCAGTTCATCTGGATCAACTGCTGAAAGATTTGATGCGTTCATGTCAATCTCAAAGGCTTGATGAACATATTCCAGGTTGACCCCGAAAGATACTCTTGAACTACCATCTCCCTTGATGGTATATCCTGCCCCGGCACCCATGTGCCAGGTGAAGGCACTGGCATCAATGAGTCTGTCCAAAGCTTCATTCTCATACAAGGTCATAGAGGCAAATCCTGTCCCACCTCGAATTCTGGTATAGAGCCTTGGCCCAAAGGGGTAGATAATTTCATGATCTAAGTAGATATCAAATATCCTGGGAGAAAATTTTAAACTATTGAAGGTTGCACTGCCATCAGTGAGGCTGCTTGCCCATCCAGAGGGGAGTGAGGTTGGCGCTGCCATTTTCCATAGTCGGACACCCAGGCCGCTAAAGACGTCAATATTAGCTTGACGAATAAAGTGAAAGGGCCAGTTGTATTTAAAAAGTTGTAGATCATAGTTTTGACTGATTGAGGATGCAAAGGGAAGGCTCAGCTTGGTTCCCACAGAATCATACTGAATAGAGACGCCAGTTGTAAAATTTAGGAGACCATAACCGGCACTCATATTTAATAAGCCCAGTCTATAGGGGTCACGAAATGGTGTATATGCCCCAAAAAAAACTTCACCAAACTCTAAAGTCACATTCAAATCTGGTGTCCCAAGCGAGAGTGATTGAATAGGTGAGACTTCGCCGCTGCTGCCGCCAGGTAATTTCAGGGCATCACCCTGGTCAGCCAGATTAAAGCCTTCAAGGGTATATCCTAGATCAACACCTATTCGAAATCGTTTTCCCATTCGGCCAAATAGGGTCGCTTTCCATCCCAGCCCAAAATTTAAATGATAGCCATTTGACTCCAGCACTCGAATCCCAGAAGCATTTTTGTAGAGGCTGAGATGAGATAGTCCGAAACCAATTTGAGCATGCAAACTTCCTCTCCGGCTGTAATCATAAGCAAAATAATTACGAATTGAGAAGCCACCAATCAGCATGTTCATGTTGAACCCAGACAACGTTGTTCTATTTAACTCCAGAGTTGTGGGATATGCTGAAGGAAGCGTGATGGTACCGATTTGATTCCTAATGGTATAGTGTAGGCTGGAATAGGCGTCAAATTTTGATGCTGGCTGAAAATGATCCCACCACCGATATCGTAAAATTTCCAAATCTACTGATGCAAGAACATCCCTAAATGTATCGGCAACGGTCCAGCCCCCAGGTAAGGAAGTGATTTCCATGTTTTGAGTAGGTTTCAATGAGAAGTATGATAGACCCGTCCTGATGCCGGGGAAAGGGAGCAAATGGGGTGAAACGATGGGAATTTCTTGAGCAAATACCAGCGAAAAGACTAAAAGTCCTGCTTGTGTAATTCTCCTGAGTAAATCACGAATCATGTCCATGAAATTAGCTTTGATGAACAAATAAAAAAGCCGAATCCTTGGATTCGGCTTTCATTGAATAAGATGCAATTATTTTTTTGCAGGGGCTACAGTTACTTCCCGGGTATAAATATAATCACCGGTTTTTTTGTTGTTCCCATTGCCAGCATTAAAGGCAAAATAAAAGGAAGAGCTTGATGCTACATCCTCTGGAGCCTGCCACTGGAAGGCCCAGCTCTGGGATTCCCCTTTTTTGGCTGCTTTAATGCCCTTGTCTGTATGAGAAACATAGCGACGAGACGTGCGCGACTTGGTTTTTGTGTCATCAATGAGTTGAGTGGGTTGATCTTCCAGTGAAACCAAGGTCCCCTGAGCGTTTCCATCTTCATCAGCAACGGTAGCAATAAAACCAAAAGTTTTAGCGCCTTTCTGTTGAAGGCTGAGTGTGATATCATAAATCTCATTAGGTTCATAGACCTTTGGTAGACCTTGAATAGAAATCTCAGCTCCGCCAGAGTTCAAATCATTCCCTGCATGACATTTACTGGTATGGCAGGTTCTATCCCCAGGTGCACCTGAAGTCATGGGTGGAGCCCCTTTTTTCTTCGCACTAAGGGAGACTGTTAGTAAAAGGGACAGGGTAAATATTGAGAGATAACGCATAATATGATCCTTTCATTGTTGTTGAAGCGTGCTGGAAAATAAAGCGAGTGTGTGTAGATGAAACAAAAAACCCCGCGTCTCAGGGGTTTTTAGTGGGTACCGAAAACTTATGCTGCGCCATAGATGGTGAAGGCGATTTATGTCTACTCATATATTGTTGGAATAAAAAAACCCCGCGTGTAGCGGGGTTTTAATACTGATGGAATTAGAAATTACTTGAGGCTTTTCTCAAGCTTATCCATTTCTTTGAATCTTTTGTCATTGGTACCATACAACTGGTAGTAAGTCATTTTCAGCTCATGAACCACATCCAGACTCTCTGGCGTTAACTCATAAGTTAATACCAGGTACTTCTCAGCCTGTTTGAAGTTTTTCATCCGACCAAATGCAAGCCCTGCATTGAAAAGTCCATCAACTTCAGTTGGATTAATTTCACTGACTTTAATGAATTCGTTGGCAGCGTCTTGCCAGTTTTCCTGTTGAAAGTATAGAACACCAAGATTGTAATGGAGATCAGTACTGTTTGGATCCATTTCAATAGCATTCAAATAAGCTTCTGCAGCTTTTTCCTTCTCACCCTGGGCATCATATACAAATGCAATTTGTTTGATGGCGTTCAGGTTAGCAGGATCTACCTCCAGAGCACGCTGCATGTAAATAAGAGCATTATCATACTCTTTTTCACGAAAATAGACCAACCCCAGGTTGACCAAAGAAGTGATGTCCTTAGGATTTTTCTCTACAGAAAGAACCATGTACTCCTTGCCCTTTTCAAATTCTTCTTTAAAAAGATAGACTTGAGCAAGTGTGCTATAAGCTTCAGGTTTTTCAGGGTTTAATAAGATGCAATCCAGAAAAGCTTTTTCAGTAGAAGCATAGAGTTCGGCTTCATCCTTGGCCTCACCTTTGATGAGGGCATTATAGCCTTTGGCACCAAAATTAAAATTGTCAACCCAGTATTTTTCGCGGGCAAGTTTGATCTTGTCAGCAAATTTTCCATCGATTGAAGCTGACTTGGTCAGGAACTCTGAAACCTTGCTCCAATCTTTGGTACGGAAGTAAATTTCCGTAGCCAGCAAGTAGGATGGCTCTGAATTCATTGGCTCTTTGTCAGTAGCGGCCAGCAGCATTTCTTCTGCTTTTTCATAGTTCTTTTGTTGCAGGTAAACCTTAGCTGAGGTCATATCTGTGGAATCACATCCCAGAATCGTCAGCAGCAAGAGCCCCACAATCCACATCATTAGGTTTCTTGGTTGTTTCATTGAATCTCCTTGTATAGATAAAGTGCTTATTTTGGGTGTCGGTTTCATGCAGGCGCAAATATATTCGCCTGCTCCGCCTAAGGCAACCATTTCAAAAGTCTCAAACCATTAATTTGATATATGTCCTCCTCTATTAAAAGCAGTTGGATTTTGCAACACTTAAAGAGATATTTATCCCTCGAACATTAAGGAGTCAACACGTACTACAATAGTAATCAAGCTCGAATCAGGAGTCTAATTCATGCCTAATGGCCATGGAGAAGCAATCTCGTTCGCTATAATTACAGATATTCATGGCAATATTCATGCCCTTGACGAAGCAGTGCGCCTGATAAATGATCGTTCAGATATTGACAAAATTATTTGTTTGGGTGACAATTTCTCACTTGGCTCTGCGCCTGCAGAGGTACTCAAAAAACTCCAGTCCTTGGCGGACCCCATATTTATCAGAGGGAATCATGATCGCTATTTGGTAGAAAGGATATGGGAATACGAACGACCCACCATAGAGGGTATGGATCCAGATGATCCTGTGTGCATTGACATTGTGGCGAATGAAAAATGGACAGCAGAGCAAATAGGCTCTGAAGGCAAAGCCTTTATACAAAGGATGAAGTTGTCCCATATTGTGAATACCAATGGCGTGTATGCGGAATTCACCCATGCCTGGTTTGGTCGTGATGATTCACCGCCCAGCCTGGACGAAGCCAAAAAGTGGCGGGACCATGAGCAATTAAAACATGATAAGGCCAAAACCTTTGTGTTCACACACGGACACACCCACATCCCTCGGCATGATCATTTTGGCAATTTGAGGGTGTTTTGCCCTGGTTCAACCGGCTTGCCTTTCGATGAAGACAGACGAGGTGTCGTTGCATTTCTAAAATTAACTGATGGCCAGGCCCATTGGGAAGTCAAGCGCTTTGAATATGATTATGAAGCAGCTATAGCGCACATGGAAAAAATACAACCTCCCTTTTACAGGAATCTTCACTCAACCCTGAAGTATGCCAGTATTAGAAATGATCTAGTAGAATAAATAGCTATTACAATTGGGTTGGTAAAATCATTGGGCATTCAATCTTGATTGGATACGCTTTTGCTTTTCCAGGTAAAGGGCAGCTGTTTCAAGCTTGTCCCTTTTTTTTGCACCAGCAGCTACAACGGCACATTTGAACTGAAGTTCTTCCAATAAAGTTTTCTTCCAGACAGGATCAAGATCACTATCCACATGTTTTTCCATTGCTGTGATCCGGAATCTGTCCATACCCCAGTATTTCCTGCTCAGTTGGTCATCGTGACCTCCATAGCGGGTCACCAATTTTTCATCAAGCAGGCCAATCTCGTAATGGGGCGCTATTCTCAGCCATAGATCATAATCTTCACAGGCCAGGAAATTGACATCAAATAAACCTATGTGTTCAAAGACGCGCCGATGAATGATCACGGCACTGGGACTCACAATACAAAGGGGAATACAGGATTCAAAAATCCACCCGCCCTTTTTTTTGTGTTTTGACATGGGATTCACCCTGACCCCGTTGCGAATCCAGATTTCATCGCACTGACTGATTAATACAGTTGGGTGAGCTTCATGGAAGCCCTTCTGGTGCTCAAGTTTTGCAGCAACCCATTGATCATCTGAGTCCAGAAAAGCTATCCAGTCACTCTGGGCAACTTGAATACCAGCATTTCTACTAAAGGAGACCCCCATGTTACTTTCATTTGTGATGATCTCTATTCTGTTCGAATATTTTTTCAAGATTTCAGAGGTGCCATCTGTTGAAGCATCATCTACCACAATAATTTCCATAGCTGGGAAGGTCTGATCCAATACTGATTGGATTGCACGCTCAAGTGTAGACGCTCTGTTATAGGATGGGATGATGACCGAAATGTTCATGAGATTTAGAGTAGGTTTAGCAGGATTTTCTTTAGCAGAAAATTCTGAAGTGTTTGTGAAGCCCTGGTATAGTACTTTTTAAAATCTTCTGGGGTGGAGTGACCCGCTCGGTCTGAAATACATCGAATGGCCAGAAGTGGTACACTGTGGTTTTCACAAAATACAGCAACTGAATATGATTCCATATCAACTGCCTGTGCACCTGATGAAATGGCTGATTCCCTCATTATTTCATCTGTAATGGCCTTGGCACTGGAATAGAATGTTGCCTCTGGAAGAGAAGTAGAACCCAATATTTCAGGAGAAGCAATTTTAAGATCTGGTTTGCCAGCACATGAAAATTTTGTACCCTTGATAATTTGCAGCAGTGGCAGATTGTCTGATAGAGATCCACTTACACCAAAATGAACAATCAAATCAAATTTCTTAGGATTAATATATGCATTCAATGCAGCCTCACTGGATTCTAAACCGACGCCTGTTCTGAGTATATGCATTGTCTTATCCAACTGTATCAGTTCCTGACCATTACCCTGACGAATGGGTTTGGCCAGAGGGTAGTGCTGTCTGATCGATCCAGCCTCTGATCTCAGAGCGTGGGTTAATAAAATCTGCATGCTGAAATCTAGTAATCAGCCCTGTGAATCCATTAATTAATTCTGGCAGATGATACACTATTGAGGGATTCGTTTATGGATACTTTAGATGTTTCAATGATTCTATTAAGAAAAATGATTGAAAATTGTGGCAAATCGTATGTAAAAGGGTTTAATTCCGCGCATGGCAATACGTCACTCTGATCTGAGACACGATTCAACTTTTACACTACTACTATATATATTTTGATTTGAAAGGATGATTTAATCATGACAAAACGCGTTTACACATTTGGAGGTGGAAAAGCCGAAGGAGATGCTTCACAGAAAAATCTTCTGGGAGGCAAGGGAGCCAACCTGGCTGAAATGAGTGGACTGGGTATTCCCGTCCCTGCTGGATTCACCATCACCACAGAAGTATGTACAGAGTATAATCAAGTTGGTCGCGACAAAACTGTTGAGCTGATCAAGGCTGAAGTTGAAGCAGCTGTTAAAGAAGTTGAAGCAGTCATGGGCGCAAAATTTTGTGACGAAGAAAACCCATTACTCTTATCAGTTCGCTCTGGAGCTCGCGTTTCCATGCCTGGTATGATGGACACAGTTTTGAATCTGGGTCTGAATGATAGTGCTGTTGTAGCCCTCGCCAAAAAATCTGGCAATGAACGCTTTGCCTGGGATTCATACCGTCGTTTCGTACAGATGTATGGTGATGTCGTTTTAGGTATGAAACCTGAATCCAAAGAGGATATCGATCCCTTTGAAGAGATTATGGAAGCGCTTAAAGAAGCCCAGGGTTACGAACTGGATACAGAATTCAAAGTTGAAGACTTAAAAACACTGGTATCAAAATTTAAAGCCGCTGTCACCAAAAAAACAGGTCACAGTTTTCCTGACAATCCCTGGGATCAACTCTGGGGATCAGTTATGGCCGTCTTTGATTCATGGGAAACTCCCCGTGCAGTCTATTACCGTATGTTAAACAAAATTCCAGGTGACTGGGGAACTGCTGTCAATGTCCAGGCCATGGTTTTTGGTAACATGGGTGACAACTCCGGTACTGGTGTTGCCTTTACTCGTGATGCTGGAACCGGTGAGGACCAGTTTAATGGTGAATACCTCATCAATGCCCAGGGTGAAGATGTGGTAGCTGGTGTTCGCACCCCTCAGCAGATTACCAAGATTGGTTCTGAACGTTGGGCCGTCCTGGCAGGTGTCTCTGAAGAAGAGCGCAAAAAGGATTTTCCATCACTTGAAGAGCTCATGCCCGAGATCTATGCAGAGCTACACGCTATCGAACAAAGACTTGAAGACCATTACAAAGATATGCAGGACATTGAGTTTACCATGCAGGATGGAAAACTATGGATGCTCCAGACTCGCAGTGGCAAGAGAACTGGTTTTGCCATGGTACGCATTGCCATGGAGCAACTTGCAGCTGGTGAAATTGATGATAAAGAAGCTCTCATGCGCGTTGAGCCCAACAAACTGGATGAATTACTTCACCCCGTTTTTGATAAAGAAGCCATGGCTGCTGCAAGAGTTCTCACCAAAGGGCTGCCTGCCTCACCTGGTGCCGCTACTGGACAGCTGGTATTCCATGCTGACGAAGCCAATAAATATGAAAACTCCATTCTGGCTAGAATTGAAACCTCTCCAGAAGATCTCGAGGGTATGAATATTGCCAATGGTATCCTTACTGCCCGCGGTGGTATGACCTCTCACGCCGCTGTGGTTGCTCGTGGTATGGGTAAGTGTTGTGTGTCAGGGGCTGGTGCAATCAAAATTAACTATAAAGCCAGAACATTGACCGTGGATGGTAGTGTCTTTAATGAGGGAGATTGGGTTTCTCTTAATGGAAGCACTGGTGAAATTTTTGAAGGCAAAATTAAAACCATCGATCCTGAAGTAAGCGGTGCTTTTGGCCAACTAATGGATCTTACCAATAAATTCACAAGAATGTATGTACGTACTAATGCGGATACTCCCCGCGAGAGCAAAATCGCCAGAGAATTTGGTGCCAAGGGTATCGGTTTATGTCGTACAGAGCATATGTTCTTCGAAGGTGATAAGATTGTTGCCATGCGTGAGATGATCCTTGCAGAGGATCAGGCTGGTCGCGAGGCTGCTCTGGAAAGACTTCTGCCAATCCAGCAGAAAGACTTCGAAGGTATCTTTGAAGCCATGCAGGATCTTCCTGTGACAGTTCGTCTCTTGGATCCACCATTACATGAGTTTGTTCCCCATGATGAAAAAGGTCAGCAGGAAATGGCTGATGTCATGGGTGTCGACTTGAAGGTTATTTCAGAAAAGGTAGATGATCTCGCAGAGTTTAATCCCATGTTGGGTCACAGAGGTTGTCGGCTGGGTAACACCTATCCAGAAATTACTGTGATGCAGACCAAAGCCATTATGGGTGCAGCACTTGCACTCAAGGCCAGGGGGATTGTAGCCATGCCAGAGATCATGATTCCACTTACCGGAACTCTGGCTGAGATGGAACTTCAGGAAAAGATCGTTCGCGATACTATCAAGGAGTTATTTGCAGAAGTTGGTGATTCAGTGGATCACCTCGTTGGTACGATGATAGAGATTCCTCGTGCTGCCTTGACTGCTGATAAAATTGCCACCAGTGCTGAATTCTTCTCATTTGGAACCAATGACTTGACACAGATGACCTTTGGATATTCCCGTGATGATGCTGGAAAATTCCTGCCTGTCTATCTGGAAAAAGGCCTATTAAAGAATGATCCTTTCGAAGTCCTTGATCAGGAAGGTGTTGGTCAATTGGTTGAACTTGCCTGTAAGCTGGGTAAAGAGACGCGACCTGACATCAAACTTGGAATCTGTGGAGAGCATGGTGGTGAACCAAGCTCAGTTGAATTTTGCCACAGAGCAGGTCTCGACTATGTGAGCTGTTCGCCTTTCCGCGTGCCCATCGCGAGATTGGCCGCAGCACAGGCAGCTGCTCGCGAACTATAAAGCTTCAGCTACACCGCTTTAACAATAAGCCCTCCCAGTTTTTTCTGAGGGGGCTTTTTTTATAGAGCCTGTCAAATTCCGAGCCAGCGGAACCACGAATTATGAGTCCCTCAAGTCACTACGTGGCAAGGGATTTGAGCTGATTCATAGTTTGAAATATGGCAATCGGGATTACTTTAGGAGATTGAGTAAATATTAGCTGACCATTTCCCATGAATGGAACTAGAATAATTACTCGATGGAGTTTCATCATATTTGCTTGCATGTTTGAAACTCAGAATAGTTTAAGAAAATCAATGCTTTTATTGCTGACAAGTAGGTAAATGAAGTAGACTATGAATGACCTCTCAATATCGCTGGTGTCAATATGAAACTGATTAAGAAGCCCAGCCTGGACTCTCTGAAAAAATGGAAAATATTCGAGCATATTCCGGATAATGAGCTCAAGCAAATACACTCCAAAATCGAGTCATGTCACTATGATCACGAGGAGTCTATTATTCACGAAAATTCAATCGGTGATCACATTTTTATCCTGGCATCCGGTAAAGTAAGAATTGAGAAACAAGTCAGAGAAAATGAGTCTGAAGTCTTGGGTTTTTATGATGAGGTTGGTGGTCTGTTTGGGGAAATGGCCCTCCTGGAAGACAAACCTCGCAGCGCAGGCATGGTCGCAGATAGTGATTGTGAAGTCCTGGCTGTCTCCAAGGAAGATTTCCTTGAGCTTGTCCATTCCGTCCCTCTCTTCACCCTGTCAGTAGCAAAAAATATTTCTCAGTTTTTGAGAGAAACAGATGAACGACTCATCAATAAGCTTAGAAAAGAAAATGATGAACTCCGTCATATTAATTTCCGCCTCCAGGAAACCCAGGAAGAGCTCATCGGCAAAGAGCGTCTCTCACTCATTGGTCGCATGGCTTCAACAATTTTGCATGACATGAAAAATCCAATGTCTACCATTGGTGGCTATGCTCAACTAATAAAGATGAAGAAGCATAACGGCGAACAACTTGCCAAGTATGCCGATATCATTGCCAAGCAGGTCATCCAATTTACAACCATGACCCAGGATCTCCTCTCCTTTGCCCAGGGCGGTGAGCAAATGCGTTTGAGATCAGTCCAGATGGCTGGTTATCTTCAGGAGTGTTGTGACTCCCTTATATTGAAATTTGAAGAAAGAGGCGTTTCCTTTGAGAGGGATTTAAAGTTCGAGGGAGAGGTAAGAATAGATAATGGTCGCTTTTTTAGAGTCCTCGAAAATATCGCCAACAATGCCCTGGATGTCCTGGGTGAAGATGGAACTTTTACGATTCACAGCATGGAAGTAGAGACTGGTATCCGAATTGTTTTGGAAGATGATGGGTTCGGGATGTCAGATGAAGTCAGAGAAAATGCATTTAAAGAATTTTATACCCATGGAAAACGTAAGGGTACAGGTCTTGGCTTGGCAATTGTAAAGCGCATTGTGGATGAGCATGATGGGCTCATAAATATTGAGAGTGAAGAGGGTGTAGGGACTAAATTCATCATTGATCTACCAGCAGTAGGATATAACCTTTTACCGAAATCAAAACACCAAATCCCCATACCATTTGAAGGCAGTTAAATCCTAAGACCTGCCAATGCGCATTCTTAACCCACCTCCCATACCACTTTTACAAGGCTTAGAGCCTTTCTCAGGAATTCAACCGGGAGAGCTGGAGAAAATCAGTAGTCTGATGCAGAGGCAGCTGTTTGCCCCTGGGGAAAAACTCATTGAGGAAGGCGCAGTTGCAAACCAGTTTTTTGTCATGATCAAAGGACGTTTGGAAGTTGTCAAATCTATTGAGGGCGACGACCAGGAAGTACTGAATGTCATCGATCGATCGGGTGAACTCTTCGGTGAAATGGCCCTGGTGGAAGATAAAGTCCGCAGTGCCGGGATTGTTGCAACAGAAGAGAGTGAAGTCTTGGTTGTTCAGAAAGAGGGTTTCCTGGAGCTGGTCAATCACTTCCCCAAGTTTACTCTGGAAGTTGCCCGGAGTATTTCTCAATATCTGCGCAAAACCGATTCAACACTCATTAGTACTCTGGAAGATAAAAATCGCGAACTCAACAGCATCATTGAAGAACTCAATGCCACTCGAGAAGCCCTTGTGGAAAACGAGCGCCTTTCCATTGTGGGTCGGATGGCTTCTACGATTTTGCACGATTTGAAAAACCCCATGACCACCATTGCCGGGTTTGCACAGCTCATTGGGTTAAAAGAGATGGCCCATGAGGATGTGGTCAAGTATACCAAGATTATTTCACAGCAAGTCAATCAATTCAACACGCTGGCGCAGGAGCTTCTGGCTTTTGCTAAAGGCAGTTCAACACTCCAGTTACAGAAAATGACATTTCCTGCCTGCATCGAGGATTCGCTCACCAGTATTCATCAAAATTTGGAGCACCAAAATATGCAACTGGTGACTGACTTTCAAGGTGAGACCCATATTCAAATTGATCCAAGCAGGTTCTATAGGGTATATGAAAACCTGGCGAATAATGCCATCGAAGCCATGAGTGCTGGTGGTAAACTCACAATTACAAGTCGAGTTGATGCGGATTATCTTGTAATGACTCTATCTGATACTGGTCATGGGATGGATGCAGAGGTGCTCGCCAAAGTGTTTGATGAATTCTTTACCCACCAAAAGCACAATGGTACAGGATTGGGCTTGGCAATTGTGAAGAGCATTGTCACCGATCATGGTGGTGAAATTTCTGTGGAGAGTGTTCCAGGCCAGGGCACGACTTTCACTATTAGTCTCCCAATCCTGAAAACCTGATTTAGCCTTTACTCAGGACGGGGCCGAGTGAACACCCAGTTTGAAGCGCCTGAATCATTTCTAGAAAATTTATATTCAGATAAATCGAATGCCTTGAGCTGATCGGGTTCATCCAAATTGTTTTGAATGATAAAGTCAGCCATCATTCCTCGGGCCCACTTGGCAAAAATGGCAATGACTTTGGCTTTACCACTTTCTACCTCTTTAAACTCAATATTGACGACTGGGGCCTTGAGTGATTTAAAATCTACTGCCCGGGCATATTCCTTGGATGCCAGATTAATAACTGCAGGAGAATCATCCGCTTTTAAATCTTTACTCAGCGCCCGTGTGATTCTTTTGTCCCAGAACTGATACAAATTGTCCCCGTGCTTTGTTTTCAAAGGCGTCTTCATTTCCAGGCGATAGGCTTGAATAAGATCCAGGGGACGTAAATATCCATAGAGACCCGAGAGAATTCTTAAATGATCCTGGGCAAAGTGAAGTTTATTAGAATTATAGGTATTGATGCGCATATGCTGATAAACGTCACCAGTAAATGCGAAGAGTGCCTGTTTGGCATTTTCAAGATCAAAGGGTGGTTTGAAGGCCTTATACCTGGGAATATTGAGATCTGCAAGATTCTCACTAATGGACATGAGCTCCATGAGTTCAGGCTTTTTAATGCGCTTCAACTGGGTGATAAGCTGTTTGCTCTGACTTATTAAATCTGGAGTTGAAAACACGTCTGTCGGGGCTGGATCGTTAAAGTTGACACTTTTGGCCGGTGAAATAAGGGTAATCATATGTTGTCCGGTATGTTAGAAATGAAATTGCTTGTTTATTGACCACAAAATTGTTGTACTCGCTCAACTGCAGCTGGTGCGGTTGGTGCATACCCATCTGCACCAATACTTTTGGAAAACTCACGACTTACTGGAGCACCCCCAATGAGAATTTTTGTGCCCTTCAGTTCTGGATGGTTTCTAAAAGCCTCAACAACTTCCTTCATATTGTTCATGGTTGATGACAACAAAGCTGAGAGACAGACAACTGTTGCCTGGTGTTGAGAACTTGCTTCAAGAAATCGCTGAGCAGGTACATTCACACCCAGGTCGATAACTTCAAAACCAGCGCCGATGAGCATGATTCTTACCAAATTCTTACCAATATCATGCATATCACCCTTCACGGTCCCGATAATGACAGTCTTGCGTTTCCGAGCCTCAGAATTTTCTGCCAGATAAGGTTTTAGAATATCAATGGCAGTCTGCATAGCCTGGGCCGACATGAGCACCTGGGGCAAAAACATTTCGTTTTGCTTAAATCTCTCACCCACAATGGCCATTCCGGGAAGGAGCTGCTCATCGAGAATCTGCTGGCTGTTGATCCCCGCATCAAGTAGTCGTTTTACATCAGCTGAAATGGAAGCCACATTTCCCATGACGATGGCCTGTTGAATGGAATTAGTAGACATCTATTTCAACTCCTTGTGGGCCATGGCATACATAGCTTTTAAATTTTCAGGCTGACAATACGAGGCCACCACATTACTGGTCCCTAAAATAAAACCACCACCACTCCGGGCATCTTGAATTAAGGTGCGAGTGGTGTTCTCAACTTGTTGGACGGTCCCATTTGCTAGTAAATCTACATCAATGTTTCCCATGAATGCGAGATCCTGTCCGTATTCCCCTTTAAGGGTGGGAATATCCATATTTGCATTGGGGTCACAGGATTGGAGCACATCAATACCACAATCAATAAGATCAGGAATAATATTCCTCAGATCTCCATCTGAATGGAAAAAAACAGGCAGTCCCGTCTTTTTAATTTCGCTTATCATATTCTTCAGAATAGGGAAGTAGTCAGTTCTTAAATACTCTGGATCTACAAAAGTACCCGTATTAAAAGCCAGATCATCTGCTATAAGAATGCCATCAGCACCAGCCTCTGCACTCATTAGGGCCATTGATAAATTCGTTTCAATAAGTTTTTCATAGTACTGCTTCATTGTTTCGCGTGCTTGGAGGGTCCACATCATAAACCGTTCAAAACCCAACAATTCGTATCCCAGGTCGAAGCCGGCATTCATGGTAGCCAATACGAAGAAAGCGCTTGAATCCTTCCACCTGGCAACCTGAGTGGAATCAAAATGACTTACATTGGGGGGTTGCCAGGATGCCAGCTCTTCAGGGCTGTGGGCAATGGGATCAACAAGCTGGACTGTGGCATCAGGGGGTTGTGTATGAGTCGCTCCCCAATAGTCCTTATAAGTTTCGGTACCCCAATCTTCGTGGGTTCCCACTATTTCCACAGCGGGTCCGACAACACGAGCACCAACAATGTCAGCTCCCAGAAGCTCACGGATTCTTTGATGATTTAAAAAGTATCCGTCTGACCCCAGATCATATTTATCACCCAGGACAGCTTGAATGATTGTATCTGTGTAGCCGCCACCGATCTCACCCAGTGGAACCCTTGAGGTCTCAATCCTGCGAAGCGCAGATAAAACTCTTTCTCTTCCATTCATGGGATCAAACTAATTAAAAAGAATATGTGGGGACAGTAGATAGTTATTACCTGCTCTTCAAGATATAAATTGATAGATTCCATCATTGTGATGACTTATGGCATCAAAATAAAAAATTCTATGAAACCTTTCATTTCAACCGGCATAAAAAGCTGTGTCAATTAAATGGAGACTACATGAAAAAACATATACTACTATTTACTCCACTATTCCTAATTGTGGCTTTATTACCTCTAGATCTTAATGCCTCTGACATTGGAGTAGCCAAGGCCTTGAGCAATGCCTTTGCTGACATTTCTGAGCAAGTCGCGCCATCGGTTGTAACAATCACCAGTGAGCATGTCTATAAGCATCCAGCGATGGAGCAATACAAGGGCTTCCAGGAAATGTTTCCCAAACAACTCTGGCCTTTTTTGCCAGACGGCGATCGTGAGATGAAAAGTACCTCTCTGGGCTCAGGAATCATTATTAGTGCCGATGGATATATCCTCACTAATAATCATGTGGTTGAAAAAGGAGAAAACATTAAAGTCCAAATATCGGACAATAAAGAATATGATGCCAAAATTATCGGTGCAGACCCTAAAACCGATGTTGCACTGATTAAGGTTGACGCCAAAAATTTGAAGCCCATTAAAATGGGTGACTCTGATAAAATTAGAGTGGGGGAATGGGTGCTTGCGGTAGGAAGTCCCTTTTCAGGTAGCCTGTCACAGACAGTCACCCAAGGCATAATCAGTGCAACAGGTCGTTCTTCTGTTGGTCTCAATGACTATGAGAATTTTATTCAAACTGATGCTGCAATCAACCCTGGAAATTCTGGAGGCGCGCTTGTGAATCTAGATGGCGAGCTAATCGGTATGAATTCAGCCATTGCTTCAAGAAGTGGTGGATATCAGGGGATCGGTTTTGCAATTCCCATCAATTTAGTCAATCGGATCGTTGAGGATTTACGTTCCGACGGACGTGTTACCAGAGCCTGGTTGGGCGTTTATGTTCAGCCCGTCGATGCCGCCATGGCCAAAACACTGGGCATGGATATAGCAAAAGGAGCCCTGGTACAGCAGGTGGTCAAGGGTAGCCCTGCAGACGATGCAGGGCTTAAGCAACTTGATGTCATCATTGAATTCGATGGCCATGAAGTTGAGAATTCGCGGAAGCTGCCAATTCTGGTGTCGACCCAACGCCCCAATGAGAAGAAGAAGCTGAAAGTTCTCAGGGATGGTAAAATTAAGACCATCACGGTTACGTTAGGTGAGTTACCTGATGAGGTTGCAGCCGCAGAAATCATTGAAACAAATAAATCTGACATCGGTCTCACTGTTGAAACAGCCAGTCCCGATCGTCTGCGGTTTTACAACTTATCCCCAGGAACGGATGGTGTGCTGGTCACTTCAGTAGAAACAGATAGTGAGGCCTATAAGAAAAATATCCGCACAGGTCATCTCATACAGAAAATGGGTCCAAATGTGCGGGATTTATCCAAGGTAACTACGGCAGGAGCCTTTGAAAAAAATCTACAATCCTACAATGCGGGTGATACTATCTTGCTTTTAGTGAGACGGGATGTTTCCAACACCTTCTTTGTAGCCCTTACCATTCCTGAATCCTAAAGGAGTAGGTGTAGGCTATCTAAAAAATCATTTCCCTCCAAACCCCCGAGACCCCAGATACTTCGTCAGTATTCTGGGGTCTCTCCTGTTAAGACATGAAACATAAACTAACATTTCGAACTTAAATAATGGAGCTAGAATAAAGTTCATATTCCAGACCCAGAAATGTGGGGATAACATTGACTTGGCGAAAATGCGGCGATTATATTGCGCGGCTAAAAAAGGACTGAATCATAGCACCGAAAGCTATGGGAAATTAAGATGGGAAAAGACAGACTCATGATGAAGGAAGTATCTAGCAAAGTAGATTTTATCGCCCTGGAACACGACATGTTGAAATTCTGGGAGGATGAAGATATTTTCAATAAACTCAGAGCACAAAACGCTGGCAAGCCACGTTGGTCATTTCTCGATGGTCCCATCACTGCCAATAACCCCATGGGCGTTCACCATGCCTGGGGTCGCACATACAAAGATCTTTATCAGCGCTACCATGCCATGTTGGGAATGGAGCTTCGCTATCAAAACGGCTTTGATTGTCAGGGCTTGTGGGTAGAAGTTGAAGTTGAAAAAGAACTGGGTTTCAAATCAAAAACGGATATCGAGGAATACGGGATTGAAGCCTTTGTCAATAAGTGTAAGGAGCGTGTTCATAAATTTTCCGCCATTCAGACAGAGCAATCCAAACGCATGGGCTACTGGATGGATTGGGATAATTCCTATTTCACCATGTCTGATGAAAATAATTATACAATTTGGGCGTTTCTTAAGAAAGTTTTCGATCGTGGATTTATTTATAAGGGCTACGATGTTATGCCCTGGTGTACCCGCTGTGGCTCGGCTCTCTCTGAACATGAAATTGCCACCGAAGGTTACAAGGAACTCACCCATACCTCCATTTATTTGAAATTCCCCCTCAAAGACCGGGAAAATGAATCTTTACTGGTGTGGACAACCACACCATGGACGCTATCCTCTAATATTATGGCCGCCGTTCACCCCGATCTGGACTATGTCAAGGTCAAACAAGGTGATGATATCTACTACCTCGCCCAGGGTCGTCTCTCAATATTGCAAGGAGACTACGAAACGCTTGAAACCCTCAAGGGTAAGGAAATGTTGGGCTGGGAGTATCATGGACCCTATGATGAACTACCCATTCAGACAGATATTCACCATGCCATTATATTTTGGGATGAGATCTCTGAAAATGATGGTACTGGAATTGTACATATTGCACCTGGTTGTGGTAAAGAAGATAATGCTCTGGCCAAGGAACTTGGTTTTCAGGTCATAAAACCCATCGATGAATTTGGTGCATATATGGAAGGCTTTGGCTCCTGGACAGGTCGCAACGTCATGGGAATAAGCGATGAAGTCATAGATGACCTCTCTGAAAAGGGATTGCGCTATAAACGGGAACCCATTACTCACCGATATCCCTGCTGCTGGCGTCATGGTACTGAACTGGTTTTTCGCCCAGTAGATGAATGGTTTATCCGAATGGATGAGCTAAGAGGGGAAATTTCCGAAATTACTAAACAAGTCGAGTGGATACCATCCTACGGAAAAGAACGCGAGCTGGACTGGCTCAAGAACATGAACGATTGGATGATCTCCAAAAAACGCTATTGGGGATTGGCGTTACCCATCTGGACCTTTGAAGATGGTTCCTTTTTCGTTGTAGGTTCAGAGACAGAGCTTAAGGAACTGGCAGTTGAGGGCTGGGACGAATTTGAAGGTAAAACCCCTCATAAACCCTGGATTGACAAAGTAAAAATTAAACATCCCAAAACTGGACTCATTGGGACGCGTGTTCCAGATGTAGGCAACCCCTGGCTTGATGCAGGTATCGTACCTTATTCCACCATGGAGTACCGTAAAGATCCCGAATATTGGGAGAAATGGTTTCCAGCAGATTTTATTGTGGAATCGCTGCCAGGACAGTTTCGCAATTGGTTTTATGCCATTCTCGCCATGAGCACGGTAATGGAAAACAAACCACCTATCAAAACCATAATGGGTCACGCCCTGGTCAAAGACGAACAAGGTGATGATATGCACAAATCCGCTGGCAACGCCATCTGGTTTGAAGATGCTGCTGAGAAGATGGGTGTTGATGTCATGCGCTGGATGTATGCCTCCCAAGTGCCGGTAAATAATTTGAATTTTGGTTATGGTGCTGCAGACGAAGTTCGTCGTAAAGTCCTGACTCTATGGAATACCTATTCCTTTTTCGTGACTTATGCTCGCCTGGATAAATTTGATCCCATGTCTGCTTTGGATGAATCTACTCTAACGGAATTAGACCGATGGATTCTGGCTCGTTTAAATCAACTGATTGGCCTGGCTCGCAAAGATTATGATGGCTACCAGGCTGATAAGCTCATGCTCAAGATTAACCGTTTTGTGGATGAACTCTCCAATTGGTATGTGCGTCGGTCCAGACGTCGTTTCTGGAAAAGTGAAAATGACACGGACAAGTGGGCTGCATATCACACACTTTATCAAGCTCTGGTTACCCTCTCAAAATTAATTGCACCAGTCTCTCCATTCTTCACCGAGGCTCTTTATCAGAACCTTGTTGTCACACTAGATCCTGAGGCACCTCCAAGTATTCATCTTTGCAGTTTTCCTGAAGTGGACGATCGCTGGTTGGATGATGATTTACTGCGACGTGTAGATGTTGTCATCAAAACTGTTGAGTTGGGAAGAGCCGCCAGGAATAAAGCCAATCTTAAGGTTCGTCAGCCCCTGGCCAATATCTCAGTATACTTTCCAGGAGAAGAAGACAGGGCTTTTGCCAGTGATCTGCAAGATCAGATTCTGGAAGAGTTGAATATCAAAACCTTATCTGTGGTAGAAAATGCAGATGCACTTGTCCAATACGATATCAAACCGAATTTAGGTCTTCTTGGACCGAAATATGGTAAGGACATGGGCTTGATCCGGAATCTGATCAATGCTGTTGATCCTCAAGTGCTACTCAAGCAATCAAAAGGTGGCGACGGCATTCAATTAACCGATGGACAGAACAATTTTGAAATACTCCCTGAGGAACTGTTGGTCTCAACCATCGAACCTGAGGGACAGGCAGTGGTTGAAGAAGCAGGGGTAGTCGTAGCCGTGGAAACTCAACTTTCTGATGCATTAATCAGTGAGGGTATGGCCAGAGATTTCATCCGAAATGTCCAGAACATGCGCAAGGATGCTGAATTTGATGTGTCTGACAGAATTAGTATTTTTGTTGAAGTTGATGAAGCACTTAAGAACATGATTTTAGAGCATCAGGAATATATCGCCAATGAAACCCTGGCTGAAGAAATCAGTTTCGAAAAAAAAGATGATAGCTTCCAGGCTGAATTCAAGATTGGGAAAAGCAACTTCACTGTAGGAATTAAGCGCAATTAAACAAATGCTCAAATTTCTGAGTATTAGCGCAGTCCTCGTTGTGTTGGATCATGCCACGAAATATTGGGCTATTGTGGCCTTGAAGGGTCAGCATTATTGGCCCGCAGAAGGTGATCTATTCCGTTTGGACTATGCTGAAAACTACAATATGATCTTTAGTCTGTCCTTTATCCCCATGCCATTGGTAAATGCCATGGCCATCGGCGCTATAGGTCTGCTTTTTTATCTTCTCTATCAGTATAAGGACCAGCACATACTGCCCAGCGTGGGTCTTGCTTTTATTCTAGGAGGTGCCTTTGGCAACATCCCAGAACGGTTGATCCGAGGGTATGTCGTTGATTTTATCAGTTTTGACTGGCCAGATTGGCTCTTTTTTACTCGCTGGCCAACTTTCAATATTGCTGACAGCGCTGTTAATATTGGGATGATTCTCTATCTGGGCTATGTCTTTTTTATTGAAGGAAAAGAACAAAAGAATAAACCCGCCGTTTCAAGGGTTGACAGTGAAATACCTCCTGCTTCTTAGCTTGAGATTCATTTAAAAGATATCCTTCAATAATCTTTCTATTCTAAAGCCTTTACGCTATATTTGCTTCAGCGATTTCTAAGTGCGAATATTGAAAAAATCCACCTCCATAATACCCACTCAATTTTAAAACTAGTTAGGAATGTGTAAAGCTGATTAATCAGACTGATCAACGCAGATCGACCAATGAAACTTTTGAAGTAACCATCGACAACTTCCAAAGGCCTGTTCGCATTGATAAGTTCCTGTCAAGTCGTCTACCAACACACATCACTCGGAATCAGGTACAAAAACTGCTCAAATCAGGCAAGATTCAGGCAAATGGAAAGCCAGTCAAAGCCAGCCATCTTGTTGAGCCTGGCGAGCATATCTTGGTTGAATATGAGATGCCATATTCTCCAACTCTCTACGCCGAAAACATCGCTTTAGATATTGTATATGAGGATGATTATCTCATTGTTGTAAACAAGCAGCCTGGTCTTATTGTACACCCCGGTGCTGGAAATTCAACTGGTACCCTGGTTAATGCGCTGATTTATCATTGCGAACATCTCTCCAATGACAACGGCTTGCTGCGTCCTGGAATAGTCCATCGTCTGGATAAGGATACATCGGGTTTACTCATCTCAGCAAAAGACAATAGCATCCATGGCAATCTCCGGTCCCAATTTTCAAAACGTACTATTGAAAAATATTACCACGCATTGGTGTGGGGAAGATTTGATGAGGACAAGGGAGAGATCAACGCTCCCATAGGGCGCTCTCCAAAGAACCGAAAAAAGTTTACTGTGATTGATACCGGCAAAGCTTCATTATCGCGGTATGAAGTGGTTGAACGGTTTGAGTTCCTGACTCTCGTAAGAGTCAAATTAGAGACAGGCCGCACCCATCAGATCCGGGTGCATATGACACATGTAAATCACCCGATTTTTGGTGATCCCTATTATGGTGGACGCAATTCAAAAATTATCACGCTGAACATGCGCAATAGACAGCTGGCCGCCAGACTCTTAGGGATGCTCAACCGTCAGGCATTGCATGCTCGGAGGCT
This sequence comes from Fidelibacterota bacterium, assembly GCA_013203185.1. Taxonomy (GTDB): domain Bacteria; phylum Fidelibacterota; class UBA8477; order UBA8477; family JABMPR01; genus JABMPR01. The sequence continues at coordinate 1,265 of JABMOS010000051.1, read as the reverse complement.
GATTTTTAAGCATCCCATTACGCATGAGGTTATGGATTTGCGGGCTCCCATGCATGATGACTTTGAGCAGGTGTTAAATGTATTACGAGATGAAAGTCAGTACGCATGAATTCAATATTGACAACGCAAATCGATCTTTTTCTGGCATGGCTTGAGGTGGAGAAAAGATATTCACCTGAAACGTTGAGGGGATATCAAATCGATCTTACCCAGTTTTGCCAATTTCTTTCCGATTATGATGTGGAATGTTTGAACAAACCGAACCAAATAGATCGCGGTGTCATCAGAAGTTTTTTAGGATATCTATCAGGTGAATTAAATCAGCAACCCCGATCCGTTGCCAGGAAACTGGCGGCACTAAAATCTTTTTTTAAGTATATGCACCGTGAAGGTGTTGTGACATTGAACATTGCAGCTTATGTACACACACCCAAACTTCCAGGAGTTATTCCAAGTTATTTGTCAGAGAATCAAATTGTGGCTGTATTGGACAGGCTGAGTGCTTCAGATAGTTGGATGGGAAAGCGGGATCTCGCAATTGTTGAACTTTTCTACTCCACAGGGATGCGTATTTCAGAGCTGGCCGGTCTTAAAACAAGTGACTTAAACATTCAGAAAAGCACGGTTACTGTCTTGGGGAAAGGCTCAAAGCAGCGGGTGATTCCTGTGGGACAATATGCTTGGGATGCTATTGATAACTATCAATATGCCACCAAACATAAATTTGGAGTGAGGGAGAAGAATGAGGCTCTGTTTTTAGGAAAAAATGGAACGCCTCTGGGAAATGATGGAATACGTTTGAGGGTAAAAAAAGCAATTCAAGCCATTGCTGAATTAAAAAAGATGAGTCCCCATGTATTGCGTCATACTTTTGCCACCCATCTTTTAAATGCAGGAGCAGACCTCATGGCGCTAAAAGATTTGTTAGGTCATGCGAACTTGTCAACGACTCAGGTGTATACTCATGTGCAAGTTGACAAAATGAAAAAAGCTTTCCAAATGGCCCATCCCAGGGCAGAAAAAAAATAGTATGTTAGCCACACACCATAAAACAGGAGGAGCCAATGAAGGTAAACATCGTCGCCCGACATTTTGACATTTCGGAGAAAACACGGGACTATATTCAGGCTGAGATAGACCATCGACTGGAACCCGTCTATGATCGAACTGTTAATTGCAAGATGATCGTTGAGAAGGTTAAAAATGATTATATTGCTGAGGTGATTATGAAAGTACCAGGTGAAACATTAACGGCAAAAGAAACC